>CAMOQW010000001.1 GCA_946623195.1 uncultured Prevotella sp.
TCAATGATTTCGTCGAAATTATATTTCATAACTCTCAACTCATACCTCTTACCTCATACCTCTTACCTCTCACTTCTTACCTCTCACTTCTTACCTCTCACCTCTATAACGCAGTCATTCGGCTGGCGCACATTCTGGTCGATGGTAATCGAGCCGATGCTGTCGGCTACGATGTGTCCGCTCGTCGGGTTCTTGATGTTCTCGATGTGTCCGCGGATGTCGGCTTCCACTGTGGAGTATTCAAACACGCGGTCGCAGGCTTTGTCGAAGGTGCAGTTCTCCAGTACGAGGTTCTCCGTGTAGCACAACAGCTGCTCACCAGCCAGGTGGCAGTTGACAAGGCGTACATTCTTGGAGTGCCAGGCCAGGTACTCGCCGTCAAGCTCCGAGTCGTACACCGTCACGTTCTCGCACTCCCAGAAAGAGTCCTTGGTCAGTATCTTGGCATTGTGGACTTCCACGTTCTTGCAGTACTGGAACACGTATTTGGCATCGCTGTCCAGTCCGTCCACATAGATGTTGCGGGAGAACATGAAGGGATAGGTGCCGCCATGCAGACAGACGTTCTTCAGCCGTAGTCCATCAACGCGCCAGAAGGTTTCGTCGGCATCGCAAATCTTCACATCCTCCAGTTCGACGTTCTTCATCTCGCGGAAGAATTTCGGGGCGTCTATGCGGCAGCGGCGCATCACCAGGTCGTTGGTGTACCAAATGGCTGAGCGCGAATCCAGGGCGAAGTAGCAGTCCTCGATGAGTGCGCCATCTACGTGCCACCAAGGGTATTTGCCATAGAAGCGGCAGTCTTTAGCTTCGATGTTTTGGCATTGCTTGATGCCGCTCTCACCATCGGTGATAGTGATGTTTTCCAGTCTTGTGTCGTGGATGGTGAACAGCGGGCGTTCACCGCCAAATTCCTTGTTCTTTATCAGTTCCATAGTTCTTTTTTATTGTAGCGGGTGCAAAGATACGAAAAAAAGTTGTAACTTTGCAGCCGTAAACGCATAAAATAAATGAAGAAACTGTATATAGAGACCTACGGTTGCCAGATGAATGTGGCCGACTCGGAGGTGGTAGCCAGCGTGATGCAGATGGCGGGCTATGAGTCTGCCGAGACGCTGGACGCTGCCGATGCCGTATTCCTGAACACCTGTTCGGTGCGCGACAATGCCGAGCAGAAAATCTATCACCGACTGGACGCACTGGCTGCCATCAAGCGCAAGCGTCCGCTGATCATTGGTGTCCTGGGCTGCATGGCTGAACGGGTGAAAGACGACCTGCTGGAAAACCACCATTGCGACCTGGTGGCAGGTCCTGATGCCTACCTGTCGTTGCCCGACCTGATCGCTCAGGCTGAGACGGGCCATAAGGCCATCAACATTGAACTGTCTCAGTCGGAGACTTATAAGGATGTAGTGCCCCAGCGTATAGGACTGGGACATAAAATAGGCGGCTACGTCAGCATCATGCGCGGCTGCAACAACTTCTGCCACTACTGCATCGTGCCCTATACCCGAGGCCGTGAGCGCAGCCGGGATGTGGAGAGCATTCTGCGGGAAGTGCGCGACCTAAGGGACCGCGGCTTCAAGGAGGTGACGCTGCTGGGACAGAATGTGAACAGCTACCATTTTACGGGTAATCCGGGTAATTCGGATCATCTGGATTTTCCAGACCTGCTGCGCCGGGTGGCCCTGGAGGCCCCGCAGATGCGTGTACGCTTCACCACCTCGCATCCTAAGGATATGAGTGACGAGACACTGCACGTTATTGCTGAGATGCCCAACGTCTGCAGGCACATCCACCTGCCCGTGCAGAGCGGTTCTGACCGCATACTGAAGCTGATGAACCGCAAGTACACCCGTGAATGGTATATGGGCAGGGTAGAAGCCATTCGCCGTATCATCCCTGACTGCGGACTTTCCACAGACATCTTCGTGGGCTACCACTCCGAAACCGAGGAGGACCATCAACTCAGCCTGAGCCTGATGCGCGAGGTGGGCTACGACTCTGCTTTCATGTTCAAGTATTCGGAGCGCCCTGGCACCTACGCCTCGAAGCATCTGCCCGACAACGTGCCCGAGGCCGAAAAGATTCGCCGGCTGGAAGAGTTGATACAACTGCAGACGGAAATCTCGGCGCAGCAGAACAAGAAGGACGAGGGCAGGGAGTTCGACGTGTTGGTGGAAGGCTTCTCGAAGCGTAGCCGTGAGCAGCTCTGCGGGCGTACCGAGCAAAACAAGATGGTGGTGTTCGATAAGGGCAGCCACCATATAGGAGAAACGGTACGGGTGAGGATCACAAACAGTACCAGTGCCACCTTATTCGGAGAAGAAGCATGAAAGAGTTCCTGAACGTGCTGCGGCGCTTTGTGCCGCCCTACAAGAGATACCTGGTGCTGTCGGTGGTGTTCAACATCCTGTCGGCTGTGCTGAACATCTTCTCGTTTGCTGCCCTGATACCCATCCTGCAGATTCTGTTTCAGACCAGTGATGCAGAGACGGCAACGAGTCTGATGGCATGGGACTGGGGGAACATTCAGGAGGTTCTGATGAATAACATGAACTACTATGTGAACGGACTGATAGCCCAGTGGGGTCAGACCACGACACTGCTGCTGATAGGACTGTTTCTGGCCGCCACCACTTTCCTGAAGACTGGTGTCTACTATCTGGCTGCCGTCAGCATTCTACCCATTCGTACGGGAGTGGTACGCGATATGCGCAACCAGCTCTACCGGAAGATAACATCGCTGCCTATGGGCTTCTTCAGCGAAGAACGCAAGGGTGACATCATTGCCCGCATGAGCGGCGACGTGGACGAGGTGGAGCATTCCATCATGGCCTCGCTGGAGATGATGTTCAAGAATCCCATCCTCATCGTCAGCTATTTCGCCGCCCTGCTGTTTATCTCGTGGCAACTGACACTCTTCACGCTGACCATCGTCCCCGTCATGGGCTGGCTGATGGGTTACGTGGGGCGCAAGTTGAAGCAAGACAGCATCAAGGCCCAGGCGCTGTGGAGCGACACGATGAGTCAGGTGGAGGAGACGCTGGGCGGTCTGCGCATCATCAAGGCCTTCATTGCCGAAGAGAAGATGAACCGCCGCTTTGATGCCGTGAACTCAGCCTACCGGACGAATCTCATGCGGGTGCTGTCACGTCAGGTCCTGGCACATCCTATGAGTGAGTTTCTTGGAACCATCATGATTGTCGTGGTGCTCTGGTTTGGCGGTGTGCTGGTGCTGAACAACCACACGCTTTCCGGACCTATCTTCATCTACTATATGGTGATGCTCTACAGCATCATCAATCCGCTGAAAGACTTCTCGAAGGCGGGCTACAGCATTCCCAAGGGACTGGCCTCGATGGAGCGCATCGACAAGATACTGAAGGCAGAGAACACCATCCGGGAACCCTTGCAGCCCAAGCATATCTCGTCGTTCAGACACCAGATAGAATTCCGTGATGTGTCGTTCAAGTATGCCGACCAATGGGTGTTGCGCCACATCAACCTCATCATCCCCAATGGCAAGACCATAGCCATCGTGGGGCAGTCGGGGTCGGGCAAGTCGACACTGGTCGACCTGATACCCCGCTATTATGACGTGCAGGAGGGCGAGGTGCTCATCGACGGCATCAACGTGAAAGACCTGGGCATTAACGACCTGCGCCAACTCATCGGCAACGTGAACCAGGAGGCCATCCTGTTCAACGACACCTTCCGCAACAACATCGCGTTTGGCGTCGACAATGCCACCGACGAGCAGATAGCCGAGGCTGCCAAGATTGCTAATGCCTACGACTTCATCATGCAGTCGGAACACCAGTTTGATACCAACATCGGCGACCGGGGCGGCCGACTCTCGGGCGGTCAGCGCCAGCGCGTCTCGATAGCCCGTGCCATCCTGAAGAATCCGCCTATCCTGATTCTCGACGAGGCCACCTCGGCACTCGACACAGAAAGCGAACGTCTGGTGCAGGATGCCCTGGAGCGGCTGATGAAGACACGCACCACCGTAGCTATTGCCCACCGGCTGTCTACCATCAAGAATGCCGACGAGATCTGTGTCTTGCACGAAGGACAGATTGTGGAGCGCGGCACCCATGAGGAGTTGCTGGCTATAGACGGTCACTACAAGAAACTCAACGACATGCAGAGCTTATGAGGCAAAGGGCGTCCTATCTGTTGAAGTTTTACGTAGTCACGGTAATGCTGTTTGTGGCTGCCAAGGGTGCATTCATGTACTACAACCGTGCAGGCCATGACCTCTCCTTGGCTGATTTCTGGCAAGTGGTGCTTCACGGATTGTCCTTAGACTTCAGCATGTCGCTCTATCTGCTGGCTGTTCCCTTCTTGTTGGTGGCAGCATCGCTGTGGGTGGGCATTGCCAAGTGGATATTCAGGGCTTACTATGTCATGGTGTCTCTTCTGCTTTCATTGGCTTTCGTCGCTGATACGAGCCTCTATGAGTTCTGGCAGTTTAAGTTAGATGCTTCGTGCCTCTCCTACTTAGAGACACCAACGGAGGCGATGGCCAGTGTGAGTACCGGATACGTCCTGGTCCGGTTGGTCTGTGTGGTCGTCTGCAGTGCCGTCATCTATTGGCTCTACGACAGACAGACTCCGGTTTTTCCTGCTGCTGATCATCGTATTGCAGCCACCGTCGTTGCCGTTCTGATGATTCCCCTGATAGTCATCGGCATCAGAGGAGGCATAGATGAGTCGACGACCAATGTCGGACAGGTGTATTATTCGCAGAACCAGTTCTTGAACCATTCCGCCGTCAATCCGGTGTTCTCCTTCTTTGCCTCCTTCGAGAATACGGTTGACGATGTAAGACTCTACGACTTCTACAGCCAGACGGAGGTGCAGGAGCTGACCCGGTCGCTCTATGATAGTGAGAGCATTCCGGGCGACACCCTCTTGACGACCCGCCGGCCTGACGTGGTGGTCATCCTGCTGGAGAGTTGCGGCAGCATGTTTCTGAATGTGATGCCCCATCTTCGCCAGGCGGCTGCTGAAGGAGTCGACTTCACCAACTGCTACGGCAACAGCTACCGCACGGATCGGGGGACGGTGTGTGCGCTCAGCGGCTACATGTCTTTCCCCACGATGTCGGTCATGAAGATGTCCAGTCGGGTGGGCAGCCTGCCAGGCATAGCCCGCAGCCTGCAGCGTGAGGGCTATGCTACCGACTATCTTTATGGCGGCGACATCAACTTCACCAAGATGAAGGGCTACCTGATCAGTACGGGTTTCCAACAGCTGCACTGGAAGCAAGACTACACGCAGGAAGAACAGGCGACTTCGAAATGGGGCGTCCGGGATGATATTACCTTCAAGACCCTGAGCCGGTTGGTCCGGCAGCATGATGACGGCAAGCCGTTCTTGATAGGCTTTTCCACCCTGAGCAGCCATGAGCCCTGGGATGTGCCTGTCAGCAAGTATAAGGAAAGGCAGTACAACGGCTTTTCCTATGTGGATGATTGCATCGGGGCTTTTCTCAGCGACATGAAGCAGTCGAAGCAATGGGACAATCTGCTCATCGTCTTCATGCCCGACCACAGCAGCGACTTCAATGAATATAACGAGCAGCATCCTGACCGCAACCGTATTCCGATGATATGGACCGGTGGGGCTGTCAAGCAACCCAGGAAGCTGGACATGATCTGTAACCAAAGCGACTTCCCCGCTACCCTCTTGGGTCAGATGGGCATCAGTCATGCCGACTATCGCTTCAGCCGCGATGTCACCAGCGGCAGCTATCGCTATCCCTTTGCCGTCCACATGTTCAACAATGGCATCTCGATGGTAGACAGTACCGGTTTCATGCTCTACGACCTGACGACAGAACGGATTACAGCGAAGACGTCCCAGGACGCTGAACGACTGGCTCAGACTGCAAAGGGCATCCTGCAGATGGCCTCAGAGGATTTAAGTAAAATGGGAGAGAAACGATAATACTGATGATGAAAGTCAAGAAGTTCATTCCGTATTTCAGGCCGTTGGCCACAGTGCTTTGCAACCTGTTGCTGGCCTATGTGGTGTATTTCATAGCGCGTCTGGTGTTCTTGGTGTCGAACTATTCTTTCTACGAAGGACATCTGGAATGGCCGCATCTGATGGAAATGCTGCGAGGTGGCCTGGTGTTCGACACGTCGGCTATTCTGGTGACCCACATACCCTATATAGCCATTCTCCTGCTGACCCCCTGGCGACGGCTGGCCCAGTGGATCTATGTGGTGGTCAATGCAGTAGCCTTGGCCATCAACCTGGCCGACTGCGTCTACTTCCGCTTCACCATGCGACGTACCACGACGACGGTATTCAGCGAGTTCCGGAACGAGAACAATTTGGCGGGGGTCATCGGTACCGAGCTGGTCAACCACTGGTATTTGGTGCTGCTGTTCGTCATCCTGGTGTATGCGCTATGGAAGTTGTACAGGAAGCTGGGCAAAGCCGTTCCTGTTGGCACATGGTGGACGTGGTATCCCTCGCAGGTGTTGTTGCTGGCAGCCTTTGCCCCCTTCGTGGTGGCTGGCATTCGGGGCGGCTTTGCCACTGCCGTGCGTCCCATCACCATCTCGAATGCCAACCAGTATGTGGACCGCCCCATCGAGGCTGCCCTTGTGCTGAACACGCCCTTCTCCATCTACCGAACCATCGGCAAGGATGTCTTCGTGGTGCCCGAATACTATGCCAGCCAGCAGGAAATGGCTGCCGTCTATTCACCTGTCCATATCCCCAACGACAGCGTGCCGATGGCGAAGAAGAATGTGGTGGTGCTGATCGTGGAGAGTTTCGGACGTGAATATATCGGGGCATTGAACCAAGACTTGGAGAACGGGCAATACAAAGGTTATACCCCCTGTGTTGATTCGTTAGTAAACCATAGCACCACCTTCCGCCACAGTTTCTGCAATGGTCGCAAGAGCATTGACGGCATGCCCAGCATCCTGTCCAGTATCCCCATGTTCGTGGAACCCTTCTTCCTGACGCCGGCATCCATGAATCACGTCAGCGGCCTGGCCTCGCTGTTGGCTGGTGAAGGCTACGAGACGGCATTCTTCCACGGAGCCCAGCGTGGTTCGATGGGCTTCATGGCCTTTGCCCGTTCTACGGGTTTCCAGGAATATTATGGCCGCGAAGATTTCAATGAGGATTCGCGTTTCCGTGGCGATGACGACTTCGACGGCATGTGGGCCATCTGGGACGAACCTTTCCTGCAGTATTATGCCCTGAAGATGTCGGAGATGAAAGAACCCTTCATGACAGCCGTCTTTACGGCCAGCAGTCATCACCCTTACCAGATACCGGAGCAGTATAAATCCGTCTATCCGGAGGAAGGCATCGAGATTCACAAGTGCATCCGCTATACGGATATGTCCATCGGTAAGTTCTTCGAGACGGCCCGCCAGCAGCCGTGGTTCCAGAACACCATCTTCGTGCTGACCAGTGACCATACCAACCAGAGCGACCATGCTTTCTATCAGACCGACATAGGCGGTTTCTGTTCACCGATTATTATATACGACCCCAGTCGGCCCGATGGCGTGATGCACGACAAGATAGCCCAGCAGATAGACATACTGCCCACCGTCATGGGGATGCTGCACTATCAGAAGCCCTACTTCGCCTTCGGCATCGACTTGTTGAACACGCCTGCTGAAGACACCTGGGCTGTCAACTATCTGAACGGCATCTACCAGTATGTGAAGCATGGACATGTGCTCCAGTTCGACGGACAGCAGACCAAGGCCGTCTATGCCCTCAGCGACTCGCTGATGCAGCATAACCTCCTTGAAAGTTCAAAGTTCAAGGTTCAAAGTTCAAAGTTCAAGGAGATGGAACAGGAGGTGAAGGCCATCATCCAGCAATACATGGAACGTATGACGCAGGACCGGCTGCAACCATGATGTTTTTTTGATGAAGAAAGGAAGTATATGACTACCGTATTAGTGATTCATGCCAAGCACCTGACCGACAGGAAAAAGCACATGGAGCGACAGCTTCAGTCGTGGCCCGGACAGGTGGAGTATATCCTCGATTACGATAAGAGCGAACTGACTGACGAGGTGATACGCACCTACATCCAGCCCGGCTGTGAACTGGACAACAAGTCGGGGGCAACGAGTTGTGCCATCAAGCACCTGCTGGCCTGCCAATATATAGTAGACCATCAGTTGGAAGGAGCGCTGGTCATGGAAGACGACATCGTGCTGCATCCTCATTTTGCGGATGACTTTGAACAGACGATGGAGGAGTGTCGTCGTGACTATGCCGGTCAGCCAGTCTTGATTTCTTACGAAGACTCCTCATTGCAGTTTATTCCCCGTTCACGCCGAGTCAGTGGTAAGCGGCTTTATGAAGCACCTCATGGCAGAGTTAGGTTTAATGGTTGCCTCTATATAAACCAGAAGGCTGCACAAGCCATCGTGAATGACGTAAAGACCCATCAGTGTGACATTGCCGTCGACCACTATTATGTACACCTCTATGGTAAGGGCTTGGTACAGTTCCTGTGGAGTGAGCCTTGTCTGGCTACGCAAGGCAGTTTCAATGGTGCCTTCGTTTCATCGATTGGCGGCCAGGTTCGTACGCTTGAATACTACCGATGGAAGTTGAAGTACGCCTACAAGCGGCTGGTCTATTGGTTTAGATAATTATGATCAGAGAATGTGTTGGAACATCTCGTCGAAATGTCCGAAGGAAGACTCCGTTAACGGGGCTTCCGCATCCTTTATCCAGTAGAGTGGGGTGTCGTGGTACATAGACGCTGTCAGCGAGAAGGTGCTGGGAGGCCCCATCAGGTAGTCGCATTGCGACAGCACGAAGAGGTCTTCAGCGGCATTGCCTTTTGGGAAGATCACCTTCGTCCCGCTCAGTTCCCGCCCATACCGCTGTCTGTCGAGTGAAGGGTCGTTGCCGCAGATGTAGACGGTGGTGTTGGGGTGTAGAGTGACAAACTGCTTGATCAGATTCAGGAACACCTCGTCAGAGAAGAAATACTTGCCGTCGTACCATGTCGCATAGTCGCCGCGACGGATGTGAACGCCCAGGCGGCAGGAACCTTTCGTAGCCTCTGCCAAGACAGGTGCGCAGGCCCTGGCGACGGTTTCCTTGAAGGCGAATAGGTCGATAATCTCCTGTTTATATTTCAGGAACAGGTCGTACCAACGCGCCTCCCAGCCAATCACGGCAACATGCTTCCTGCTAAGCATCACTTGTTCGTGAGCTGCGGTGCTCATGCCTTCCTCGTTGAACTCCAGTGTGGGTATGAGTCGCCATTTCGCTGCATACTTGGCAAGAGTGTATGTCAGGAAGTTGTGATTCGGTGTGTTGCAGATGTGGAAATACTGGAATTTATAGGCAAAGCGCATCGACATGGTCTTCCGCCCGTGTTCTCTGCCCCATGCATAGAAGTGTCCGTACTGTAGGATGTTGTTGCACATCCATCCTGAGCCTTTTACAAATATCATATCTCTGTCTGCTTATTGTTATCTTTATTCCATACCCTCTCTGGGTACTACCTTTCCGTTGACCACCTGGAAGCGTTCGTTGAACTCCTCTCGCGTCCGCTTCCAGCGGTTATGGCTCCAGAGCCATAGTTCTGGCTGCTCGCGGATGTTCTCCTCCAGCATCCGGAAATAGATGTCGGTGGCTTCATATTCCTTGAGCGCCTCCGGTGTGCGCGTCATCAGGCGGAAGGTAGCCTCGTAATAGCCTCGCCTGACCTGCCTGATATGCAGGTAGAACAGTGCCTGATGATTCTTGATGGCGATACGTTCGGTGCCCGTCATGACGGGAGTGTCATGGTTTAGGAATTGGCACCAGTGATGGATGTTGTTCCAGTGGGGAACCTGGTCGCCGATGTAGCCAAAGACGGTGGGCTGCTGTTTCCGCTTGTACTCGACGGTCTTACGCAGAATGTCTACCAAGGCGATGCACTCTGCTCCCCAACGTTGGCGAAGGTTTAGTAACAAGCGGTCAAAGGTGGGATTCTCCAAGGCATGATACAACTGTCCGCAGTGTGCCTTGTCTGTGACCCACAGTGGGAGGGATGTAATCCATTCCCAGTTGAAGGTATGTCCTAGATAGACGGCACACGACTGGCCGTCGTTGACGCATTCGTTCACCAGCCCAGTACCCTTGAACACCATTCTCCGCTGCATCTCCTTGCGGCTCATGGTTCGCATCTTGACCGTCTCCACAAAGTAGTCGCACAGTCGGTGGTAGAAGCGACGCTCTATCTGCCGCAACTCCTGTTCAGTCTTTTCCGGGAACGAAGCCTCCAGATTGCCCCTTACCACCTTTACACGATAGCCTACCATCCTATAGAGGATAAGATATACAATGTCGCTCAGCACGTAGTGGATGCGTAGGGGCAGGTAGGACAGCAAATGCCAGAGTATGGAGATGAAATAGTACATTATTCGTAGATGCGACGGATTTGGGTGTAATAGTGTTCGTAGTTCAGATGGTCGTCGAAGTCGGCCTTGGCCTGTCGGCCCAACTGCTGCCGCAGGTTGGCATCGCTGATCATCCGCCGGAGGGCATCTGCCAGTGACTGGACATCACCCGGTGGCACCAGGAGTCCGTTTTTCCCGTCAACGACGTATTCCCGTTGTCCGCCATTGTCGGTCACTACTACAGGGCGGCCTTGTGACATGTATTCCTGAGGTGACAAGGGACAGCCTTCGCGAACTGTTGAGGCCAGAATGCCAAAATCGGCAGCAGCCACGTATGGCAGCACCGGATGGCGGAAACCTGCCAACAGCACCTGCTGGCTGAGTGCTTTCTCACGGATGAGTTGCTGCAGGTGAGCGGTATATGCCTCGCTGCCACGTCCGATGAGTATCAGCCTGAAATCCAGCTCCTTCACCTTTTCTGCCGCCTCCATCAGTGTGTCAAGTCCCTTCTCTGGGTCTAACCGTCCGTGATACATGGCGATAACGGTGTCGGCAGGAATGCCCAGCTCCCGTCGCAGGTCAACGGTTTTTACGTTCGCAGGAACCACGATGCTGGTATGCACAATGGTCATCTTGTCGGGGTCGATGGCGGGGTGGGTGCTGAGAAACATGTCCCTCGACAGCTGCGAGTCAAAACAGAGACAGTCTAACTGGCTGTACAGCCATCGGTAGAGCAGGCTGTTCTTCCCCGTCCGCGTCAGATGGCGGCACATCACCACCCGTACCTGCTTGTTGCTGCTCAGCTTGCGTGCATAACAGGCCGTAAAGGCATCCTTGAAGTTATGGGCATGAATGGCGCAGGGGCCTGCCTGACTGATGACCTTAGCCATCTGCCACGCACTCCTGACATCCATGGCACCGTCCAGCGACAGTGGCATCACGCTGATGCCTGCTTCTTCGAATTTGCTACTGATGGCAGCAACGGGTTTGCAGAAGATGCCTACCTCGATGCCGTCGGCCCGTTGGCGCTGGCTCAGGTCGTAGACGTATTGCTCGCCGCCGCCCCATTCTTTGTTGGATACGATATGGAATACTTTGCGATTCATGGCTGCAAAGGTACGAATAAGTGAGAACAATACAAAATAAAACCCTTTTTATTTTTATTGTCGAAAGAAAGTACCTTCGGCCATGGGCCAAAGGTACGAATAAGTGTGCAAAAAGCCAATTTATTTGCAATATATTTTGCTATTTCATGATTTTGTGCTACCTTTGAAGCCTATTTAAAACTGTAACAAAATGGCTTCATACGATATTAAGACCTTGCACGAACATATCCTGCAGATTCTGCTGGCTATAGACAGCGTCTGCCGTGAGTACCATCTGAAATACTTCTGCTGGGCGGGCACCATGCTGGGGGCAGTGCGCCATCACGGTTTTATACCTTGGGATGATGACATGGACATCTGTATGCCACGTCCTGACTACGACCGTCTGATGTATCATGCCAAAGAATGGCTGCCTCAGCCGCTCGAAGCATTGTCTATTGAAACCAGTGCCACCTTCCCGGGAGGTTTCGGCAAGGTGGTGGACAGCAGTACTACGCTGATAGAGCGCGAACACAGCGACTACGTGGCAGGCATTTATATCGACGTGTTCCCCATTGACGGCATGTCGGCCAATCCCTTGATGCGCCGTTTGGCTGTGGCGCGCTATAAGGCATTGGACAAACTGCTCTATTTCCTGCACCGCGATCCATATAAGCACGGTCGCGGTCCCAGTGCGTGGCCTGTACTCCTCATCCGGCGGCTCTTCACTCATGAGTGGGCCCGACGGCAGTTGCGGGCGGCCTATCTGGCCTACGACTACGAGCAGTCAGACTATGTGCTCGACTATGATGACGGTGTGAAAGGCATCATGAAGAAATCTGTCCTGGGTACTCCGCAGCCCTTCCAGTTCGAAGGTCATCAAGTGATGGGTGTTGAACACTATGATGAATATCTGCGCCAGAAATATGGCGACTACATGGTGGTTCCGCCCCATGACCATCAGCGGCAGCATAATTTCTTCTATCTGGATTATAACCTGCCCTATCGGCAGTATCATGACCAGCGCTCCTTCGTCAGTCGCGATACCGCTTCTCGATGATTTTTGACACCAGGATAAACTGGTAGACAGCAGCCATTCCGGCCCGGATGAGTCCGCGGGTGCCCATGCGGTAGCTGCCGTCCATGAAGTATTTCTTGAAGAATCGCCAGAGCGGGCGCCATAGCAGTGCACCTACACCATAGCCACGATTGCGCTTCTTCTCAACCTCGTTGTCGGTGTAAAGGTTCATCTTCTCCATATACTCATGCATCGTCTCGTCCATGAGGTGCAGCATACAGGCCTCGTTGCCGGCCTTCAGCTTCTCTACGCGGCCTTGCACGGTGGGGAAGGTGTGTACGTAAGGTGGCCACTCCGTTCCTTCGCGAATAAAGAAGCGCAACTGATAGTCGTAATGGAAATCGCGAACGAACATACTCATAAACAGGTTCTTGCGGGGAATGTAGTAGCCGGCGGGACAATTCGGTTTGGCTATCTCGGCATAGAGCACGGCGCGCAGCTCGGGAGTGATGATCTCGTCGGCATCCACCACCAGCACCCATTTGCTGGAGGCAGACTGGATGGCGAAGGTCCGGGCGGGTTCGGCACTCTTGTGGTCTCCCTTGGGGAAGGTCACTGTCTTGCAGCCGTAGCGCCTAGCAATGTCAAGGGTATGGTCCGTACTCTCCATGTCGCACACCACGATCTCGTCGAAGTCCTTGACCGACTCCAACACCTTCTCCAGATGCTGCTGGGCATTGTAGGTGTTGATGACTACCGAGATTTTTTGTCCTTCTTCTCTCATGCTTAGCCGATGACGGTGTGATAGGCGTTGATGACGGTCTGGACGACGTGGGCAGTCATCTCCTCGTTCAATTGCGGATAGCAGGGCAGCGAAATCTCGTGGGCATAGTTGCGGTAGGCCTGCGGATAGTCCTTGATGTCGTAGCCAAGGTCGCGGAACAGGGTCAGCATGGGTAGCGGAATGAAATGCACGTTGACAGCCACCTCGCTCTTGGAAATCTCTGCAATGATTTCGTCGCGCTGTTCTTCCGTAATGTCTTTGATGCGGAGGGCATAGACGTGGTAAGAGGTTTCGCGCCCGTCTTTCATGATGGGCGGCGTGATGGCCCACGGCTCTTGGCTGAGGGCTTCGGTGTAAGCGTTGAAAATGCGCTTGCGCTCTTGGAGCAGTTTGTCGTACTGACGGATCTGGGCCAAACCGATGGCAGCATTCACGTCGGCCATGTTGGCCTTCATACCCATGCCCACGATGTCGTAGCGCCAGCCGCCGGCCTTGCTCTTGGTGAAGGCATCCTTGGTCTGACAGTTCAGTGCCTTCATGCGCAGTTCTGCATATAGCTGTTTGTTGTCAAAGGGCTCAGGCATGTTCAGACAGATGGCACCACCCTCGGCCGTGGTGATGTTTTTGACGGCATGCAGCGAGAAAATGGCGATGTCCGTCTCCGTACCCGAGAACCGCCCGCCGTAGTGGGAACCGATGGAGTGGGCTGAGTCGTTGATGACCGTGATGCGTCCCATCTTCTCCATTACCGGTGATGTCGGTCTGAACATGGCTTTCACTTCCGGTTCGTTGACCAGTGTCATGATGGCCCCGTAGTCGCAGGGCCATCCGGCAATATCCACGGGGATAATAGCCTTCGTCCTTGGCGTGATGGCCTGCCGGATGGCATCTACCGAGATGTTGAAGTCGTCGCCTGAGTCCACCATCACGGGCTTGGCTCCAGCCCACAATACGGCAAATGCCGTAGCGCAGTAGGTGTAGGCAGGGATGATGATCTCGTCGCCGGGCTTGACACCCAGCCAGCGCAGCGTCATGATGGCTCCAGTGGTCCATGAGTTGACGCACAGCACCTCATGGGTGCCGGTCAGTTTTTTGATTTCCTCTTCCAGAGCCTTCACCTTCGGACCGGTGGTAATCCATCCTGAGCGCAGCGAGCTGGTCACTTCGTTTACGACGCTGTCGTCAATATAGGGGGGCGAAAACGGTATCTTCATAATAGCCTTCTGAATGTTTTTTGTTATTACGGATGCAAATTTACGAAATTCTGTTGTTATAAGCAAATCTTATTCCCCTTTTTTTGAAAAAGAGGATGTGCCTGTAGCGACACATCCTCTAAGTAAATCATACCTGTATGGCGAATCTCAGAATGCTACGGCATTTTGTGAAGCGCCGACCTTGATGACACTGTTGGCAGAGAACACAAAGCTGCGGCCAAACGTGTATTCACCCGTGTCTTCGTCTTCCTGGGCCTGTATGTACTGGACGTCATCGCCAATCTTGACACCTACCCAGAAGGGCTCGCCATAGTCGTCCTGAATGCTGATGTAGAGAGTGGTGCCCGTGGGGACGGTGATGCCGTCGCTGGTGATGGAGCCGTAGTAGGCTTCACTCTGCGAGTACACTCTGTACTGGTCCTCATCATAGATGGCCGTGATGGTCACCTGTTCGCTGGGGTCGATTTCCTTGAAGGTCACCGTTACGGTCACGTCGGCATCGGGCATGGTGAAGGTGCCGTAGGTGCCGTCCATGGTGACGGGTACGTTGGTTCCGTTGGCATCAGTGGCAGTCACCTGGTCAATCTTCTGACCTGCGGGCACTGCTACAGTGAAGCTGACGGTCTCGCCGGCGGCAAAGCTGTGGCCGCCGCTGAACACTACGTTGTTGCCACTGACCTGGTGGGCTGCAACGACTTCAGCCTTGACGGTCATAGAGGTGGCGTTCTCGGGAACGTGTACCGGAGCATAGTAGCTGTAGGTGTCCAGTCCTTCGCCGTAGATGGCGAAGTCTGACTGTTCGTTCTGGTCGTTGATGGCCTTGGTAGGCTTGAAGCCCGGTTCGGCACTGACAAACAGGTAGACATAGTCGCCGGGAATGGCCTTGGCGGTTGGTACGCCATAGTAGATGTCGCCATCGCTGTAGATTTCGGCCTTGGCAATATGGCTGCTGGCTTCGTAGGCGACGGGAATCTTCTCCTTGAAGTCGAGGGTGATCTCCACGTCCTGCTCAGGCATGGTAAACACCACGTATGCACGATAGCGGCATTCGGGGGTGACACCGTCTACGTTAGCCGTAGCACCGGCCAGATAGTAGTCGTCCTTGGTGTAGAACTGGGCAATGACCTGCTCGCCGCCAACGGCACTCTCGGGCAGTATGTTGGGCTGGTAGCCTTCGGGAACGTCGGTGTTGATGAATTCCGTGTTCTTCCAGGTAATCTTGCTGCGCTGGTGCTGGGTGCCGGCAACCCGGAGGGTTACGTCGCCCGTCACATTCTGGTAGTCAGGACGAATGGATACCTGGTAGACGTTGTCTACTTCTGTGCGGTAGAACATGCAGCCTCCGAACTCCTCGGTGATAGCCTGCCACTCGCCGTCGCCCATCTTGTATTCGAGCTTGTCGATGGTGTAGGCCTCGGGAACGCGCAGATAGCAGTCGAAGTATTTGTACTTCTGCTCCTGGCTGACGCCAAACAGCTGCACACCGTCAGCGTTGTCTTCCAGTCGCATGGTGAAGCCGTTGGGGTCCAGTTGCTGCTGCACGGCGTAGGCCACCACCACGCCAAAGGGCTTGTCGGGCACGGGAATCTCCATCTTGATTTCCTGCAGATACTCGTCTTCGCCCAGGGAGATTTCAGGCATGTAGACCTTGTCGCCCACATGGACGTGGATGTGCTCGGCATGATAGGAGGCAAAGCCGCTCCACAGGTTGAAGCCGGGTGTGAGTGTCAGTGTGAAGGTGTCGCCCGACTTAAACTCCTGGCCTTCCTCAATGCCGCTTACCGAGGCAATGAAGTTGGGGGTGAGATTGCTGACTTCTGTTGCTTTGATGCCCATCGGACTCTCTCCTGCGGGGTTGTCCGTTGTGATACATGATACGAGTGTGGCCGACATCATGACCAGCATCGTCATCATCAATGATTTGAATTTCATAGGATAAAATTGTTGTTTGGTATGTGTAAAGTGTCAATTCCGGGCGACAAAGGTAAGCATAAAAAATGAAATGAGCAAAAGTATGCACAAATAAATTTGGCATTTTGCACACTTATTCGTACCTTTGCATCCGATGGCAGAGATGATAATAGGAATGGATGCCAAGCGCATTGTGCGCAATGCCACCGGACTGGGCAACTATGGTCGGACTCTGGTGAACGACTTGGCGGCCCGGTGCCCTGACGACTGGCACTTTCGGCTCTATGCTCCCGACCGGGGGCGTGACGAGCTGCGCGCCAAGTTGCTCCCTTCGCCGAAGCTGAGTCTTGCTTATTCGCAGGCCTCACTGGGGTTTCAGCGCAGCCTGTGGCGCATCGGGAAGGGTATCGTCGGCGATATGCAGCGTGATGGTGTGCAGCTGTATCACGGACTGACGGGTGAATTGCCGCACGGACTGCAACGTGGCGGCATCAAAGGCGTAGTGACGATACACGACCTGATTTTCCTGCGCCATCCGGAATATTATCACTGGCCGGACGTCCGGCTCTACGCCTGGAAGTTTCGGAATGCCTGCCGCGAGGCCGATCGCATCATAGCTATCAGCGAGTGTACCAAGCGCGACATCATGGAGCTGGGCGGGGTGAGTGCCGATAAGATAGACTTGATTTACCAGAGCTGCAGTGCCCGGTTTGCTGAACGTGTTTCTGAGTATGCGCTGGCTCGTGCTCGCCATCAGTTTGGACTTACGTCACGCTTCATTCTCAGCGTGGGCACCATAGAGCGCCGTAAGAATCTGTTGCTGGCCATCCGTGCGCTGGACTTTCTGCCGCAGGACGTTCACCTGGTGGCAGTGGGGCGGCAGACTGACTATGTGAAGCAGTTTCCCCAAGATAGCCATCGCGTCCACCTGTTGAGCGGTGTGTCGGACGAGTCGCTGGCCGCCCTCTATCAGATGGCCGAGGTGTTCGTCTATCCGTCTCGCTATGAGGGCTTTGGCATTCCGATTATTGAAGCCATCCTTAGCGGGCTGCCGGTGGTGGCCTGTACGGGGTCGTGTTTGGAGGAGGCTGGCGGGCCCGACAGTCTCTATGTCTCGCCTGATGATGCCGAGGGTATGGCCCATGCTGTCAGCAGTCTGCTGAAAGGCGCTGCCGACAGAGACGAAAGAATCCATCGCAGCCAGCACTACGTACGCCGCTTTGAGGGCTTGGACGTAGCCGGACAGGTGATGGATGTCTATCGTAAAGTGTTAGCTCTTTAATACAGTTCGGCGGGAATCAGCTCCTGGGCTCGCTCGAAGTCTTCTACCGTATCCAACTCAATGGAGAAGAGGTCGGTGGTGTCGACCACGCGGAAGTAGTGGCCTTGAGGAATCAGCCGCTCAAAGGCCCGCTCGTAGAAGATGTCGATGAGTCCTTCGTGCTCAATCATCTGTTCCAGTTCTTGGAAAAGGGCGGTGGAATAGTCGGCTCCGATGCGCTCAATGCCTACCGACTCGCCAATGGCATCGGTGATGCTGCAGGTCTTGCTCAACTCGGTGATGCGGCCTTCTGCGTCTGCAATGATTTTGATTTCCTCTTCGCCGCACTCGTGGCGGTTCAGAGCCAAGGCGGTGTCGGGCTGACCCACCATGCGCCTGACAGCCTCTGGGTCGCACAGGATGTCGCTATCCATCAGCAGGAAGTCCTTGCCGTCGGTATAGGTACGCGTCATCCACAACGAGAAAATATTGTTGTTGTGCTCGTAGTCCGTATTGTCGATGAAGTGGATGGCAAGGGCAGGGTAGTGGACGGTCAGAAACTGGCGAATCATCTCGCCGCGATAGCCCGTCACGACCACAAATTCCTGAATGTCGGCAGCTATCATGGCATCAACCGTGCGCTGCAACAGGGTGCGATCGCCTACCTTCAGCAGACATTTGGGCCGCTCGTCGGTCAGCGGGCGCAGTCGCTTAGCCATGCCGGCTGCTAAAATGACACCTATCATGAGCTCCGTGCTTTAACTGTTGAAGGCTGCCTGAATCTTGGCGGCAATATTCTTGAACTGCTCTTCGCTGAGCTTCAGCTTCTCGCGACGGAAGTCGGCATCAGCCTCGCTCTGCATGGGGATGAGATGGATGTGGGCATGGGCCACCTCCAGGCCCAGCACCACCTGGGCCACCTTCTTGCAGGGGAAAGCCTTCTTGATGGCTATGGCGACACGCTTGGCAAACTGCTGGTATCGGGCCAGTTCGGCATCGTCCATATCGAAGAAGTAGTCTACCTCGCGGCGGGGAATCACCAGCGTGTGGCCCTCCACCAGCGGATTGATGTCGAGGAAAGCATAGAACTCGTCGTTTTCTGCGCACTTGTAGCTGGGTATCTCGCCAGCGGCAATTTTACTGAAAATATCCATGGTTTTTTTCGTTTTTTTCGTTGTTTTCGTTATTTCGAAGTTTCGTTGTTTCGATGCTTCGATGTTTCAAAGTTTCGATCCTTCGATGTTTTACGCTATCGAGATGTTCTCGATGCGCAGTTTGATGGTGCCGCGAGGAATCTGGATTTCCACCTCGTCGCCAACCTTCTTGCCCAGCAGTCCCTGGGCAATGGGGGTCTTGATGCTTATCTTGCCGGCACGCAGGTCGGCTTCGTTCTCGCTGACGATGGTGTACGACATCTTGGCCTTCGTGGTCAGGTTGGTCATTTCCACCTTGGTCAGAATCTGTACGCTGTCAGTACTCAGACGTGAGGTGTCTACCACCTTGGCCTCACTGATGGTTGTCTTCAGACGGTTGATTTTGTCTTCCAGATGAGCCTGTGCCTCCTTGGCGGCGTCGTACTCACTATTCTCACTCAGGTCGCCCTTTTCGCGGGCCTCGGCAATGGCTGCTGAGGCCTTCGGACGTTCCACCGCTTCCAGGCGGTGCAGTTCGGCTATAAGCTTGTCATAGCCTTCTTGTGACATGTATGCCATACTATTACAATTTATTGTTTTACTTACAACGTTTAGGTCGTGACGCAGAAAAAATAAAGAATCCCGACCCTTCTTTGTCGGAATCCCTGCTTTTTAAGCATGTCTTGCTATCGGTTGCAAAGGTAGGCAATTATTTCGAGCTGACCAAATTTTCGGTTCAAAATTTTTCTTTTCGGTTGATTTATGTCAAGAAAGTGTGGACCGTACACCACAAAAGTCTGTAGGTTTCTTGCACATGACGGAGGAATGCGCTATCTTTGCAACGTGTTTTTCATAGTATTAGATTTAAGGTTAACAAGGTTCGGGGCTCAGCGGAGTCCCTTTTTTTATGTTTCTCGATGAGTGGACTTCCAGATGTTAACCAGTAGCCAATAGAACAGACAGCCGCTGAGGAAGCCTGCCAGGACGTCGATGGCATAGTGGGCATGGATATAGACTGTGGCGAAACACATCAGTACATAGAAGGGCAGCATGGTGACGACGAGGCTGCGACTTCTGGTGCGCAGGGCCAACAGCATGAGAATGGTGGTGATGCCGACGTGGCTGCTGGGGAAGGCTGCCGTGGGGCGCTCGCCGGCATTGTGGGTCAGGTCGAGCAGGTGGTAGAAGAACCCGTCGCTCCAGCCGGGAGGTGCCATCCGTTCGGAGTGTGTCATGAACCAGTCGCCAAGGTTGGGGAAGATGCCTTGTGCTATCTGGTCGGTGCCAACGGCCAAGTAGTAGAACTGTGGTCCGGTGACGGGCAGCAGGATGAAGATGACATAGTAGATGAAGAATGAGCCGAGCATGACGAATGCCGACAACCTGAACTCATGATACCGCTGTATGAAATAATAGAGGAGGGTGAGCAGCATGAGGGGAAAATAGGATACGTAGCCTAAGCACATCAGTTCCGAGAACCAGCCGTAGGGCACCTGCTGTGCGAACAGCAGCGAGGGCTGGCAGCCGAACAAGGACTGCTCCCATGATGCAAAGACATGGTCGAGATTGGGCAGCACGCGGTTGAGTTCATAGGTGTCGGGATACCACATGCTCAGGAATATCATCTGCACGATGATGCGCACGAACATGAACAGCCGGCAAGGATGCCACCTGTAGACGAGCCAGGCGGCAATGGTGGATACCAGGAATTCGCCCCGCATCCATAGCATGGAGTCGCGGTTGGGCAGCCGGTCCCATAATGCCGCCATCATGATGAGTGTCAGCACCATGTAGCCGATGGCGATCCATTCTGCTGCTAACAGCCCGCGTTGCGCCTTGACAGATTCTTTTATAGCCATCCGTTCTCCTGATACCATTTGATGCTGCGGCGCACGCCCTCTTCCAGTTGTACCCGTGGATCGTAGCCCAGCTCCTCCCGGGCCGGCGTGATGTCACAGCGCCAGTTGCGCTGCCGCATGATGTTATACTTGTCGTTGTTCAGCGCCGTCACCTTTCCCGTCAGGTGGCCCATGCATTCTCCGCAGAAGGTGATGATGCGCAGCAACCATAGCGGGGCAGTGATGCGAATCCACCAGGGATTGCCCAGTTCACGGCGAATCATATTGCTGAACGTGCTCGACTGGTAGACGTTGCCGTCGGAGAGGAAGTATTTCCGCCCCGTCTTCCCTTTCTCCAGGGCCAGGAAGATGGCCTGAACCACGTCGGTGACGTAGACAAAGGTGATGTCCTGCCGGCAATAGCCCACGGCAAAGTCGGTGTGTGCCTTGATGCTCTTGAACATCATGAAATAGTCGCGCTCACGAGGTCCGTAGACACCGGTGGGCCTTAATATAATATAAGGTATATGCTGTGTCTCCAGCCATTGCTCGGCTTCCAGCTTGCTCTTGCCGTAGGCGGTGTTGGGCTGTGGCGTGTCGCTCTCTACGATTTCGGTGTAGGGCCGCTGTTCGCGGATGGCTCCCATGATGCTGAGCGAGCTGATGTAGACAAAGCTGCGCAGTGGCATCTGCAGGCTCGTCAGGGCATTCACCAGGTGCTGGGTGCCCTCTGTGTTGATGCGGTGGAAGTCCCGCTTGTGCAGGCATTTGGTGACACCGGCAGCATGTACCACGTAGTCGAACCGGTGTGGGCGTAGCTGTTCCTTCAGCTGTTCCTCTGACGCCAGGTCCAGCTCGATGAAGTGGGTGCGCTCGTCCGTCAGATACTGGCGCGAACTGCTGCTCCGCACCGCTGCCCATGTCTCGAAGCCTCGCCGGAGGGCTTCTTCCACGATGAATGAGCCAATGAATCCGCTGGCCCCCGTGATTAGAATCTTCATGACTTTTCTTGTTTGCTTTGCAAAGGTACAATTTTGTTTTCAAGCCTGCAAGTAAACTGCGTCATATTTTTCATGTGTTTTTCTTCCGAAGCATGATATTGCGCAAAATAATGTTATAATCACGCAACTTGTGTGAAGAAAACGGAAATGAATAGTATCTTTGCAGCTGTTAAGAGGCAAGACTAAGCATAACGGACAGATTTACATCTAAGTACATTCACATTAGATTAACAAAATGAAATTATGAAACAGCATATCATTGATAGTGTTATGCTACTGATGAGCCTGTTGATGGTAACAGCCTTCACAGCCTGTAGCAAGGACGCCGACGACAATTCTCCCTCAGCAGATGAAATTAGACAAAAAATGTGAAGAATGCAATGTTTTTGCGACAGTGATGGCAAGCATTGCCATTTCTGCTGCAAATTTCATATATGCGCCGCAAGAGGGAAAGTGGAAGAATTGAAGAGTTGAAAAAAGGAAGAATTGAAGAATTCCCGATCATTCTCGTGGAGCTGACCTATAAGATTTAAAAGGAGGTAGAAGGAGATAGAAGGTGCATTGTCTCTTAGAGTTTACCACTTTCATGATAGCTGTAGTAGTTGCCATCGGTGATGATGACGTGGTCGCTGAAGCGGATGCGCATCAGTTCGCAGGCTTTGCGGATGCTGGCGGTCAGCGCGTCGTCCTGATGGCTGGGACGCAGGCTGCCGGAGGGGTGGTTGTGGCAGACGGCAAGGATGGTGGTGTTGGCCAGAATGGCTTCGCGCATGATAATGCGGATGTCGACAGAGACCTCGCTGATGCCTCCGTGGGCAATACGCAACCTCTTGATGAGGCGGAAGTTCTGGTTCATGAACAATACCCAGAATTCCTCGACGTCTAGGTCCTGCATCAGGGGGTGCATATAGTTGTAGATGCGTGTTGCCGTGCCGAGTTCAAGTCGCTCTTCCGCTTTCTCCATCTGGCGCCGCTTGCCCAGTTCACAGGCTGCCAGTATGCTGATGGCCTTTGCCTCGCCAATGCCATTAAACTCGCACAGTTCACGGATGGTTTTCT
The DNA here is from genome assembly GCA_946623195.1 of uncultured Prevotella sp. Next base: position 22,711 of record CAMOQW010000001.1, read on the forward strand.
TGCCCAGGGTATTCAGATTGTTGTTGCAATCGTTCATGATGCGCTTCATGAGGTCTACGGCACTCTCCTTCGTACTGCCCGAACCTATCAGAATGGCCAGCAGCTCAGCATTCGACAGCGCTTCGGCCCCTAACCGCATGAGTTTTTCGCGAGGGCGGTCTTCTTCGGCCCACTGGTTGATGTTCAGCTTCTCCATGCTATTTGTAGAAGTTCTTTTCGAAGGCCGTGAATTCGTCCTGCTTCAGCACGCAGCGCTTCCACCACGACTCGATGAAGCCCAAGCCGTAGCCCATCAGCTGGACAAAGGCGGCGGGGATGCTCAGCAGGCCTACCCACAGGCTGTGGTTGCGGATGCTGCTGTCGGTGAGGATGAGAAGACTGTATAGTAGGAGTGGCGACAGGAACATCAGCGACAGCAGGGGGCAGCAACATGCGCAGGCGGCGGCCCCCGCCAAGCAGCCCATGACGCCAAGGGTAAAGACCATTGGCAGCAGGTGGACCAGCTTCATGGTGCCAGGATGGCGCTTCTCGAGGTTGATGCGCGCTATGCCGCTGTTGTACACCTGCCGGAAGAATTTGCGGAAGTCGGTGCGCCGCTTATGCCACACCCAGGCATCAGGGAACAGGCGCGGCTTGTAGCCTGCCTCCACGATGCGGTAGGAGAAATCGATATCCTCGCCGAAGCGCATCTTTGAGAAGCCGCCTAACTGGAGGTAGACATCGCGGCGGATGCCCATGTTGAACGAACGGGGATAGAACTTGTCCATTTTTGCCTTGCCGCCACGAATGCCGCCGGTGGTAAAGAAGGACGTCATCGAGTAGCTGATAGCCTTCTGTACCGGAGTGAACGACGGATGGGCGGCATCGGGGCCTCCCCAGGCAACGCAGGGGGGTGACAGCTCTTGCTCGACAGCCTGCAGGAAACCGGTGGGCAGCACAACGTCGGAGTCGAGTATGATGACATACTCCCCTCGGGCACGCTCCACACCATAGTTGCGGCTCTGGCCGGGACCGCTATTGTCTTTATAGTAATAATGCAAATCAAGGATGCCTGCGTACTTCTCGCAAACATCCTTGCAGGGGGTCTTGGAACCGTCCTCTACAATCACCACCTCAAAGTCTTTGAACGTTTGAGAACACAAGCTCTCAAGCAACTCGTCCACTTCGTCAGGACGATTGTAAACAGGAACGATGACAGAATACTTCAATTGTACAGCTGTTTTTTCCCAGCGTTACTCCTTGGCACGGGCCAGATAAGAGCCGTCGCGGGTGTCAACCTGAATGAGGTCGCCCTCGTTGATGAACAGGGGAACACGAACCTCCACACCAGTCTCCAGCGTAGCGGGCTTCAGGGTGTTGGTGGCGGTGTCACCCTTGATGCCGGGCTCGGAGTGGGTGACGCGGAGAACGGTCTTCACGGGCATCTCAGCATAGAGAATGGTACCGTCGGTGGTGTCGCTGACCACTGAAACGGTATCGCCTTCTTTCATGTATTCATGACCGATGACGAGGTCGTTGGCAATGGGAATCTGCTCGAAGGTCTCGTTGTTCATGAAGATACGGCCTTCCTGGTCTTCATAGAGATATTGATAGTCGCGGTGCTCAATGACTACGTCCTCCAACTTCTCACCGATGTTGTAGCGACGCTCCAGCACACGACCGTCAGTGACATTCTTCAGCTTGATGTTCATAATGGTGTTACCCTTACCGGGCTTGCGGTGCTGGAAGTCGATGCAAACCCAAATGGCTCCGTCCATGCGGATGGCGGTTCCCTTCTTGATGTCTTGTGAATTGATCATAAATATGTTCTATTATAATATGTGAATTGCCGTTTAGCGGGTGCAAAGGTACGAAATATTTCTTAATTCGTTAGTAATAAACCACATTTTTTTGGGAAAAATTTGCGTAATTCGAAATAATTACGTAATTTTGCAGCCCAAAACGACAATAATAACATAAAATAAGGATTAAGGACAATGAAAAGAACATTTCAGCCGCACAATCGCCGCCGCGTGAACAAGCATGGCTTCCGTGAGCGCATGGCAACAAAGAATGGTCGTCGCGTACTGGCTTCTCGTCGCGCAAAGGGCCGTAAGAAGTTAACTGTATCTGACGAGCACCACGGAAAGTAAGCGTTCCGGCACGTAACGAATAAGAATTGGGTATGTTTTAATAATAAATGTACCCAATTTTTTTGTTGTGTCAATAATTCTTTGTACCTTTGCTTGTTGAAAACAGAATTTAATGATGAGCGCGAAGGATTTCTTTGGCAAACTGTGCAGCCGCTTTGTGCTGTTCAACCTGTTGGCGATGGTGCTGGTGGTGGTTCTCTTGTGTGTGGGTGTGAAATTCGGATTAGACCTTTACACCCATCACGGCGAGGGTATTGATGTCCCGGAATTGAAGGGACTGAGTTACCAGAAGGCCCGTCTGAAGTGTGATGAGCTGGAGCTGATGCTGGTGGTGAACGACTCAGGGTATAACAAAAAGCTGCCTGCCGACTGCATTCTGATGCAGATGCCCGGTTGTGGACAGAAAGTGAAGCGGGGCCACGCCATCTATGTGACAGTCAACTCTGCCTCGTCGCCAACGGTGGCCATTCCTGATATTGTCGACAATTCCAGCTTACGCGAGGCTGAAGCCAAACTGATGGCCATCGGCTTTAAACTGTTGCCTCCTCAGAGTGTGCCTGGCGAGAAAGACTGGGTCTATGGCATCTTGTGCCGAGGGCGGCGTGTGTCCAATGGCGACCGCATCCCTATCGACTATCCGCTGACTCTCATGGTGGGAGGCGGCACCTTCGAAGATTTGGATGACATAGATTATGTCGACGCTGTCTACGACTCGGTAGAGAGCAATGTGAACAGCGACTATGACGATTTTGAGGAAGTGACGGAACCCCCGATGGGCCAATAGGGTGGGGGCAACAACTAAGTGCAGATGATGACTGAGGAACTGGATGACATAGAGTTGTACGAGCACCTGCGGATGGAGGTGGATAGGGGACAGGAGGCTGTGCGCATCGACAAATATATGGCCGAGCATGTGCAGCACTCCTCACGTAACCGCATCCAGAAGGCTGCCGATGCCGGATTCATACAAGTCAACGGCACCCCGGTAAAGAGTAACTATAAGGTGCGCCCGGGGGACATCATCACCTTGATGCTCGACCGCCCACACTATGATACGACTATCGAACCGGAGGATATCCCTTTAGAGGTAGTCTACGAAGACGACCAGCTGTTGGTCATCAACAAACCTGCGGGCTTGGTGGTTCATCCTGGTGTGGGTAATTTCCATGGGACATTGGTGAATGCCATTGCCTGGCACTTGCGGGGATTGCCCAGCTACGACCCCAACGACCCCGGCGTGGGCCTGGTGCACCGTATTGACAAGGATACCAGTGGACTGCTGGTGGTTGCCAAGACACCAGAGGCCAAGACGGAACTGGGGGCTCAGTTCTTCAACCACGATACCCATCGCAGCTATGTGGCTCTGGTGTGGGGTAACTTTACGGAAGATACAGGACGCATAGAGGGCAATATAGGCCGCGACCCCAAGGACCGTCAGCGCATGGCAGTATTCCCGCCAGGCTCCGAAATCGGCAAGTCGGCAGTGACTCATTACCGGGTGTTGGAGCGCTATGGCTATACCACGCTGGTGGAATGCCGGCTGGAGACAGGACGTACCCACCAGATACGTGCACACATGAAGCATATAGGACACCCGCTGTTTGCTGACGAACGATATGGGGGTATGGAGATATTGCGCGGCGAGCGCACAGCTTCCTATAAGGCCTATATCCAGAACTGCTTCAAACTCTGTCCGCGTCAGGCCCTGCATGCGCGAACCTTAGGTTTCGTGCATCCGACAACCCGCGAGCAGATGGACTTCACCAGTCCGCTGGCTGCTGACATGGAGGCACTGATTGGCAAGTGGCGGAAATATATGAGTCGTGATGATGAAATAAAGCAATAAAAAATAAAATAAGAACATGAAGAATTTGAAACGTGACATTGCCATCGTCTGTGGTGGCGACTCGTCAGAGCACGACGTCTCGTTGCGCTCGGCACAAGGCCTCTATTCCTTTTTTGACAAGGAACGCTACAATGTGTATATCGTAGACATCAAGGGGCAGGACTGGCATGTAGAACTGCACGATGGAACTACGACTCCCGTTGACCGTAACGACTTCTCGTTCGTGGAAGATGGTAAGGCACGCCCTTTCGACTATGCTTACATCACCATACATGGTACTCCTGGCGAGAATGGCTTGTTGCAAGGCTATCTCGACCTGGTGGGTGTACCCTATTCAACGAGTGGTGTGCTGGTGGAGGCCATGACGTTCGACAAGTTTGTACTCAACCAGTATCTGCGGGGCTATGGCGTCTCAGTGGCCGACTCTCTGCTGATTCGTCAGGGATATGAGCAGCTGGTCAGCGACGAAGAGATAGAGCGGCGCATTGGCATGCCTTGCTTTGTCAAGCCTGCTGCCGACGGCAGCTCCTTCGGCGTGTCGAAAGTCAAGAATGTCGACCAGTTGGCTCCAGCCATCCGTAAGGCTATGATGGAAAGCCCGGAGGTAATGGTAGAGCAGTTCCTGGATGGTACTGAAATCAGCATCGGAGTCTACAAGACTCGTGAAAAGTCTGTCGTGCTGCCTGCTACTGAGGTGGTCACCAGCAACGAGTTCTTTGACTATGATGCCAAATACAATGGCCAGGTACAGGAGATTACTCCTGCCCGCCTGTCTGAGGATATCACCCGTCGCGTGCGTGAGATTACCAGTCACATCTACGACATCCTGCATTGTAACGGTATTATCCGTATAGACTATATCATCTCTAAGGATGGAAGGATTTCGATGCTTGAGGTTAACACCACGCCGGGCATGACACCCACCAGTTTCATCCCGCAACAGGTCCGTGCTGCCGGCCTCGACATGAAGGATGTGCTGACAGACATCGTCGAGAACCAGTTCTGAGGTTGGCGTGAAGAGTGAAGAAAGAAGAGTGAACAATTAGCTGCCGCTGTTATGGAGTACGATGTGAAGGAGTTTGACGAGATACGCCCCTATGAGGCCGGCGAAATGAAGCAGGCTTTCGAGGAGTTGATTAGTGACCGCCAGTTTTCGTTGATGCTGAAGGGCTTTGTGCCCTGGCTGCCTAAGTCGGTACGCAACGGATTGTTGCGACTGGCCTTTGTCGGAGTGAAAACTCCGTTGGATTTCCAGCTTCGCTTCATGAAACCTGTAGTCTGGCATGTCGTCCGCAAGCATACCGACGGACTCTCTTTCGATGACAGTCTCCTCCAAGCTTCCTTGTCCTCTGCGGGGGCAGGCAAGGGGGAGAGTCGCTATACCTTCGTCAGCAACCACCGTGACATCGTGCTCGACTCGGCTTTCTTGGATATCATGCTCCATAAGCACGGCTATCCCACGACGGTTGAGATAGGCATTGGCGACAACCTGCTGATTTATCCTTGGATTAAGCGACTGGTAAGAATGAATAAGGCATTCACCGTGCGCCGTGGACTGACTGCCCATGAGATGATGCGAAGCAGCCAGTTGATGAGCAGATACATCCATTATGCCGTCACCAGAAAACATGAAAACATCTGGATAGCCCAACGAGAGGGACGGGCCAAGGATTCCAGCGACCATACGCAGGATGCTGTGCTGAAAATGCTGGCGATGGGGGGTGACGGAACCGGTGCTTCTCCTGCTGACAGCCTTCGTGAACTGAACATCGTACCCCTTACCATCTCGTATGAGTTTGACCCCTGCGACTATCTGAAGGCCCAGGAGTTCCAGCAGAAGCGTGACAATGCCAATTTCAAAAAGAGCCGGCAGGATGACCTTGACAACATGAAGACGGGTATCTTTGGCTACAAAGGCCGGGTGCACTATCGCTGTGCACACCCTGTCAACACATGGATTGACGAATTGTCTGGACTGCCGAAGAATGAGTTCTTTAAAGCACTGTCTGAGCGTCTGGACAGGGAGATTCATCGTGGCTACCATCTCTATCCTTGCAACTACATTGCCTTGGATGAACTGGAGGGTACCAGGAGCCATGCCGACCACTATACTCAGCAAGACCAAGAGCTCTTTGAACGGTATTTGCAGAGACAACTGGCAAAGATCAAGATAGACAACAGGGATGATGCTTTCCTCCGTGAGCGTATGCTGACGATGTATGCCAATCCGGTAAGAAACTATATGAAGGCACATGAATAAGGCGCTGCTCTATTGTGTGATGCTGCTGCTCATGGCTTGTGAAACAGACAGCTATGAGAAAGGTCAAGGCAGGTATTCGCTGATGCAGGCCGACCTGTCAGAACTGGCTGTTGACGCAGAAAAGCGGGCTGTTGCCTTCACGACCGACGATGGTGATGCCTATAGGATTGCCAACCCGTTCACGGCTCAGTGGATCAGTACGCCTGACACCACTTATCGTATGGCTATCTATTATAATAAGGTGGAAGGGCAACAGGCAGAGGTCGTCGGAGTCAACGCGGTGTCTACCCTGAAGCCGCGTGAGCATTGGAGAGTTCGGGAACAGCCCGATGACCCTGTCGGCATAGAGAGCGCCTGGATAGCAAAGAATGGCAAGTACATCAATCTTGGGCTGATGTTCAAGAGTGGGCGCATAGAAGATGAAGAAGGTCTTCATGTCATTGGCATCGTTCAGGATACTGTCCTTGTCAACACGGATCAGACGCGTACCGCCTATTATCGTCTTCTTCATGACCAGGGCGACACCCCTGAGTTCTACACTACGCGTCACTATGTCAGCATCCTGCTGCCTGAGGAACGTCCTGACTCCGTCCGTCTTTCCATGAATACTTATCAGGGAGTGATAGAACGGTTGTTCCCGCTATGATTTATCGGTGAAACCGCCTTTTTACTAAACAGAAAGCAGCTTCCGATAGCAACGATGGCGGCGGTGCTGACGGTGCTCCAGATACTGCCACTGAGAAAGGACACTCTCGTTGGACTCCATCTGTGGGCCGGTCTCAGCATATTCGAAACGATAGCGCTGGAACCAGCGGATGAGGTCGTCGAAGATGAGAGCGTTGGCACCCTTGGCGCGGTACTCGGGCAGTACACCGATGAGCAAAAGGTCAACAATGGGTGTCTGATGCCACTTGAGGATTTTCAGCATGTGCCACCAGCCAAAGGGCAGGAAACGCCCGTCGCGTGTCTTCTGCATCGCACGTGAGAATGAAGGGAAGGTGATGCCGAAGCCTACCATCTTGTCACCGTCCATGACGGCTGTCACCAGATTGAGGTCGGCTATCCTGATATAGCTGTTGACAAGCTTGTCTATCTGGCGCTCGGAGAGCTGACTGAAACCGTAGAGGTCTTTGTAGGTGGCGTTGAGGAGGTTGAATACCTGACGTCCGTAGCCTCCGTCAATCAGTTCCTTGCGGGTGAATTTATGGACATGCAAGCCATAGCGCTTACGAACCATCTCCGTTATCTTGGAGAATTTCTCCGGCACTGTTTCCGGCACCTTCACCCGAAGTTCCACGTAGTCGTTGTCTTTCTCGAAACCGCCTATCTGCTCCATGTGCTGCGGATAATAGGGATAGTTGTAGTTGATGTACATGGTGGAGAGCTCGTCGAAGCCTTCCACCAGCATACCCTCCCGATCGGTGTCGATGAACCCCAATGGTCCGGCAATCTCTGTCATGCCCCGCTGGCGTCCCCATTCTTCGACGGCCTTCAGAAGCGCTGTGCTGACTTCCAGGTCGTCCACGAAATCGAACCATCCAAAACGCACCTGCTTGCGGTTCCATCGTTCGTTGGCACGGTGGTTGATGATAGCGGCTGCGCGCCCCACCATCTTGCCATCTCTGAATGCCATGAAATATTCTGATTCACAGCATTCAAACGAAGGATTCTTGTCACGGCTGAGGGTGGCCATTTCGTCATTGAACAGAAAGGGTACCACACAGTCGTTACCACGATAAAGGTCATAATAGAATTGGACAAACTGTACCAGTTCCTTACGATTAGTCACTGTCTTGATTTCAATGCTATTCATTGCGCAACTCACCCTTTTATGGTGCAAAAGTAAACTAAATATCGGAGATTACCAAATTTTAGTCTCGCAAACTGTCAATATAGTGGCATAATTGTCGATAAAACGGGTGGCGGGTCATCGTTGGACGGTCTCCAAGAATGATGAGTTTCATGCGGGCACGGGTGATGGCAACGTTCATGCGTCGCAAATCACGCAGGAAACCTATTTGCCCGTCATCGTTAGAGCGTACCAGGGAAATGACGATGACGTCGCGCTCCTGACCTTGGAAACCGTCAACGGTATTGATGCTGATGAAACGGCGGAAAGGCTTGAAAAAATCCTGTTTCGCCAATAGCCGCCGCAGCAGTTGTACTTGGGCGCGATAAGGTGATATGATGCCAACGTCGATGCGCTCGTCCAAAAGCCGTTGCTTACCAATACGGGTGAAGTAGTTTTGCAGGGCCAGCAGTGTGACTTCCGCTTCTGCCGGGTTGATACGGCCGTAGCTCTCGCCAATGTACTGTTCCCGGAAGGTGACTTCACTGTCGGGTGGCAGGTCAAACTGTGAGGTGTCTATCCAGGTGATGGGGGTGTCGAGGTCCAGGATGCTGCGGAATTTCACCTCTGGCGCACTCTCCACCTGTCCGTTGTAGAAATAGTTGGATGAAAAACGCATGATATCATCGTTCATGCGATATTGTATCTTCAGCAGTGTGACGGCCTCGGGGTGTTGCTCCACAATACGTTCCATGAGCGTTTTGCCTAAACCGGCCTTCAGGGCGGCTATGCTCTTGACGGTAGGGGGCAGCTGGCAGTGATCGCCGGCCAGGATGACACGGCTGATGCGACGCATGGGTATCCAGCAGGCTGCTTCCAATGCTTGGGCAGCTTCGTCTATAAATAAGGTGCCGAATTTTTGCCCGTCTAATAGCCGGTTGGCTGATCCCACCAGCGTTGAGGCAATAACACGTGCTTCGCCAAAGAGTTCTGAGTTGATGCGGATTTCCAGTTCCGTAGCACGGCTTTTAAGACTCTCTAATCGCTGGTGGTACTTTTCGTCGCCGCGCTTACGGTGACTGCGCAAGTCGCGGATGGCCTTGCGCAACGCCCAGAGTTGGGGGTAGTCGGGATGCCCTTCGAAACGGCGCTCATAAGTGAAACTGAGCATCTTGTCGTTTACACGTGTGGGATTCCCTATTCGAAGCACATTAATACCACGATCGACCAGTTTTTCGGAAATCCAGTCTACAGCCATATTGCTTTGTGCGCATACCAGAACCTGTGATTCTCGCATCAGCGTCTCGCGGATGGCTTCTACTAATGTGGTGGTCTTGCCGGTTCCCGGGGGCCCATGCACAATGGCTACGTCCTTGGCCCGGAGTACTTCGTTGACGGCTTGCTCTTGGGTAGGATTCAGGTAGGGGAAGTGCATAGGGCGGAAAGAGAAGGTCTCTGGCTTTTGGTGGCTGTAGAACAGGTCTCTCAAATACCCTAAGCGCCCTTTTCCGCGAATGACACGGTCGAGAGCTTCCATCATCAGACGATAGGAGGTTTCGTCGAATGACAGCTGTACCCCTATGCGGTCTTGCAGGTCGGTTAAACGGGTATTCTCTGGCACCGTGACTACCATCCGGTCACCATCGACGAAGCTGACAGTCCCAGTGAAACGGAAGTAAGTGATGCGATTCCTTTCAGAATCGACGGTTTCATCGGAAATTCTGAAAAACACAACAGGACGGCCGAACTCGAAATTGTGTTCAATGTCTTGGTCAGCAGTGCGGAAAACTTCAATGGCTAATTGGTTCAGTGAATTGTAGTAGCTCTTCCCTATGCGCAACGGCCACCAGGCATCGCCGCGCTTCACCTTGCGGCCTATCCCGATGTGTTCAGTCATTTGGCGGAAGGCTTCTTTTTCCGTGTTATACTCCAACTGTAGCAGGAGCTTTTGCTGTTGGAGTGCCTGAATGGGCGAAGTCGGGTCTGTCATCGTCATTTCTTTCCTTTGTTAACTGCTAAACGATAGGTAGTGAGATACCGTTGATTTTCTGGTAAACGTCGAGGGCATAGACATCCGTCATTCCTGCTATGTAGTCAATCACTGCCATCAGCCGGGTCTCCAGGTCAGGGTCGCAGATGTCGTACTGCGAGGATACACGGTCGATAAGTTGCTGGGAATAGTAGCGGTCAGGATGCATCACAGCCTCAGTCATTTGCTCCATCAGTGTGGCCATGATTTTATAGCCGGACAATTCTACGTCCAACACAGGACGGCTGCGATAGATGCGTTCTACCGACAACTTTGCACAATGGCGGTAAGCATCTCGTTGAGCAGGACTGATATGGTCGATTAGTGAGCCCTCCAGCGTGCCGTTAAGGATTTCGTCCTCATGGTCCACAAAAGCTTTCACGCATTCATTTTCGAGCTTCCCTATCACGCAGGCCCTCATATATACGACCTTCTCGTTGGGGTCTTGTAGCTCTTCGTCGGTGATGCGGCCTAGAATCTTTTGTCGGTTTTCTTCATCAAAAAAACCTAATAACAGATGTTGTGTCTCCTCATAGCTGAGAATTTTCAACTTGTGGGCGTCTTCTATGTCCATGATCTCGTAGCAGATGTCGTCTGCAGCTTCCACCAGATAGACTAACGGATGGCGGGCATAGCGTAATGGCTCCCCTTCACTGGAAAGGCGAATAATGCCCATTTCATCGGCAATTCTCTGATAATAGGACTGCTCGCTTTGAAAGAATCCGAATTTCTTTTTTCTTCCGGATGCAGAAGAGGCATACGGGTATTTTACTATGCTGGCCAAGGTGGAATAGGTCATTACGAATCCTCCTACCCTGCGCCCCTTGAATTGATGGGTAAGCAGGCGGAAGGCGTTCGCATTGCCTTCAAAGTGGGTGATGTCGTCCCAGAATGCCGATGAAACGGATGATTTTAGCCTGTTTCCTGCCCCCTCTGTAAAGAATGTCTGGATGGCTTTCTCGCCTGAATGTCCAAAAGGCGGGTTGCCCAGGTCGTGGGCCAGGCAGGCCGTTGATACAATCTGTCCAATCTGTTCAAAGAGGGTGCCTCGCAGTTCCGGCCTTTTTTCCGTGATGATACGTTGAGCGACGTCAGAACCCAGTGACATGCCTACGCTGGCTACTTCGAGAGAGTGGGTCAGTCGGTTGTGTACAAATACGCTGCCGGGTAGCGGAAACACCTGAGTCTTGTTCTGTAGCCGACGGAAAGGAGCGGAGAAAATAAGACGGTCATAGTCGCGCTTGAACTCTGTTCGATCGTCGTGCCGTTCCGTATGACGGTGCTCCTGTCCGAGTCGTTTGTTGGATATTAGTTGCTGCCAGTTCATCATAATGGCTGCAAAATTACAAAAAAAATTTGGTTGTTTGAAGAGAATTATGTACTTTTGCACATTATTTTAAAGAAGTTTAGAGATATGGTGAAAATTCAAGTCGTCAATCGCGGCCACCAGCCGTTGCCGGTGTATGCCACACTTCAGAGTGCAGGCATGGACCTCCGAGCCAATCTTGATGCATCCATTACGCTACATCCACTGGAACGGAGGCTGATTCCGACAGGACTCTATATTGCTCTGCCTGAAGGTTATGAAGCTCAGGTGAGACCACGCAGCGGATTGGCTTTGAAGTATGGTTTGACCGTGCTCAACACGCCGGGTACTATTGATGCCGATTATCGTGGTGAAATCGGCGTGGTGCTCATCAACTTGTCGCAGGAGGATTTTGTTGTTAACGATGGTGAGCGCATTGCTCAGATGGTTATAGCACGTTGTGAGCAAGGTGAGTTGGTTGACGTCGAGGTATTAGATGAGACGGAACGGGGTGCCGGAGGATACGGACATACGGGAGTTAAGTGAGATACGCAAGATACATATTCATCCTGATAGCAGTGCTTGCTCATACGGCTGCAACTGCGGGTGACGCCGATAAGAGTCGGCGTTACGATGCTTTTTTCCTGGATGCAATCTGCCAGCAGGAAAAAGGACACCACGATGCCGCCTTCGACTTGCTGAGGCATTGCGTTGAGATTGACTCCACCCGTTCTGAAGCCTATTATTATCTTGCACGCTACTATCGCTATCTGAAAAAAAAGGACGTAGCGCTATCCTATTCAAAAAAGGCTGTGGAATTGGAACCTGTCAATGAAACTTACTTGGAGACTCTGGCCACTGCTTATGTCGAACAGCGCCAGTATCGGGAGGCGATAGATGTGCTGGAACGTCTCTATGCCGGTAACCGTGATCGTGAGGATGTCTTGGGAATGCTGGTGCAACTCTATGAACAGGAAGAAGATTATGATCATGCCATCGCTACCTTGTCGCGGCTGGAAGTCATGGAGGGCAAAAGCGAACGCTTGTCGTTTGCTAAGAGTCAGCTGTACACCAAAAAGGGTGATAAGAAATCGGCTATCAGTGAGATGAAGAATCTGGCCGACCAATATCCCAATGATGCAAATTATCGGTGTCTTTATGCTAATGCTCTCTATATGAATGGTCAGTCAAAGAAGGCGCTGGCAATCTATGACGAGATACTGAAACAGGAACCCGACAACCGTACTGCGAATATGGCTATGCTGTCACATTTTAACGAGGTGAACGACAGTACTAAGGCCAATGAGTGGCTAGAGCGGATATTGCTGAGCAAGACGGCTACGACTGAAGATCGTGTGATGATGCTGAGGCAGGTGATAGGCGACAGTGAACGGAATGGAGGTGACTCTACGCGTGTTTTGCGCCTCTTCCGGGAGGTGTTGAAATTGCCGTATGCCAATGCTGACTTGGCCATCTTCTGTGCTACTTATATGAATCTGAAACACATGCCCAACGACAGTATCAGCCCAGTACTTGAACGTGCCTTGCAGCTGGAACCTGACAATGCGTCAGCCCGCTTGCAACTGGTCAGTTATGCCTGGCAGGCTGACGACAAAGAGCGTGTCATTGAACTTTGCCGTGAAGCTCGTCAGTTTAATCCCGATGAAATGGCCTTTTATTACTATCAGGGCATTGCCTATTATCAGAAAGAGAGATTGGATGATGCGCTGAATGCTTTCCAGAATGGCATCGGTGTTATTACGGATCACAGCGATCCTGCCATCGTTTCTGACTTCTATGCCGTGATGGGTGATATCCTGCATCAGAAGGGTAAGGAGAAGGAGGCTTTTGCTGCCTATGACTCATGCTTGCAGTGGAAAGACGACAATATCGGCTGTCTGAATAATTATGCTTACTATCTGAGCGAACTGGGCGAACAGCTTGATAAGGCCGAGCAAATGTCGTATCGCACCATCAAGGCCGAGCCCAAGAATGCCACCTACCTTGACACCTATGCCTGGATACTCTTTATGCAGAAGCGGTATAGTGAGGCCAAGATATATATCGATCAGACATTGCAGTGCGACAGCGATACATCAGCAGTACTGCTCGAACATGCCGGCGACATCTATTATCATACCGGCGACGCAGAACGTGCTGTCAGCTATTGGCAACAAGCACTGGAACGTGCCTCTGAGAAATCGGAGATAAAAGACAATCGCAAGAAGATACTGACCCGGAAAATAAAACTTAAAAAATATCTGAAAGAATGAAGACAATTCGTATTTTCAAAGTAATCGCACTATCCCTTGTAGTGACCCTGGCTTCGTCGTGCGGAACCAGCCGTCGGGCTGTGAAAGAAACACCTGCTCCCGTCACCAGCGAGACCTTACAACAACAGCAGTTCCTGCAGAAAGTGAATGACAATGCCCAGCACGCACGTTTTATTACGTCGAAGGTGAAGTTCTCCGTAGAGGTAGGCAACCAGCAGATGACGTTGACTGGCAATCTTAAGATGAAACGCGACGATGTCATCCGCCTGCAGCTGATGGCTTTCGGTTTCGTGGAGGCTGGTCGTCTGGAGTTCACCAAGGAGTATGTCCTCGTGATGGACCGTGTGAACAAACTTTATCTTAAAGTTCCTTATGCACAACTCGATTTCATGCGGAATGCCGGTCTTGACTTCAACGCCATTCAGGCCCTTTTCTGGAATGAACTGTTCCAGCCTGGCAAGGCCAAGATGACTGATGAACTGCTGAAGAATTATGATGCTAATATGGATGGAGACGATGCTGTCATCTCGATGGAAAGCGGTAAATTGTCATACCGTTGGCTGGCTGACAAGGTGTCCGCTCAGGTGAAGATGGCTAACATCATGTTCAAGGACAAATTCCGGGGTAACTATCAGCTGAACTGGGACTATGACGACTTCCGTACCAATGCACGCAAAAAGTTTCCTATGAATCATAAGATAGCATTCACTACTCCGGACAAGGAGGTGAAGTTTGGCATGATATTGAACTATATGGGTGCTGACGAGGATTGGGAACCCCGCACGGAAGTTTCTGCCAAGTATCGCCAGGTTACCGTTGACGAGATTCTGCGCCGTTTCATGTCTCTATAATTCCTCTGGATGAAGCGCGTAGTCATTGTTTTGTTCCTCATGGCCTTTGCCTTGGCACCGTACGCTCAGCAGAAGCGTAGGGTGAAACCTGCTGCCAAGAAGACGGTGGTGGTAACTAAGAAAAAGACGACGAAGAAGAAGCCGTCTGCCCAGCAGCCTGCCAACTCTGTGCAGTCCTTGCAAAAACAACGCCAGCAGATTCAGAAGAAAATCAAAGAACAAGAGCGGCTGCTTGTCACCAAGGAGAATGATGTGCGCAAGCGCCTGCAGAATCTCATGCTTATCAATAGTGAGATAGAGGGCAAGCGTCGTACTATTGATACCATCAGACGCGACATATCCTCTCTCGATGTTGAGATAGAGATGTTGCTGACCCAGCTTGACGTGTTGCAAGAGCAGTTGGATGGTAATAAGCAAAATTACGTGAAGTCCATGCGCTATATGCACCGCAACCATTCTCTGCAGAGCCAGCTGATGTTTGTGTTCAGTGCCGAAAACTTGGCACAGATGTATCGTCGGTTACGCTTCATGAGGGAGTACGCTTCCTATCAGCGTGTGCAAGGTGAGCGTGTGAAATCCAAGCAGGAAGAGGTGAACCGGAAATTCCAGGAGATTTCTGTGGCCCAAAGTCGTAAGCGCGACCTGTTGACGCGAGACGTGGCTGAGCAGCGCCAGCTGGAAAATAAACAGACTGAACAGAAGAATGTGGTCAGCACATTGCAGAAAGAGCAGAAGACCATTCAGAATGTGATTGCTCAGCAGAAAAAGAAAGATGCCGCTCTCAATGAGCAGATCGACCGTCTGATTGCTGAGGAGGTGGCGCGCCAGAAAGCCCGTGAAGCAGCAGAAGCCAAGCGGCGGGCCGAGGCTGAGGCCGCTAAGAAGCGTGCCGCTGAGTTGGCGCGAAGGAAAGCTGCTGCCGAGGCTGCAGCCCGTGAGAATGCCCGGCGCATTGCCGAGGCTAAGGCCAAAGAAGAGAAGGCTCGCCAGGAAGCCCTTGCCGCCAAGGACAGGAAAGCTCGTGAGGCAGCTGAGCGTAAGGCGCGAGAAGCTGAGGAGGCACGCCGTGCAGAGGAGCGCCGTGCAGAAGCTGAAGCCCGTGAACACGCTAAGGAAGTGGCATCGGCACGCCGTGATGCGGAGGAGGCTTTGAAGACTTCTTCTTCCGAAGATGTGCGTATTAGTGGTTCGTTTGAAAGCAACCGTGGACGTCTGCCCATTCCTATTACAGGGGCCTATCGTATTGTCAGCCATTTCGGTCAGTATCATGTGGAAGGCTTGAGCAATGTGACGCTCGACAACAAGGGTATCAATATTCGTGGTGAGTCAGGCTCTCAGGCCCGCAGCATCTTTGATGGCGAGGTGAGCACCGTGTTTAGCTACAGTGGTCTGATGGGTGTCATGGTGCGTCACGGAAGCTATATCTCCGTCTATTGCAACCTGCAGAGTGTCAGCGTCAAGCGTGGACAGAAAGTCAGCACTCGCCAGGTCCTTGGCAGGGTGGGCCGGGAAAACATACTCCATTTCCAGTTGCGCCGGGAAACTGCCAAACTGAATCCCGAGAGCTGGCTGGGCCGTTAACGGATGATGTCGACGTAAGTGTCTATTGCCTTTCTGATTTCTGACAGGCAAATGAACTCGTCGGCAGAATGGCTGCGGGACGACTCTCCCGGACCAAGTTTGAAAGAGGGAAAGGGCATCAGGGCTTGGTCGCTAAGCGTCGGTGAACCAAATGGTTTCATGCCGAGTTGCAGACAGCGCTGTACCAATGGGTGGCTATCGCTGATATGCGATGACGAAAGGCGGAACGAATGGGCTTTCAATTCGCATTTTTTCATGTGCTTCTGGAGGAAAGCGAACAAAAATTCGTTCTGGTAGTATTCGTTGGTGCGCACGTCTATGACGAAATGGCACTCGTCGGGTACGACATTGTGCTGTGTTCCACTGTTTAGCATGGTGACAGTCATCTTCGTGTCGCCTAACAGCAGACTCGTCTTGCGGAACCGGTAGTCGCGCAGCCAGACAAGATCGTCCAGGGCTTCGTAGATGGCGTTGATACCTTCTTCACGTGCTGCATGGCCACTCTTGCCATGGGCTATTCCGTCGATGACCATCAGGCCCTTCTCCGCGATGGCAGGCTGTAGCCCTGTAGGCTCGCCCACAATAGCTACGTCAATTGGGGGTAGCTGGGGGAGGGCCAATGAAAAACCATCCTGTCCGCTGACTTCTTCTTCGCATGAGGCTAAATAGACAATATTATAAGGTATAGGTTGTGCGCGTAGGATGCGGTAGACTTGCAATAGGCTGACCAGCCCGCCGCCGCAATCATTGGACCCCAAGCCATACAACCTGTCGCCCTCGATGGTCGCTTCATAAGGATTCCGTGTCCAGGTAGCAACGGGTTTTACGGTGTCGATGTGAGCATTGAGCAGCAAGGTCGGCTTGGCAGAGTCGATGTTTTCTTTCACTAAGATGTTGTTGCCTATCCGCTGGACCGGCAGCCCGCATTTCTCGATGAAATCGGATAAAACATCTGCTGCTGCACGCTCGTTGCGGCTTACGCGTGGTGTCTGGATGAGGCGTTGCAGCAGTTCAATGGCCTCGTTAGTGTATGCTTGATTTTCCATATTTGTGTGCAAAGATATAAAATAATTCTTAATTCTTAACTCTTAATTCTTAATTATTTTGTACCTTTGCACCTAATTAATATCAGAAAGCGTATGCAGACAAACATCCACATGTCGGTTCTGGTGCACGACCAGGCGAAGAAATATGGTGACCGGGAGATGCTGATTTATCAGGATTTCGGTGGTAGCGAGTGGAAATCGCTGTCGTGGAACCAAGTGTCTCAGACGGTCAGTCAGGTGTCGAATGCCTTATTGAACTTAGGAGTCAAGGTGCAGGAGAACATCGGTATTTTCTCACAAAATTCCGTACAGTACATTGAGTGTGACTTTGGTGCCTGGGGCATCCGAGCCGTCACCATTCCCTTCTATGCTACCAGCAGCGAGCAGCAGATACAGTTCATGGTCAACGATGCCAAGATCCGCTACCTCTTTGTCGGCGAACAGGATCAGTATGACAAGGCCCGCCGTATTTTCTCGCTTTGTCCGACGCTGGAGCGCATCATAGTATTTGACCCCATGGTCCATATATCGACCCACGACCCCAATGCAGTTTACTTTTCTGATTTCCTCAAATTGGGTGAGAATCTTCCCCGTCAGACGGAAGTAGAGAAGTTGCAGCAGGAGGCCTGCTTCGACGATGTGGCGAACATCCTATACACCAGCGGTACAACGGGCGATTCGAAGGGCGTCATCCTCACCCATGGTCAGTACCATGCCGCTATGGTGGCCAACAGCAAGTGTGTACCTGTGACGGAGAACGATCGCATCATGAATTTCCTCCCCTATACACATATCTTCGAGCGGGGCTGGGCTATCTTGTGCCTCTATGCCGGTGCCAGAATGATTGTCAATACCTACCCCCAGCAAGTCCAGCAGTCTATGCGTGAGACCCATCCCACCTGTATGTCCGCTGTTCCGCGTTTTTGGGAGAAAGTGTATATGGCCGTGATGGATAAGATAGAACATTCGAGCACTGTTCAGCAGAAGCTGTTCAAACATGCACTCTCCGTAGGACGCCGTCACAATATCGAGTATCTCAGCCTTGGCAAGAAACCGCCACTGCCGTTGCACTTGGAATACGAGATGCTGAACCGTACTGTGTTCTCGCTCGTTCGCAAGGAACTGGGCCTTGAGAATCCTCATTTCTTCCCGACAGCTGGTGCCGCAGTGAGTGCACATGTGGAAGAATTCGTCCATTCCATCGGTATCAACATGATTGTAGGCTATGGCCTGACGGAGTCGCTGGCCACTGTGTCGTGCGACCATTTGGGCGAACCCTATACCGTGGGCAGCGTGGGACAGCCTATTGAAGGCATCAGCATTCGCATCAGTGACGATGGCGAGGTGTTGCTGAAGGGTCCGACCATTACCAAGGGCTATTATAACCGGGAAGACCTGACAAAGGCTGCCTTTACCGATGATGGCTATTTCCGTACGGGTGATGCCGGCTATTTGAAAGACGGCGAACTGTTCCTGACGGAGCGTATCAAAGACCTGTTCAAGACTTCAAACGGTAAATATATTGCTCCACAGATGATTGAGTCGAAACTGCTGGTCGACAAATATATTGACCAGATAGCCGTGATTGCCGACCAGCGCAAGTTCGTGTCCGCACTCATCATTCCTGTGTATAGTCTGCTGGAGGAGTATGCCCGTAGTCATGGCATCGCTTTTGCCGACCGCGAAGCGCTTTGTCAGAACCCGCAAATCATGGAGATGATGAAGGAGCGTATCGACACCCTTCAGCAGCAATTGGCTCACTACGAACAGGTGAAACGTTTCACGCTGCTGCCTCACCATCTCTCTATGGAAAAAGGTGAGTTGACTAATACGCTGAAGATACGACGTCGGGTACTCAACGAGAACTACAAGGCGGAGATTGACAAGATGTACGAAGAGTAATTACAATGATTACACAAGACCAACTGAAAGATGTCCTTGACAGGGCTGACAAGCTGAATCACTATCTGAAGATAGATGAGAAGAAGATGGAGTACGAGGAAGAAGAGCTGCGTACCCAGGCTCCTGACTTCTGGGAGGACCAGAAGCGTGCGGAGGAACAGATGAAAAAGGTGAAGGGCATCAAGAAATGGCTCGACGACTATCAGGCCGTACGGACTGCTGCCGACGAGCTCCAATTGGCCTTCGACTTTTACAAGGAAGATATGGTGACGGAAGAAGAGGTCGACCAGGACTACCGCCACGCCATCGAGTCTATCGAGGCCTTGGAACTGAAGAACATGCTGCGCCAGAAGGAAGACCCGATGGATGCCGTGCTGAAGATCAATAGCGGTGCCGGAGGTACCGAGGCTCAGGATTGGGCACAGATGCTCATGCGTATGTATCAGCGGTGGGCAGAGGCTCATGGCTATAAGGTGAGCATCGCCAACCTGCAGGATGGCGATGAAGCCGGCATCAAGAGTGTCACCATGCAGATTGAGGGCGGTGAATTTGCCTACGGTTACCTGAAGTCAGAAAACGGTGTCCACCGGTTGGTGCGCGTGTCGCCCTATAATGCACAAGGCAAGCGCATGACTTCTTTTGCCTCCGTTTTTGTGTCGCCCTTGGTCGACGATACCATCGAAGTGTATGTAGACCCGGCCAAGCTCTCGTGGGATACCTTCCGCAGTAGCGGTGCCGGCGGCCAGAATGTGAATAAGGTGGAGTCAGGCGTTCGCTTGCGATACTGGTACACGGATCCCGATACCGGTGAGGAAGAAGAAATCCTTATTGAGAATACCGAGACCCGCGACCAGCCCAAAAACAAGGAGCGCGCCATGGCACTGCTGCGTTCTCAGCTCTACGACCGTGCCATGCAGAAACGCCTTGAGGCCCAAGCTAAGATAGAGGCAGGCAAGAAGAAGATAGAGTGGGGGTCTCAGATTCGCTCCTATGTCTTCGACGACCGTCGGGTGAAAGACCATCGCACCAACTATCAGACTTCTGATGTGGATGGTGTCATGAATGGCAAAATCGACGATTTCATCAAGGCTTATCTGATGGAATTCCCCATTAATGATGAAGAATAAATAACCCCAAAATATTGAAATATTATGGCAAACAAAAAAGTGAATGTAAAGCGTGAAGCCTATGCCAGGAAGCAGGAAGAGCAGGGCAAGAAGGTAGTATCATGGATTTTTGGCGGACTGATCGTCCTGGCCATTATCTACCTCATTTGGTCTTTTAGCATGATGGCATAATGGCATTGGAGATTGAACGCAAGTTCCTCGTGCTTGACGACTCATACAAGCACGAGGCTTTTTCTAGTAGTCACATTCGACAGGGATACATCTGTAACCAACGCGGACGTACAGTTCGCATTCGTATTCGTGACCAGCGTGCCTATCTCACCATCAAGGGCCCTTCCACTGACAATGGCTTGTCGCGCTATGAATTTGAACAGGAAATTCCTCTCGCAGATGCCGAGCAGCTTATGCAGTTGTGTGAGCCTGGAATAATTGACAAAACCCGATGGCTGGTGAAAAGCGGCAACCATACCTTCGAAGTTGACGAATTTCATGGTGAACATGAAGGGCTCGTCGTTGCGGAGGTGGAGTTAAAAAACATTAATGAAAATGCAATAATTCCCCATTTCATCGGGAAAGAAGTTACGGGAATACGCTGTTTCTACAACAGCCAATTGTGTACCTTTTCCTATCGCAGCAATCCTTTCTTCGAGGCTTCTAACGGCTGAATTCTGAGCGCATTAAAATGCATTGCCTGGTTGTCAGGCTTGCCCGGCTCTGGGGCAAGCCAGTAGCTTGCTGCTTTTTTGCATTTGTTAGGGATGGAATTTGATTTATATCAAAAATACGTGCCCAAAAAGCAAAAGTTTGTTAAATTACTTGGAGGTATTGTAGAATTTTTTATATATTTGCAAAAATTTACGTGTAATAATTTCGCGCGTGTGCGCAATAAAAATAGAATTATCTTAGCCATAGTGAATGTAAAACTTAGCTTAATGATGAGAAGACTGACGGTTATCGGAGTTGTACTGCTGTTTGTACTCTGTGCACAGCAGGCCGTTGCTCAGAAGGTTACTTTGAGCAATAATCTTCTGTATGATGCTACTTTGACACCCAATCTTCGCATCGGTGTCCGTTTGTCTCCCCATTGGTCGATGGGCTTGACAGGAGGTTATCGCCCTTGGCCAACCGATGATAATAAGTCGCGTAAGTGGAAGCATCTGTTGGTGTCGCCCGACTTGCGCTATTGGACTGATTCGGTAGACGTGCACCATTTCTTCGGTCTGAACCTCATCTACAGCCATTACAACGTGGCCGACGTGAAGTTCCCCTTTGGCATGTGGAAGGAGGTTCGTGACGAGCGCCGCCAGGGTGACCTTGGCGCCATCGGTGCCTACTATGGCTATTCGTGGCCGTTGGGCCGCCATTGGAATCTGGAAGCACATATCGGTGCCGCCATCGGCTATACCAAGTTCGACCGCTATGAGTGTGGTCATTGCGGTACGAAGATAGGCAACGACTCCAAGTTCTTTGTGCTGCCCCAGGCCGGACTGAGCATCGTCTTTAACATTCCGGGTCGTCCGCGTCAGGTTGTGGAAGAAATCATTCAGCCTGTCTTACCCGTGGAACCCGAGGTTGTCACTGCCAAGGTTGTGGAGAAACCTTTTGTCCCTGCTGTCAGTCCTGTGCCCGACTTCACAGGCCGTGCCGGACAGCTGCAGCAGGATAATCCCGTTTTGGCACATATCTCGGAATACAAGCCCTACGACCGTACGCGTATTCTGCGCAAGGAGAAAGGTGCCCTCTATGTCCACTTCCCCGTGGGCAAGAGCGTGCTGCAGACTGACTACCGTGAGAATGCCTCCACCCTTGACCGTATCGTTGACATTACCCGTCAGATTATGGCCGATTCCACCAGCAGCGTGAAGCGGATACAGATTGTCGGTCTGGCATCCGTGGAAGGCTCTCCTGCTGTCAACGAAAAGCTGGCCTCCAACCGAGCCCTGGCCCTGCAGCGTTATATACAGCAGCAGGTGGCTGTCTCCGATGCTGTGTTCGAGACGGTCGGTGGCGGTGCTGCCTGGGCTGAGTTCCGCGACCAGTTGAACGACCTCGTGGCGGAGGGCGCCCAGCGTCACATCCACTTGGACAAGGTGATAGAAATCATCGACCAGGAGCCCGATGCCAGTAGGCGCGAGGGGCGCATCAAGCGGTTGGACAATGGCCGTACCTGGCAGTACATCCGGGAGCATGTGCTGAAAGACCAGCGTAACTCCGGTTACATCCGTATCTATTACGACTATGTTCCCGACGGTGCTGCCGCCACCATCAACGATGCCAGCCAGTTGCTGCGACAAGGCCGCTATCAGGAGGCCCTGCGGCAGTTGCAGGCCGTGCGGCACGACGAGCGTGCCCAGAACGCCCTCGGTGTAGCCCTCTGGCAGACGGGCCAGCACGAGGAGGCCCTCCGCTGCTTCCGCCGTGCTGCCGCCAGTGGCAATGCCGACGCCGTAGAGAACCTGAGGCAGCTGGATGAACAGTAAATTGAATAACAAACAAATACTTCTCAAATCAATTTTAGAATTAGATTATAGTAACAACCAAATTTTTTAGATTTATGAAAAAGATTAAGTATTTTGCTTTGATGATGGCGATAGCTTTCACAAGCGCAATTGGGTTCACCGCCTGCTCTTCGAGTGACGAGACAGCGGCCGATGTCAACCCCACGTATGACGGAACTAGCGTCCGTACTGACTTTGCCTTTAGCATTACCAAGGCCTCTCAGGGTACTACGCGTATGTCTGGTAAAAATGTACAAGAAGGAGATGGAAATGGATTCCTGGGCATGAAAGATATGTTTTTGCTGCCATTTAGCGAAGTGCCCGCTGCTGGTAAAACAACGAATTACACTTTCGGCTCAGTGCGTAATTATGCGCTCGGTTCTTTAACCACGACGGATATTTATGGGACAGGTGACCTCGCCGAAAAGTCGAGCAAAGTGTATTCGCTCACAATTCCTGTTGGTACAAACAACCTCTTGTTCTACGGCATAGCAGATGGTGATGCAACACAAGGTGGATTAGGCCGGGATTTCGAAAAAGGTAAGGTGAAGAGTTCTTTGGCTAATACTGTTTCCAGTACTGATGACATCCTCTTTGACTTGGAATCTATTAAAAAAGATGGGCTTGGCACTGATGCAACAAATATTGCTCAATATCTTACGGCTATTGCCAATGCGAAATACACAGACAAAACAACAAGCCCTGCAACAGAAAAAAAATGGGCTAGTACTGTAACCACCGCTGGTTCTGACGGTAATTACTCTGCCATTGCCTTGTTGTACACTAAATTCACCACGAATATAACTCAGTACGCTGGTTCTAAAGAGGCTGTTGAGCGTTTGGTGTTCGATCTTTATAAGACTGCCTATGCTATCAATGGACAGAGTAATGTCACTGAAGTGCGGGAGATAGCCAAGGCTATTTGCAAAGCAATCGAAAATACTGGTGGAACTGTTAGGTTGGTATTGAAAAACGGTGAAACGGAATTTTCAATAGATGACGAAACACCTCCCGATGAAAAGACAGCCGACAACTGGAAACCAGAACTTAAAGGTGTCAATCCAACTTTCCCAGCCAATCTTAGCCTCCCTATGGGTGCAGCACAGTTGACATGGAATGTTACTGACAAAGAGTTTAAATATAAACTTGATGGTTTTAATAACCCCTCAACAAATATAGGAACAGAAACAACAGCTCTCATTACTGACTACCGCTATCCGTCTGAGATTATCTATTTCGACAATTCTCCACTTCGCGCAACCTATCAGTATAAGCAAGTTGATGACTATCCTAAAACAACAAATGCTTGGGATGTCATGTATCAAGCAGAGACTTGGCCTCAAACTACTGTTGCAGCAACTACACGTGCCGTAGCCATGACCAACAACGTGAATTATGGTGTTGCCTTGTTGGAGACTACTGTGAAACTTGCCAGCACTTCTCTGACAGATAACATGAAGGGAATTATAAAGGGTTCTGCGAAAGACCAGACTATTAACGTTGTCACAGAAGATGAATATAAGAGTATCGCTGATAAAAAATCTATCTTCAAAGTTACTGGCGTTCTGGTAGGTGGTCAGCCTAAGCAGGTTGGTTGGAACATGATTTCCAGCACTACTGATTACAATTCTGTCATCTACGACAAAGACGTGACTTTCAAAACAACTGCACTTTCAACATCACCAACTGCTGAGAACTATACTGTAGTCTTTGATAACTATGCTACTACGGGTGATCAGAAAGATGTCCTCATCGCCCTTGAGATTGTCAATGATGGCTGCGACTTTTATGGCGCAGAAGGACTGATTCCTGCTGGCAACACTTTCTATCTGATTGGTAAGTTGGACCTTACAAACAATACTCAGGATTGGTCAAGTGGAGATAACAAGCTTCAAGCAGTTCGTCCAACCACCTACCGCATCACCAACGAAAGTACAAAGCGCGTCTTCGTTCAGGACTATAAGACTAAAGCCACCCTCACTTTAAAAGATGATGCACTGAAAAGAGCCTATAGTGCCATCCCCGACCTGCGTGCCACAGAAGTGCTCTTCGGTCTGTCTGTTGACCTCAAGTGGGAGCCGGGTATGACGTTCGACGTACAAATGTAATAATATGTTCGCGCACAAGTGCATATAAATAAGGTATCAGAAATGAGAAGCAATAGGATGACATATAGCCAGCATACAGGTAAGGGAGCCGTTCATGGTAATGGCTCCATGAGACGTTTCTTGGTAGCCGTTACATGCTTCTCTTTTCTGATAGCCTTTTATCCGGTATTCGTCAGCTGCTCCACCATCGACGACGACCTGTCGGATTGCGAGAGCGAGTTCCACGTCAACTACGAGGTGAAGCTGAAGACCAATATCAGCACCCAGGTGCAGACCGTGCTGCGCAGCCGCTTCGAGACCGAGGTCGCCAACCTGCTGGAAGACTCGCTGAAGAACATCTTCCGCGAGTATGCCCACGACGTGGACCTGTCGTTCTACGTCGGCGACGACCGCCAGTTCCACGACTTCAAGCTGATGCGCGCCAATCAGGCCACCTACGAGTTGGAGCTTCCTGCCAACAACTACCGCCACCTGGCCCTGGCCAACATCGACGAGGAGGTGGAGGTAGACCTGGTGCAGGATGAAGTTATGGCGCAGTCGCATCTTGTCCAGGAGGTCGCCGACACCATCGACGGCCACCAGACGGGCCTCTTCTCAGCCCGTCAGGACATGAACATCATCGGCAATCGCGACCAGACCTTCGACGTGACGCTCTATATGGTCAACTGCGCCAGCATCCTGGTGCTGCGCACCGACAATGTGGCCTACGACGATGTGAAGGTCTATGGCACCGACTTTGCCGACGGCTTCATGGTGAACGACAGCATCTACCGCTTCACGCGGAATTTCGTGGTCCGCGACCTGCGCGTCACCCAGCCGCCCGTCGAGCGCGAGGTGTTCTATAGCGTCACCTTCCCCAGCCACGACACCGCCAAGGAAGCCCAGGCCGCAGCACCGCGTCGCAGCAGTGGCGTCGGCATTGACGACGACGGCACCACGGGTGCCGACGACAGCGAGCGCATCTGGCGCAAGTTCGTCTATGTCACGCTGCCCGACGGCTCCGTCACGCGTACGGTGGTGAATGTGCGGCAGCCGCTGAATGCCGGTCAGATTTTTATCATTTATGCCTACCTCAAACCAGACGGCAGCATCTATTCGCCCAACGTGGAGGTGTCGACATCCGTCACGCTCGACTGGAAAGAGGGACTGGTTATTGACTATTGAAAACAGATATGTTGAAGACAGTAGACTACAGATTACTCCTCATCCTTGGTGCAGTGCTGATGCTGCTCCTCGGCTGTAGCAGCGGCGACGAGTCGGTGGGTGGGGAGGTCGTGCCCGTCCGGCTGGCCGACACCCAGCTGACCTTCTCGCTGCCCACGCGCATCGTGGGCGAGACGGTCCGCAAGTCGCCGGCAGTCACCCGCATGTCGGGCGACATCGTGCAGCAGTCACAGGATGTGGCAGGATTCCGCGGACTGGAAGAGCTCCGCATTCTGTGCTTCAACAGCCGCCCCGGAGCCTCCGACAGCAAGCTGGGCCGTGCCCTCCAGTTGCCGGCCATCCTGCCCACCGCCTTGCTGGGTCCCACCAAGACCAACCATTCCGTCTATCATGAGTCCGTGCCCGTGGGCACCCGATGGGTCACCGTCTATGGTCATGCCGTCAATGGCAACATTGGCACCGTGCCCACAGGCACCACCGACCGCAGCCGCTATGGCGTGCTGGAGGTCCAGGGGCTGACCGACGCTGACTACCATACCAATGCCGACATCACCTTCTCGCCCGTGCCCATCTGTCCGTCAGAGGATGCCCTGGGCAACAGTGCGGCGGGACAAGCCCTGCTGGCATTGCTCAACGACCTGCTGAACATCACCAGTAGTGCGGTAGCCCCTGAGAACCAGTGGGCTACCACCACCAACGACGTGCTGCGCCACGCCTACGAGGCCATGACGTCGCTGACCACCTCGTCGTCATTCAATGTGGAGGTGCTGCTCAACCGCGTCTACCGCAACCTGCAGCAGGTCGCCGACGGTGATGCCGGCGCTGAGCTCGCCGCCCTGTTGCGTACCGCCATCCTCGACCGCTGCACCCGTACCGTGGCCGACGGCCGCGACACGCTGGTGCTGAAAGCCACCTACCAGGGATTCCCCGCCGACCTGAACCTGCCTGCCGGTGCAGCGCGCATTGTGTGGAACACCGCGCAGCACCGCTACGAGTTCCCCGACTACCAGGCCTACGGCAAGCAGCTGAATATTCCCGCCCTCAATACCTACGTCTATCCTGCCGACCTGCGCTATCAAGTGGTGTCGCCCATCGTGGCCAGCGACACGCTGAAGTCGGCCGACTATACCCGCTACGAAACCTGGAAACAAGTTATCGACAGCATCTACCGCTACTCCGAGAACGTCGTTGCCGACTCTACGCGCTCCATGGCCATCGTCAACCAGTTGCAGTATGCCGTGGGCCGTCTGGACTCCCGCGTCATGATGGAGTCGGGCACCTACTACGATGCCCGTGGCCAGCGCGTCGACGTCACCAACGGCTTCACGCTGAAAGGATACATCATCGGCGGACAGCATCCTGTGGACTACGACTTCAAGCCCATCGCCAACACGACGGAGTATTTTATCTACGACACACAGATACATGGCGGTGCACAGCACATCAGACCCAACAACCTGTGGACCTCCTACAACTATACACTGGGACTGGAGACACCCTCCGACCAGTCTACCTATATGGCACTGGAGCTGGTCAACGACGGCCCTGACTTCCAGGGGGCCGACGGCGTGATAGCCCATGGTGCCACCTTCTACCTGGTGGCCGACCTGTCGCCGCGCTCCGGTACTAACTACCAGCACGGCGTGCTCGACCAGATATTCCGCAAGGACTATGCCACCAAGGTGAACCTCTCCATCCTCAAGGGATGGGCCGACCGCGACGGCGACGGCATCCCCGACCCCGACCTGGACGACGATGGGAACCCCAAACCCATCCAGGGCCTGGCCACGGCTACCTACGGGCTGCCCGACCTGCAACCTGAGCAAACCACAGTCACCGTGGGCGTCAGCGTCGACCTGTCATGGGAACAGGGCTTCGTCTTCAACGACGTACCCTTATAACCCGCTCTTATTCGTGAATTCAGTTGTTATCAATAAATAGTATAAGTTATGGAAACTATGAAGACTTTCGTGAAGGGTGCTGCACTGCTGCTGACGGCAGTGGCCGGGCTTACTGCCTGCTCCTCGTCCGACAGTGTGGATGAGACACCCAAGAACACCATCGTAGACAACGCAGGGCACAAAGGTGTGATGTCTGAGTTCGTCATCTCCATCCCTCGTTCAGTGATTAACACCACGCGTATGTCGGGCGACGTCGTGCAGAATGCCGGACGTGCCAGCCAGTTCCGTGGCATGGACAACATCCGGCTCATTCCCTTCGCCGGCGTACCCTCCCTGACATCGGCCAAGTTGTCGAACATCCTGCACCTGAGTGCCATCACGGCCCTCTCGCAGCCTGGCACCTTGAACTATAAGGTGTATGCCGATCAGTTCGTACCCGTCGGCACGCGCAACTTCCTGTTCTACGGAAAGGCCATCGACAAGATGGCAGAGACCTCCATCACCTCGATGGACG
>CAMOQW010000002.1 GCA_946623195.1 uncultured Prevotella sp.
CAATCGGCTATATCCAATCACGGAATCGGACACGCCCAATCGGCTGCCGACAGTCTGGAGTACTATATCAGCTGCGTAGAAGCCCAACTCTCGAAGATTAGCGACAGCTGTTACGAGGCCCAGGTGGAGCGGCTCATCCGCGTGGACGACCGGCTGAGCCGACTGGTCAACCGCATCATCATGGACGGCATCATCACCGACACGCTGCGCCACACCGCACTGTCAGAATAACCCCCAAAAAACGACATACCACTATGAAGCAACGAATCAGCAACATCATCCTACTGACGGCCCTGAGCATCGGCCTCAGCGCTCAACCCACTGATGCCATACGGGCCATCGACCAAGCCATCAGCCACTTCGTCGGCAGTTCCGGACTCATGGCTATGGACACCCACTGGAGCCACAACCAGCAGCAGTGGACGTTTAAAATAGTTCAGACTGCTGAACCCGACAAGGCGCAGCCCAGTGCCGAACTGCAATCCCTGCTCGCCACCATCAGCCAGCACACGCCAGAGGCTGCCAGCAGTTATTTCCACGACACGACGGACGGACAGGCTCCCTTCGCCATGCTGGTCTACGAGCGCCGCGACAACTACCACGGCGGCATCTTGGGCCGATACGAGATGAAGGACAACTACAACTTCCGCATCCTGAACTTCCGCGACACGGCGGGGCTGACCAGCTATGGCATACAGTGGAGCGAAGAGCAGTTCGCCGATACAGACGGCAAGCCGCTGAGGAGCACTGACGGTATCATCTTCAAGTTCTACGGCGGCACTTGGCAGATGCAACCCTTCCGGCAGCAGAACCCTTGGGAACCGAAGGACCAGCCGGCCCGCCGACCCGTCAGCAAGAGCGAGCGCGCCCTGTATGAGACGCTGGTATCGCAGGTGCAGTACCTTAGCAGCCTTTATCATCAGAACGAGCAAAGCGGCAACGAGCAGAACTGCGACGCCATCGTCTACATGATGAAAAACCAGATAGAGGGCTACGAGGGCAAGCTCACGTCGCGGCAGTATGACGAGGTGGTGCGGCTGCTGCCTAACTTCGACCGACAGCATGCCCGGCAGATGCGCCGCCGCATGATAGACAAGGCCATGGCCAAGTTGTCGAAATCGGTGATAAAGACGCCCGCCGCCTTCGAATACATGGACCGCAACGAGGGTGACTTCATAGCAAACGACGACCTGCGGCTGCTGTCGCTGCGCTATCAGACCAGCGGCTCCGAGCAGCCGACCACGGTGGAAGTACGGCTCAGCGGACCCGTCGACCGCGATGCATGGCCCGTACTGGTGAAGCCCGTCTGCCCGAATCAGGAGGCCTACAGCACCGACATCGAGCACCATCAGTTTACGCTCTGTGCCGACTTCAGCCGCCACCAGCTGCTGGAGGTCAGCGACAGTCGGGGCCACCGCATGATGCTCTTCGCCGACAGCATCCCCACCACCGTCAACCTGGCCGAGATGACGCTCACGGGGTCGCCGCTCAACGAGCGCTTCGTCCACTGCCAGCGCCGACTGAATGCACTGCGCACGGAGCTGAAGAAATACGTCAGCCCGTTCGGCTTCAACCACGACTTTGAAATCATGGACGCCGAGGGGTTTCGCCGCGTCAGTCAGAAGGCGCATGAATTGCAAATGCAGTTCATTGACGAAAACCGCGAAAACATGATTCCCGCTTGGTACATAGCCGACAACTATACCACGATGACTGCCGACGAACTGGCCCGATGCCTCCAGAAGGGCCGAGCCTATAGCGACCACGTGGCGCTGCAGCCTGCACAGGAGTGGTACGAGGGCTTGCAGAAGCGCCGGCCCGGCCAGCAGTTCCGCGATGTGGCCTGCATCGACACGGCGGGCGTCCGTCACCAGTTGAGCGACTACATCGGCCGCGGCGACTACGTGGTGCTCAACTTCTGGGCCACGTGGCAAATCCTGACCCGCAGCAGTTGCAAGCTGATGAAGCAAATGGCCAAGCAACATGCCGGCAAGAACCTGCGCGTCATCGGCTTCGCACTGGACACCGACCGGCACCAATGGCGCCAATACGTAAAGGCTCGCTCGCTGGAATACGAACACCTGTCGTCAGCCGCCCCGTCAGCTGGTCACGACCAGCATCCGTGGTCGTCGCCCGTCGCCCGCGAGTACGGCATCCATGCTCTGCCAGAGACCATCATCTTCGCCCCCGACGGCCGCATCGTCTGCACCGGTCTGGCTGGCGAGGCCCTCCGCGCCAAGGTCAACAGTCTGCCGCTGAAACGGAAATAACACGCATAAAATTAGTAGATTTAGGATTTTAGGGCCCAACCTGCGTGCAGTTCGTCGCGACGACGGGCTGCACGCTTCATATCCACGCCGTTTCAACTAAAAAAGAAAGTTAAACACTCTTACGTTTGCTTGGCCGTATGCAGCGAATCGCTTACCTTTGCAGCATTAAACTAAGAAAAACGTTGAAACGTATGCTGGGAAGTGTCCTCCAGTTTTCACTTCATTACAATTCTTTAACGCTTCCGGCTGTAATATTCCAGCCCAGGCAGTGTCTAACGTAATAGTAACAACAAAATCAGACATGAAGAAACTAACAATCATGACCCTCCTGCTGGCCCTCGCGGCACTGACGGCGACGGCACAGGAACGGAAAGACAGCGTCTACCTGAGCGGCACGGTGGCCGACGCATTCACGAAGGCGGCAGTGCCCGACGTGCTGGTGACGCTGATGCGGCCCGACTCTACCGTCGTCGATACGGCACGGGTGTGGAAGGGCCGAGGCTATACGTGGGGCATCGGACGGTCGGCCGAGACCACGGGCTACTATTTCAAGATTAAGCGCGAACCGGCCCAGCTCATCCTGCGTTTCGAGCACCCTAACTACGAGACGGCCTATGCCGATGTCAGCATCAAGCACGTCAGCCGTCGGCAGCAGACGGTGGAGGGGCCGAAGGTGTACTTGAAGAAGACCACGAAGGCTCACCACTTCGAAGGCGGCGAACTGGACGAACTGGTGGTGAAGGCCACGAAAGTGAAGATGGTGTGGAAGGGCGACACGCTGGTCTATAATGCCGACGCCTTCAACGTGCCGGAGGGCTCGATGCTCGACGGACTCATCAAGCAGCTGCCCGGCGTGGAACTGACGGAGGAGGGCGAGATATTCGTCAACGGCAAGAAGATAGACAATCTGACGCTGAACGGCGCCGACTTCTTCAAGGGCAAGAACAAGGTGATGCTGCAGAACCTGCCCTACTTCACGGTGAAGAATGTGGAGGTGTACAACAAGCAGACGCCGCAGAACAAATACCTCGGCATCAACGACGAGGACAAGAAGGAATACACGATGGACGTGGTGCTGAAGCGCGAATACAGCATCGGCGGCACGGCCAACCTCGAGGCGGGCTATGGCACCGACGACCGCTACAAGCTGAAGGCCTTCGGACTGCGCTACTCTGACCACACGCGCGCCGTGCTCTTCGGCGGGGCCAACAACATCAACGAGTCGACGGAGTACGATGCCGACAACGAGCAGTACAAAGACCGCAGCAACCAGGCCGGCCACCGACACTTCCGCCAGGCAGGCGGCATGTTCACCTACCTCGCGCCGGAGAACAAGGTGAACAATGCCACCCAGGTGAACGTGACGTGGCAGGACGACAAGGGCGACACGCGACGCAACAGCGAGAACTACCTGACCGACGGCAGCAGCACGTTCGGACGCTCGGAGAGCCACAACCGCAGCCGCCCCGTCAACCTGAACATGCGCAACACGTTCACGCTGAACGGCCCCGTCCACATCTATTCGCAAGCCAACATCGACTACAACCGCCACCGCTACGACAGCGAGGGATGGAACCTCTCGACCGCCGACGCGCTTTATGCCGACAGCATCAACAGCGCGCGCTTCCGCTCCAGCGACCGTTCGTCGTCGCTCTCGGGCTGGGGCTATGCCGACATCAGCAAGCGGCTGAAGTCGGGCGACTCGTACCAGCTGAGCCTCAACGGCAGCTTCAGCCGACGGATAAGCCCGGAGACGGAGAGTGAGAACCACTACGTCTACCACCGGTTGGACACCCGCGACGACCGCGACCGACTGAGCCGCTCACCTTATTATAATTATAGCTACTCGGCACGACTCACCTACCGCTACACGCTGAACGACTGGACGCTGTCGCCATTCTACAGCATCCGCCCCGCCCGCAACCACAACGAGCGCCGCGAACTGCTGCGCGACAGCATCGACTACGTGCTGGACCAGCTGAACAGCTACGACACCGACGTGCGCTCGCTGCGCCACTCGGCGGGCATGACCGTCAGCTACGGTCGCCAGACGAAGGAAGGGGGATACATCAGCATCTACGGCAGCTTGAGCAGCTACTTCGACCGTCAGCGCATGGACTACGACCGCCAGCAACTGACGCGCCACTACACGCAGGTGGAGCCATACTTCTACCTATTCTGGCGCAGCAAGGGGGACAAGAAGCGATTCCACGCCAACTATCAGATGAGCCACTCGACGCCATCGGTCACCGACCTGCTGAGCCGTCCGCAGACCAGCGACCCGCTGAACATCTACCTGAGCAATCCCGACCTGCAACAGTCGACGCGCCACAGCTGGCGCATCGAGTACACTGTGCGCCGCGACTCCATCGGCCAGACCATCCGCATGGAGTGGAACACGGGCCTCACGCGCAACGACATCAGTCGAGGCTACACCTACGACACGACGACGGGCGTGAGCACCTACCGCCCGCTGAACATCAAGAGCGGCAACTGGAACACGGCCTTCACCCTGGTCTGGAACCGCGCCTTGGACAAGCAGAAACTATGGAACATCGGCAACGAACTGCGCGCCGACTACCGCCGCAGCACCAGCGCCGCCTCCGCCCAGTACGCAGCCGAATCAGGGCAACAAGCGGAGCAGCCGCTGAGCCGTGTGGACAACCTGCTGCTGCGCTACAAACCCAACCTGCGCTACCAGAAGGACGCGCTGACCCTGCGGCTGAAGGGCGAACTGGCCTACCGCAACATACACCGCAACATCACCATCGGCCAGCAGCCCACCGACCTCTGGGACTTCAGCTACGGACTCTATGCCTCGTACAAGTTGCCGCTGGACTTCACCATCGACACCGACCTGACCAAGCACCAGCGCCGAGGCTACAGCGACCCAGAGATGAACGCTGGCCGCCTCTACTGGGACGCCTCGCTCACCAAGTCGTTCCGCGAAGGCCGCTGGGTCGTGAAACTGCGGGGCTACGACCTGCTGGGCCAGGTCAGCAACCTGCGCTACAGCATCAATGCCCAGGGCCGCACCGAGACGTGGAACAACGTGCTGAAGCGCTACGCCCTGCTGACCGTTAGCTACCGCTTTACGCAGAAGCCGAAGAAAAAGAATTAATCAGCCCGCAGCATTTTTTTTCCCAAAGTTTGAAACATGTATTTCAGACTTTGCAACATGTATCCCAAAGTTTGCAACATATATACCAAACTTTGGGATAAAAATTTCATAGTGTGTTTAGAACTCCACGTAAGGGGTCAATCGCAGGATGGCTTCGGGCGGGAAATCTTTCGACAGGCTAAGGTCTTGCAGTGAATGCAGGTCGCCGTGCAGCCGGCGATAGTCCGCGATGGCCTTAGCCTGATGGTAGTTGATGTAGGGATGGCGGCGCAGCTCTCGCAGCGTCAGTCGGTTGAGGTTCAGTTTCCGAGGCGATGCGTTCTCGATGACGAAATATTTCTTGGCCTCCTGTGGGAAGCCCTCTATCTCGTCCAACTGGTCGACGCTGACGTATCCACCCAAACGCTGTCCATAGCGTAGAATCTCCTTGGCGTAATAGTTGCCGATGCCAGGCACTTTGCGCAGTTGCAGGGTATCGGCGGTATTGAGCACCACATGTTCCGTTTCTTGTATCTTGACGGGATAGCGCAGGGTGTCGCGCTCGTTGGGTTCGCTCTTGCTCACCAGCGTCGCTGCCGGCTGGTAGTCGGCCGATATGCGGATATAAGGCTCCAGCTCCCGATATTGCTTGACGGTGAGTCCGTATAGTCGGGCAAAGTCTTCCTTTCGGCGATAGATGCCGCCGTGGGCGCGATACTTATAGATGTTGCGCACCTGCCAAGGTTGCAGTCCGAGGCGCAGCAGTTGGGTGCTGTCGGCGGTGTTGGGGTCGAAGGGGAAGCGCTCCGGGTTATGCGGCGATGCCGCGTAGTACTGAACAGGGCGATGCGGGCGAGAGCGGTGAGTCTGAGTGCTGTCGCTGGCAGAGAAGGCTGACGATTGGCGACCTGTCAGCCAGATGCCTGTCAGGGCCAAGACGGCAACCATAAGGGCGGCAACGGCTATACGACGGTCACTGCGTATCATATCACACCCAACTGATGGAGGAAGATAAGGCCGATGCACAGCGGACAGAGGAAGCGCACGGCAAAGAGATAAGCCGGGAACAGGCGGCAACCGAAGGTGCCAAAGTTGGTGAACTCGTCGCGAGCCACCTGTTTAGGAATATACCAGCCCACGAAGAGGCAGGCCAGCATGGCTCCGGCAGGCAGCATGAAGTTGGCGGTCAGCTGGTCGCAGAAGTCCATCACCGAGCGATCCATCAGCTGCAGCGAAGGCAGGGCACCGACTGAGAGGCTGCACACCACGCTGATGACGGAGGCCACGACGGTGACTACCCAGGCCGACCGGCGTCGCGGCAAGTTCCACTCCTCGGTGAAGAAGGCCGTCCCAATCTCGTGCATGGAAATGGTAGACGTGAGAGCCGCGAAGACCAGCAGGGCATAAAACATGATGCTGACCACATAACCCACGGCAGGCACAGCGGAAAAAGCCTGTTGGAACACGTTGGGCAGGGTGATGAAGATGAGCGACGGTCCTGAGTCGGGACTGATGCCCACCGAGGCGGCGGCAGGGAAAATCATGAGTCCCGAGAGGATGGCTACCAGCGTGTCGAGCAGCGCTATCTGGACAGCCGAAGGCAGCAGTCGGGTGTCGCGACTGAAATAGCTGGCGTAGGTGCAGAGACAGGCGGTGCCCAACGACAGCGAGAAGAAGGCCTGACCGAGGGCTTCGAGCATGACGTCGGACGAAAGTTTGGAGAAGTCGGGCATCAGCAGGAATCGAATGCCTTCGCCGGCTCCTGGCAACAGGCACGAGGCTACCACCAAAATCATCAGGAGCACGAACAGGATGGGCATCAGGAACTTGGAGGCCCGTTCAATGCCTTTCCGCACTCCGCGAACGATGACCAGATGGGTGAGCAGCAGGAAGCCCAGCGCCCAGAGGAGGGGTTTCAGCGGATGACTGGAGAAGCTGACGAAATAGCGGCTGACATAGTCGGCATCGCCCATCACCTGCCCGGCTATCGAGGCAAACAGGTACTGCAGACACCAGCCTGCCACGACGGCATAGAAGCCGAGAATGATGGTGGAAGTGAGTATGCCCAGATAGCCCACCAATTTCCAAGGACGCCCGCCGGAGAGCTTGTCGTAGGCAGCGGCGGCATTGGCCTGCGCGTGGCGTCCCACAATGAACTCGCTGACCATGCCGGGCAGTCCCAGCAGCAGGATGCAGGCAATATATATCAGGATGAAGGCGGCCCCACCGTTCTGGCCCGTCATATAGGGGAAGCGCCACACGTTGCCCAACCCTACGGCTGAACCTGCCGTAGCCAGCACGATGCCAAGACGACTGCCGAAATTGCCTCGTTCACTCATTAGCTTGATTTAGTTAAGCAACCCTAACTGGTGGAGGAAAATAAACAGGATGGCCAGCGGACACACATACTTCACCAGGAAAAGATAAAAGTGGAAATAGCGCCCACGCAGCGTGCCCCAGTTGGTGAACTCGTCGCGCACCATCTTATGGGGAACAAACCAGCCGATGAGAATACAGGTGAGGAAACCCACGATGGGCAGGAATATCTGGCCCGTCACGAAGTCGAACCAGTCGAACAGCGGCTTACCGAAAAGCGTCAACCCGTCGACAGCACCCAACGACAGCGAACAGAGAGC
The DNA here is from genome assembly GCA_946623195.1 of uncultured Prevotella sp. The sequence goes on from CAMOQW010000002.1 coordinate 8,007, forward strand.
ACCGATGACTGCCGTAGAGATGGTGACGATGAGGGCGGCACGCTTGCGGGTGATAACCAGTTCTTCCTGGAAGAAGGCTGTGGACACCTCGTGGAGCGACATCAGCGAGGTGAGGGCGGCCAGCGACAGCAGAATGAAGAAAAGCAGCGAGATGACGTAGCCCACCACAGGCATACTGCCGAAGGCGTGCTGGAACACGTTAGGCAGGGTGATGAAGATGAGCGACGGCCCGGAGTCGGGATTGACACCCACGGAGAAGGCTGCCGGGAATATCATGAGTCCGGCCAGGATGGCCACCAGGCAGTCGATGACGCCTATCTGGATAGCCGACGCGGTGAGGTTGGTTTGCTTGGAGAAATAGCTGGCATAAGTACACAGACAGCCCATAGCAATGCTCAGCGAATAGAACGCCTGGCCCAAGGCTGCCAGGAAAACGTCGCCGTTGATCTTGGTGAAGTCGGGTTGCAGCAGGAAGCGGATGCCCTTGTCGGCATCGGGCAACATACAGGCAGCCACCACGATGACCAGCAGGAGGATGAAGAGTGTGGGCATCATGAGCTTGGAGGCCTTCTCGATACCGTCGCGCACGCCGTGCTCTACAATCAGATAGGTGACAAACAGTATGATGACTGTCCAGAGGACGGGCTTCACGGGGTCGGCAGACAGGTCGGCAAAGTACTGCTGGAAGTAGGCGGGGGCGCCGCTCATGTGGCCGATAAACGTAGCCCATACGTACTGCAGGCACCAGCCGGCCACCACTGCATAGTAGCCCGTAATGAGGAATCCCGTCAGCACCCCCATATAGCCTATCACCGACCACGGGCCGCCGTTGGAGAGCTTGCGATAGGCACGGGCCGTGTTGGAACGTCCGTTGCGTCCGATAATGAATTCGCTGATCATGCAGGGTATGCCCAACAGAAGCACGCAGACTACATAGATGATGATGAACACGGCACCACCATTTTCACCTGTCATATAAGGGAAGCGCCACACATTACCCAAGCCGACTGCGGAACCGGCAGTGGCCAGGATGACACCCATCTTGCTGCCAAAATTAGCTCTTTCCAGTTTAGCCATTTCGTATTTTCTCATAATTCGCTTGCAAAAGTATAAAATATTTCTTACTTTTGCAACCAAAATGGAAGAATCTATGCAAAAAATACTGCAAAATGTCCGAAAATACCCCCTCAGCTCGCTGTGCATCGCTACCGTCTGGGTGCTCTCGTTTTTTCCGTTCCCCGAAATGGAGCCGTTGGAGGAGGTGCCCTTCGCTGACAAATGGACCCACATCGTGATGTATGGCGGTACCTGTAGCGTCATCTGGACGGAATACATGCGCCGCCACCTGCACCCCGACGGCGAAGAACTCTTCTTCTGGGCGTGGCTGATGCCTATCGCCATGAGCGGCGTGATAGAACTGCTGCAAGAATACTGCACCAACTACCGGGGCGGCGAGTGGCTCGACCTGGCGGCAAACAGCACGGGAGTCACCCTGGCTGCCGTCTATGGCATGCTGCTTTGGCGGCTGAAACGTTAAAAAATAACAAGGTGGAGGGCAATTCTTCACTTTTCACTTTTCACTTTTCACTTTATTTCGTACCTTTGCAGATTGAATCGCACATTGTAGATACAAAATGAATGAGAATATTAACAAAACGCTGAAATCTGCCGAGACAGAAGACTGGCTTGACCTGCACGTGGTGAGGCCATTCTGCTACTATTGGGCACTGCTGTTTGCCAAGCTCGACATACACCCCAATACCGTCACCATCATGTCGATGTTCATCGGTGCCGGCAGCACTTTCTTCTTCGCCTGTGCCAGCTACTACTACGCAGGCCTCTGGGGACTGGCCATGAACGTCATTGCCATCCTGATGCTTTGTCTGGCTGACATCTTCGACTGTACCGACGGACAGCTGGCCCGCATGACGGGAAAGAAGAGCCGACTGGGGCGCATCCTCGACGGTGCGGCAGGATTCACATGGTTTGTACCAATCTATCACGGGCTGGTATATCGTTTCTATATGCACCACGACCTGGAGTTCCAATGGCTGGGCATAGACAACACACCGGAGAATGCGCTGATAGCCACTGCCATAGTCTATGCGCTGGGCATCATATCAGGCATCATGGGACTGGCCGGACAACAGCGACTGGCCGACTACTACATCCAAATCCACCTCTTCTTCCTGAAGGGCGAAAAGGGGTCGGAACTGGACAACTCGCAGCGCCAACAGGAAATCTACGACCAGATGGATGCATCGACGCCTAAGGCTGAGCGCATCTTCCAGAAGTCGTATATCGACTATACCAGAAAGCAAGAGGCCGCTACACCACAGTTCCAGCGCCTGATGAAGCGGCTGCGCGAAAAGTACGGCACGCTGGACAACATCCCGGAGTCGGTGCGCAAGGACTTCCACGACAGCTCGCTGCCCGTCATCAAGTGGAACGGGCTGCTGACCTTCAACTTCCGCTCCTTCTGGCTCTTCCTGTTCTGTCTGCTCGACGTGCCCGCCATGAACTTCGTCTGGGAGATAGTCGCCATGGGACTGTTGGCCTGCTACGTAAACCATCGTCACGAATCTTTCTGCAAGCGTATTGCTGATGGTCTGGACTAAGCAACGACTCAACAACCTCTTCTTCCTCGTCGGCGTGGCCGCCGTGGTGGTGATGCTGCTGACTTTCGACGTCAGCTTCGTCGAGCTGTGGCACCACCTCTGTCATGCGGGCTATTGGCTCATTCCCATTTTGGGAGTATGGTTTCTGGTCTACGGCCTGAACGCGCTGGCTTGGCAAGCCGTCATCGAAGGCAACATAGGCGGGAGGGCACCGGTCAGCTTCTGGCGCATCTACCGACTGACCATCACGGGCTATGCACTCAACTACGCCACGCCGGTGGGCGGGCTGGGCGGCGAACCATACCGCATCTTGGAACTGTCGAAGGACATCGACAAGGAGCACGCCACCAGCAGTGTCATCCTCTATGCCATGATGCACTTCTTTGCCCACTTCTGGTTCTGGTTCGTCAGCATCTTCATCTATCTGGCTCTGGTGGCTGTAGGCGACATGCCCATGACCACAGCCATCGCCATCACGCTGAGCGTCATCGTAGTGTTCTGCCTGCTGGCCTTCTACCTGTTTTCGAAAGGCTACCGCAACGGACTGGTAAAGTATGTATTGGGCGTGGTAAGCCGAATTCCTGGACTGAAGAAATGGACGCTGCGCTTCTGGGCACGCCACTCGGAGGCCATCGAGAACATCGACACGCAGATAGCCTCGCTGCACGGACAAGACAAGAAGGCATTCTATAAAAGCCTCATACTGGAATTCCTGTCGCGAGTGGTGCAGAGTTCGGAGGTGATGTTCATGCTCTGGCTCTTCGGCATCGACAACGGTGGCGGACTGGGCGGCATCATCATTACCTATCTGCACAGCATCCTCATCGTGGCGTTCACCACGCTGTTCGCCAACCTCATCGGATTCCTGCCCATGCAGTTGGGAGTTCAGGAGGGCGGCTTCGTGCTGTCTATTGCCGCCTTAGGGCTGTCGGCAGCACTGGGCATCTTCGTGAGCATTATCTGCCGCGTCCGTGAAATCATCTGGATTATCGTCGGCATCCTGCTGATGCGACTGAAATGAATCATAAATAGTAAAACGTCAAATAGTAAACAATATGAATTTTCTCGACAGAAACGAATTTAACTTTGAGCCCAGCCAGAAAGTGGTGGACGCTATCAAGAATTTCGACCCGAAAACGCTCTGCTTCTACACCCGCATCTACGACGAGGGCAAGAAGAGTGTTATCAGTGTGAAACTGAGTGAAATCTATCATGTGCCTGAAGAACAGGTGCTGCTGACATACGGCGGCGAAGACATGCTGAAAAATGCCATCCACTATTTCCTGATGCTTGGCGACAATAAGAAGATACTGATTCCGGAGTTCTCGTGGTGGTACTACAACCGCGTAGCCTCTGAGTGTGGCGGCACCTTCGAGATGTATCCCCTGCACGAACAGGAAGACACCTTTGCATACGATGTTGACGAGGTGATTGAATACACCAACCGCGTTCATCCCCGCATGTTGCTGCTGGCTTCGCCCAACAACCCCACCGGCAACGGACTGACACCGGAGGAGACAGGCCGCATCATGGAGAACATACCGTCGGACACCATGGTACTCATCGACGAGGCATACGCCAGCTTCATCAGTATGGACACCGACTATATCGCACCGCTGGTGAACAAATATTCGAACCTCATCATCTCACGCACACTCTCCAAGTTCTACGGACTGCCCGGACTGCGCTGCGGATTCGGATTCATCGGCAAAGGACACGACCAGTTCCTGAGCTACGTCAACAAGTATTTAGGCTACAACCGCTTCTCGGAGGCTGTGGCACTGGCTGCCCTCGACTCCAACGACCACTATCGCCAAGTGGCCGACGACATGGAATGGGGACGCCAGCTGTACAAGAAGGCGCTGGGCAACCTGCCCGGCTTCAAGGTGTACAAGTCGGTGGCCAACTTCATACTCATCAAGTATCCCATTGAAATCAAGGACGAACTGATGGCTGCACTCAAGGCTGAGGACTATAAGATAAAGTTCATGGCAGACAAAGGCCTGGAGTCGTGTCTGCGCATCACCTTAGGTCGCCGGGAACAGACACAGACCGTAGTAGACACCATACTCAAAGTGCTGAAGAAGTAATGACACAGGAAGAGAAGACACTGCTGGAAGAGCGCATCGTGGACGTGCTGAAAACAGTCTACGACCCTGAGATTCCCGTCAACATCTACGACCTGGGCATGATCTACAAGATTGACGTACAGGAGGACAGCACGGTAGACCTGGACATGACCTTTACAGCTCCTAACTGTCCGGCTGCCGACTTCATCCTGGAGGATGTTCGCACCAAGGTTGAAAGCGTCGACGGCATCGCCTCGGCTAATGTCAACCTGGTATTCGAACCTGCCTGGGACCAGTCGATGATGTCAGAGGAAGCGAAAGTCGAACTCGGGCTCGACTAAGCTGATTTCCCATCGAAACGTCGAAACATCGAAAACTCCCCAAAAGCAACGCCACCCTTATCCCGAAGAAAAAAATGAAGAACGTCTATTTCCTATCCGACGCCCACCTGGGCTCCATGGCCATCCCACACCAGCGCATGCAGGAACGCAGACTGGTGCGCTTCCTTGACAACATCAAGGAGAAGGCTGCCGCCGTCTATCTGCTGGGCGACATGTTCGACTTCTGGTACGAATACCGCTACGTGGTGCCCAAAGGGTACACCCGATTTCTCGGAAAACTCTCGGAGCTGACGGATATGGGCGTAGAGGTGCATTACTTCACCGGCAACCACGACATCTGGGCTTATTCCTACTTGGCTAAGGAATGCGGCGTCATCTTGCACACAAAGCCTGAGACGACAGAGATCTACGGACACGAATTCTTCCTGGCACACGGCGACGGCATGGGCGACCCGGACAAATCGTTCAAGGTCATCCGCTCCATTTTCCACAACCGCTTCTGCCAGTGGCTCTTCTCCGCCCTGCACCCGCGCTGGGGCATAGGCTTCGGACTGGCCTGGGCACGCCATAGCTATATCAGGCACAAGGAAACAGACGACATCCACTATCTGGGCGAAGACAAGGAACACTTGGTGCTCTTTGCCAAGGATTACATGGAGAGTCATCCCAATATCGACTACTTCATCTTCGGACACCGGCACATTGAGCTCGACATCAATCTGCCGCGTCCTGCAACTGCCGTAGGCCACAAAGCCCGCCTCATGATCCTGGGCGACTGGATCAGCCAATTCACTTATGCCGTCTACGATGGCGAACACATGTTCCTCGAAGAATACGTAGAAGGCGAGAGCCAGCCATGACCAGATAGCCGTCAGAAACAGAATAGCCCCGACCTTGCATGAGGCCGGGGCTATTCCGTTTCTGTATTTAATTTCTGATATTCCTGCTGCTGAATCAGAGCAGGTTCATCGTGTCAGTTGCAATCATCAGTTCCTCATCGGTAGGAATGACTACCACCTTGACCTTGGAATCGTCGGCAGAGATGATGGCTTCCTCGCCACGCACCTGATTCTTCTGATTATCGAACTTAACGCCCAGGAACTCCAAGCCCTCACACACAGCAGAACGCATGCTAACTTGGTTCTCGCCGACACCGGCTGTGAAGACAATCACATCGACACCACCCATTGCTGCAGCGTATGCGCCAATGTACTTCTTGATACGATAGAAGTACATGTCCTGAGCCAACTTTGCACGCTCGTCGCCAGCCTTGGCAGCATTCTCAACATCGCGCATGTCGCTGGAACCGCCTGTGATGCCGGCTACACCACTCTTCTTGTTGAGCAGGTTCGACATGCCGTCGGCATCCAAGCCCAATTTCTTCTCAATGAATGTCACAGCACCGCCATCGATGTCGCCTGAGCGTGTTCCCATCACAAGACCCTCCAGGGGAGTAAGACCCATTGAGGTATCGACGCACTTGCCGTCTACCACAGCAGCAATAGAACCGCCATTACCCACATGACAGGTAATCACCTTGGTTCCCTCGGGTTTCATACCCAGGAACTCCAAAGCACGAGCTGACACATAGCGGTGGCTGGTGCCGTGGAAACCATAGCGGCGCACGCCATATTTCTCGTACAACTCGTAAGGAATAGCGTACATATATGCCTTGGCGGGCATGGTCTGATGGAATGCGGTATCAAACACACCCACCTGGGGCAGTCCGGGCATCAGTTCCTTCACGGCATTCACACCCTTCAGATTGGCGGGGTTATGCAGGGGAGCCAGGTCGGAGCAAGCCTCGAAGGCCTTCAGCACTTCGTCGGTCAGCACTACCGACTTGTTGAATTTCTCGCCGCCATGCACCATGCGGTGGCCCACGGCATCAATTTCTTTCAAATCCTTGATGACTCCAATCTCGGGATCGGTCAAGAGCGAGAAGATAAACTTCACACCCTCTGTGTGCTCAGGGATGTCGTGCATAATCTGCTTCTTCTCGCCATTAGGCAACTTCACCTTGACGAAAGCACCGTCCAAGCCTACACGCTCAGCACCACCGCTGGTCATCACACTCTTGTCGTCCATGTTGTACAGCGCGTACTTAATGGAGGACGAACCACAATTTAATACTAATATCTTCATAACTATAAACTCTCAACTTTAAACTCTCAACTATTTCTTTGCATCCATTGCCTGGCAAGCAGTAATGGCAACCATGTAGTAGATATCCTCGACTGAGCAGCCACGAGACAGGTCGTTGACAGGACGGGCAATACCCTGAAGGATGGGGCCGATAGCTACGGCATCGCCTAAGCGCTGCACAAGTTTATAGCCGATGTTGCCGACCTCCAGATTGGGGAACACCAGCACGTTAGCCTTGCCGGCAATGTCGGAACCGGGAGCTTTCTTAGCACCTACACTGGGAACGAGTGCTGCATCAGCCTGCAACTCACCATCAATCTTCAAGCTGGGGTCTAGCTCCTTAGCCAGACGGGTAGCTTCTATCACCTTGTCGACGACTTCGTGCTTGGCCGAACCCTTGGTCGAGAAGCTCAGCATGGCCACACGTGGGTCGGAAAAGCCTGCCACCGACTTAGCCGTCTGAGCGGTGCAGACAGCAATCTGCGACAACTGGGCAGCATCAGGCATGGGTGTTACTGCCACGTCGCCAACCACCAGCACACCGTCCTCGCCATACTGCTTCTGCTTTGAGATGAGCAACATGCCGCCACTGACACAGGTGATGCCGGGAGCACACTTAATAATCTGGAGGGCAGGGCGCAGGGTATCGCCAGTAGTAGACAGGGCACCGCTGATCTGACCGTCTGCACCTTCCGTCTTGATAATCATACAACCCAGATACAACGGGTTCTTCACCAGCTTGCGAGCCTCCTCAATAGTCATACCCTTCGACTTACGAATCTCAGCCAGCTTTGCAGCCAGTTCCTCGCTACGCTCGTAGTTCTCAGGGTCAATCAGGGTTGCCTTACCAATGTTGGTCAGTCCTTTCTCCTTAGCCAGCGCATTGACCTTGTCAGGATTACCAATCAGGATGATGTCAGCAATGTCGTCAGCCAGCACACGGTCGGCTGCACATAGGGTACGCTCCTCTTCAGCTTCTGGGAGCACGATGCGCTGCTTGTTTGCCTTAGCACGCGCTACGATTTGACTTAATAAATCCATAGTTTGTTTTACGTTATAAATTAGATTTTGGATACGATGTCTGCAAAGGTACGCATTTCTTTTCACTTTTCACTTTTCACTTTTCACTTCTGTCTGCTTGTTATGCTTATTTAACGATTTCCTGCGTCAATATGATTTCCAGTTTCTCGGCAGTGAGGTGCAACTGGAATTCGCTGCGAATGGCTATGGAGATGCCGCCTGTCTCTTCGCTGACCACAATGGCTATGCAGTCACTCTCGTGGGTGATGCCAAGAGCCGCACGATGACGCAGGCCCAACTCCTTGGGAATGTCGAGGCTATGACTGACTGGCAGAATGCAACCAGCAGCGCAAATACGATGGTCGGCAATAACCATAGCACCATCGTGCAGAGGCGAGTTCTTGAAGAAGATGTTCTCGATGAGCTGCTGATTGATGGCAGCATCAATGCGCTCTCCGGTAGCCACGATGTCGTCGAGTGGCGTAGAGCGTTGAATGACGATAAGGGCTCCCACCTTCTTCTTACTCATACTCAAGCACGACATCACAATGGGCATAATGGTCTGCTTCACCTGCTCCTGATTCTCCTTCCTATCATTCGAAGAGAACAGACGCAGCAGGGTCTGCATACGCTGATGAGCGCCCAGATTGTAGAGAAACTTGCGGATATCCTCTTGGAAAAGGATGATAAGCCCGATGACACCCACACTGACCAACTTGTCCATAATGGATCCCAGCAGTTTCATCTCCAGCACCTGCGACACCACGAGCCAGAGCACAATGAAAATCAGTATGCCTATGAACACGTTGAGCGAACGCGACTCCTTCATCAGCCTATAGATGTAGAACAAAATCATAGCGACGAGGACGATATCTATCACGTCTTTCAGTCCAAATTCGAAGAACATCTTTCCTGAGATTTACAATTTGACTATTTACTATTAACCGTTTGCAGTTCCACAGCTATTCTGACGCACTCCACCGCCTCTCGCACATCGTGGACCCGCAGCACAGAGGCTCCCTTCAGGAGCGCAACAGTATTAAGGGCTGTCGTACCATTGAGGGCATGGGCTGGGTCGCTATTCAGCAAGCGATATATCATCGACTTGCGCGAAATGCCTACCAACACTGGCAGATGGAGCATCTGCATACGCTCCATGTCACGAAGGATGGCGTAGTTTTGCTCCAGCGTCTTGCCAAAACCGAAACCTGGATCCACCACCATATCCTTCTGTCCCAAGGAACGCAGTATGCTGAGGACCTCAGCACAATCCATCAGCACCTCCTTCATTGTTGACTTGCGCGACATATATATATAAGGTACACGCAAACGACTGACCATGCGGAACATATTCTGTTGAGAATAGGCCACTGACGACTGACCATCAGCACCCACGTCGTTGATAATGTCAGCACCAAACTCCTCTACAGCCATGCGGGCTACGTCAGGACGGAAGGTGTCAACAGAAACGATGACATCAGGTGCCTCACGTCGCACGATGGCCAGTGATTGTCGCAGTCGCTCCATCTCTTCTGCCTCATCAACGGGTGTAGAGCCTGGGCGAGTAGAACAGGCACCCACATCGACAATAGCCCCCCCCTCGCTGACTATCTGTTTTGTACGGGCCGCTATCTCTGCCTCCGACTGCTTGCGACTATCGGCAAAAAAAGAGTCGGGCGTCACATTCAGGATTCCCATCACCTGAGGCGTGCTGAAATCGAGCAAGCGGCCTTTGCAATTCAGTGTATATTCCATAATTCAGCCACAAAGATAGAAAATAATTATGAATTATGAATTATAAATCATAAATTATTTTATACCTTTGCACCAAAATTCGTATTTATCATGGACATCAAAGAACTCTATAAGCTGTACCAACAGTACCCGTCTATTACAACTGACTCACGCAACTGTCCGGAAAGCAGCATCTTTCTGGCTCTGAAAGGAACCTCGTTTAATGGCAACCTGTTTGCAGAGGATGCACTGACCAGAGGTTGCTCCTACGCCATCGTGGATGAAGACATGACTCTCCGGTCACAAGACCACGCTACAAGAATAATCAAGGTCGACAATTGCCTGCAAACCTTCAAGGATCTGGCCCGTGAGCATCGCCGCCACTTCGATATCCCCGTCATCGGCATTACTGGCACCAACGGCAAGACTACGACCAAGGAACTGGTGCGCGCCGTGTTGGCCGAATGCTATAACGTGATGGCGACAGAAGGCAATTTCAACAACGACGTAGGAGTGCCCAAGACCCTGTTCCGGCTGAACGAAGATCACGACATTGCCGTCATAGAAATGGGAGCATCACATCCTGGCGACATCAAGACACTGGTGGAGACGGCAGAGCCTAACTGCGGGCTCATCACCAACGTAGGGCGGGCACATCTGCAGGGATTCGGTTCGTTCGAGGGCGTTTGCAAGACGAAGGGTGAACTCTATGACTTCCTGCTCTGTCACGACTGCCCGATATTCATCAATCGCGACAACGAACACCTGACGCAGATGATGAGCCAAAAACAGACTGACTACAATCAAAAGCCCGACATCTACTACTACGGCCAAAGTGACAATACGGACATCCTAATTCGAGGCGAAGTCATCTCGTGTGCCCCTTTCCTGAAATTCCGCTGGCGCGAACAAGATCACGACGCGAACTACACGTCTGAATGGATGGAGGTGCAGACTCACCTTATTGGCGCATACAACTTGGACAACATGCTGGCAGCCATCACCGTCGGCTATGTCAACAACGTGCCGTTCGAACGCATCAACCACGCTCTGGAATGCTACGTGCCCACCAACAACCGCTCACAATTGACAGAGACAGAACACAACCACCTCATCGTGGATGCCTATAACGCCAACCCCACCTCAATGAAAGCCGCTATCGACAACTTCCGACTGATGGACGTATCGCACAAGATGGCCATACTGGGTAAGATGGGGGAACTGGGCAACGTCAGCGAAGAAGAACACCGGAAAGTCATTGACCAACTGGAAGAGGCAGGCTTCGATGAGGTATGGCTTGTTGGCGAAGAATTCCAGAATGCCATCGGCCAAATGCCAAACACGAAATGTCAGGTTCCATTCCGCACCTTCCATGATGTCGACGAGGTGAAAGCCGCCATAGCCAATCGTCAGCCGCAAGACCGCTATATTCTTATCAAGGGGTCTAACAGCGTCAAACTTTACGAACTGCCTGCCCTACTCTGACAGACCTGCGAGTCAGGGTGGGCCACCGGAGAGTCAGAATTCCGGGAAAGCAAGCATCATTCTGCCCACAACTCCTGCAAAACGCTCACGCTCTTAAGTTCTGGAAACTGGGGCAAATGCAAGCGATAATAATGCAGGAGCACACCCAAGATGCGATTGCGGTCATGGCGCGAAAGACGATAGAGGTGCATGGTAGGGAAATCCATACGCATCAGCAAGTGAATGCGTTGGGCATCAGCAGGCTGTAGAAAATCACGGTGGGTGGGTGCTAAAGTTGAAAAGCAACCTTCACGCAGGTCGAAAAAGTAGCCAGAATCGGGCATTCCCTTCACCCCTGACTTCAGGCCTCTCACCTCCAAATTAGGATAGAAGCCCAGAAAGCGTGATAAACGCATGAGGAAGGTCAGGTGGAAGTTGGCAAAACCTGCCTCTACGGTGTCAAGCCATTGCATAGCATCACAGACAAAGGCAAAAAGCGGCTCGTTCTGCTGTTCAGCGCGCAGGGCATGATAAAGGAATTCTGCCACAAAGAGTGACAATGCCAATTTCTCCGGCGAGAAAGGCACCGAGGCATAAGTTGACAACAGACGGATGTCTTTCAATTTCTGCAACTGCACCCGCTGGCGGACGTCACACTCCACCTCCAGAAGTGTCATCGGTTGGAAATATTGTTTCTTTAACGGCGATTTAGCCGACTTCGCCAACGACACAACAAACGACACACGCCCCAGTTCGCGACAAAACATATCCACGATAAGGCGAGACTCTCCGTATTTCAAAGAATGGAGTACAATAGCTTCCGTTTTCACTAACATTGCTACAAAATTACACAAAATTACGCAAATAAAACATTTTTCTTGCAGAAAATTTGTCCAATTAAGAAAAAAGTACTACCTTTGCACCCGCTTTTCGGAGCAATGGTCCCTTCGTCTATCGGTTAGGACGAGAGATTTTCATTCTCTAAAGAGGAGTTCGACTCTCCTAGGGACTACCAAAAAAATTAAATCTGTCATCTGCACAGCCAAGTGCTACTGACTCGTCGGGACAAGGTGGCGGAGGGCTCCACAAGAAGAGTCCGCCCAGGGCAGTCCGTAAGAGACGCAAGACCCACAAGCTTTAAGTTAAACATTAAAATTAAACAGTAAATTAAAATGGCAAACCACAAATCATCACTGAAGAGAATTCGTCAGACAGAGAAAAGGGCCGAGCACAACCACTATTATGCCAAGACGATGCGTAACGCCGTCCGCAAACTGCGTGCTATGACCAACAAGGAAGAGGCTGCTGCTCTCTATCCGAAAGTGCAGAAGATGCTTGACAAGTTGGCAAAGACCAACATCATCCACAAGAACAAGGCCTCCAACTTGAAGTCGAGCCTCGCCGAGCACATCAACAAGCTGGGATAAATCTATTCGCCCAAAGCATAAGAGCCGTATTCCCCATCAAGGAATACGGCTTTTTATTTTTATAAAAAATAAACACTTTTCCTTCGCCCAAGTCGCAAAAAATTCGTAACTTTGCAACCCGAATCGACTATACGATAAACAATGACAGAAGAACTTAACAACGCAAGTAATTATTCCGCGAGCAATATTCAGGTGCTCGAGGGGTTGGAAGCCGTGCGCAAGCGCCCTGCTATGTACATCGGCGATATCAGTGAAAAGGGACTGCACCATCTGGTAAACGAGACCGTCGACAACTCTATCGACGAAGCGATGGCCGGCTATTGCACGCACATCGAAGTAACCATCAACGAAGACAACAGCATCACCGTGCAAGACAACGGACGTGGTATCCCTGTTGACGAACACGAGAAGATGCACAAGTCAGCCCTTGAAGTTGTCATGACGGTGCTGCACGCCGGCGGTAAGTTCGACAAGGGATCCTACAAGGTATCTGGCGGCCTTCACGGTGTGGGTGTATCGTGCGTAAATGCCCTCTCTACCCACATGCTGTCTCAGGTATTCCGCAACGGCCACATCTACCAGCAGGAATACGAAAAGGGTAAACCGCTCTACGATGTGAAGATTGTTGGCGACACCGACTTGACAGGAACCCGCCAGCAGTTCTGGCCTGACGGAAGTATTTTCACTACGACAGAATACAAATACGACATCATTGCCAAGCGTATGCGTGAACTGGCCTATCTGAATGCAGGCATCACCATCACGCTGAAGGATATGCGCCCTGACGAAGAGGGCAACCTGAAGGAAGAGGTGTTTCATGCCAAGGAGGGCCTGAAGGAGTTTGTGCGCTACGTCGACCGCCACCGCACCCACCTTTTCGACGACGTCATCTATCTGAAGACCGAAAAGCAGGGCGTGCCCATCGAAGTGGCCGTGATGTACAATACCGACTATACAGAGAACATCCACTCTTATGTCAATAACATCAATACCATCGAGGGTGGAACGCACTTGGTAGGCTTCCGTATGGCACTCACCCGTACGTTGAAGAAATACGCCGACGCCGACCCCAACATTTCGAAGCAAATCGAGAAGGCTAAGATTGAGATTGCCGGCGAGGACTTCCGCGAAGGCTTGACCGCCGTCATTTCCATCAAGGTGGCCGAACCTCAGTTTGAGGGTCAGACCAAGACAAAGTTAGGAAACTCGGAGGTGGCCGGTGCTGTCCAGCAGGCTGTTGGTGAAGCACTTACCAACTATTTGGAGGAACACCCAAAGGAGGCTAAGCTGATATGCGAAAAAGTGGTGCTGGCCGCAACAGCCCGTATCGCTGCCCGCAAAGCTCGGGAGAGCGTACAGCGCAAGAATCCCATGACGGGTGGCGGTCTGCCCGGCAAACTGGCTGACTGTTCCAACAAGGATCCTAAGGAGTGCGAAATCTTCCTCGTAGAGGGTGACTCGGCAGGTGGCTCTGCCAAGCAGGGCCGCGACCGTCACTTCCAGGCCATTCTGCCCTTGCGCGGTAAGATTCTGAATGTGGAGAAGGTACAGTGGCACCGAGTGTTCGAGGCAGAGTCCGTCATGAACATCATCCAGTCCATCGGTGTGCGCTTCGGTGTCGACGGCGAGGGTGACCGCGAGGCCAATGTGGACAAGCTGCGCTACGACAAGATTATCATCATGACCGATGCCGATGTCGATGGCTCTCACATCGACACACTCATCATGACGCTCTTCTATCGCTTCATGCCGAAAGTCATTCAGGAGGGTCACCTCTATATTGCCACACCGCCACTCTACAAGTGTACCTATAAGAAATTCTCAGAGTACTGCTATACCGACCAGCAGCGTCAGGCCTTCATCGACAAGTATGTGGACGGCGACGAGAACGCTACTGCGCTTCACACCCAGCGCTACAAAGGTCTGGGTGAGATGAACCCCGAACAGTTGTGGGAGACAACCATGAATCCCGAGAATCGACTGCTGAAGCAGGTAACCATTGAGAATGCTGCCGAGGCTGACGAGATATTCTCCATGCTGATGGGTGACGATGTTGAGCCTCGCCGACAGTTCATTGAGAAGAATGCCACATACGCCAATATTGACGCTTAGGCGGTAAATACACAGATTTTTATTCGCAGATAGTAACATCGCCCGTCAGTCCCAATGCCACCAGTTGGCCGTTGGGGTTGACGGGAAGATTTTTTATTGCATAAATTGTGGATGTATAGGGCTATGCATACCACCATTCACGTTACTAAACGAATAAAACATAATGGCAGACGATTGTTTCATGTACGATAAGTCTTAGGGAATGAAACATTATTCACAATGCCTTTTGGCGCTAATCACTAATTTTGCACTTGACAAACATTTTGGATTATTCAAACACATTGAAATATTTACCTAAAAAAGTAATGATTATGAGAAAGCTATTTTTACTCAGTATGTTGTTTGCTGCAACAACCAGTTTTTCACAAGTCGTGCTGTGGAACGGCGACGACAAAGAAACAGGCAGCGACGGGGGTTTCTGGAACCGCGCTGAACCTACCGTGGTGGACGAAGACGGCAACAAGGTGATGAAATTCACCATGAAGGCCAATCCCGGCGGTTGGGACCAGGAGCACCACAATGCTGCACTGCCCGTGGGCGATGCCGACCTGAAGGGTCTGCGCCGCGTTACCTTCCGCCTGAAGATGGAAGACAAGCACAACGTGATGGTTCAGCTGGAAGGCAAGGACGGAGCCTACAATGCCAAGCGTGTCTTCTGGTACGACACACCGGGCGAGTGGCAGGTGATGGTTTACGAATACAGCGTAGGTCCTGAGAACGACAAGATTACCGACGGCGGCAACAACGTGCTGGCCATCTGGCCCTATGAGGAGACTGCCCAAGGTGAGGGCAAGACGTTCTACGTGGACGACATCAAGGTGGAAGGTCCGATGGTGAACGACAAGGCCATACGCACCTATGCCGACAACTCGCTGACGGGCGAGGTGAAGGTGACCGGCGTCATCGGCAAGGGTACCTACCAGAACACCTGGGACGGCGACTGGCACACAGAAGCCTACGATGACTATGCCCTGATAGCCTCGAAGCTTGCCGCTACCTGCACAAAACTCGACGTGAGCGATGCCGCACGCTGGGATGAGGACTGGTCGGCCATTGAAGCCAAATGCCCCGGCATCACGATAGTTGTCAACGCCACTGCCATCCAGGACGTGCGTGCTGCCGAGCAGAAGAACGACGGACAGGCATACACCCTCACCGGTGTGCGTTGCTCGTCGACCAACAGCAAAGGTCTCTACATCGTCAACGGACGTAAGGTAATCGTCAGATAAAAATTCTATATTTTTATGCCATAAAGAATAAGCTGACGCCAACCAGTGAGATGACAGCTCCCGCGACGGCCTTCCACGTTATCCGCTCGTGGAAAATCCAGTACGACGGCAGGATGATAATGATGGGCGTCATAGCCATCAGCGTAGAGGCGATGCCGGCGGCAGTGTACTGAACCGCCATCAGTGAAAAGCCCACCCCTACAAAGGGACCGAAGATGGTGGTAGCAGTGGCTACGGTGAGTCCCTTCCTGTCGTGCATGGCCGCGCGCAACGGTGATAATCCGTCGTGCAGATACAGCAGCAGCGAGAATCCGACGATGCCCGCTATGCAGCGATAGAAATTGGCACTGAATGGCACCAGCCACGCCGGCATAGCGGCAGCAGTTTCGTAATGGTCCATGCCTATCTTGCTCAACACCAGGCCTACACCCTGACACATCGCTGCTCCGATAGCAAAGAGCACGCCATTCAGCGGCAGTTTCAGCGACACCCTATGATGCTCGCCCCTGCCCAATACCGAGATGCCGATACCGAGGAGCGTCACCAGCATGGCCACCACGTTCATCAGCGTCATCTGCTGGCCCAGCGTCATCCATGCCATCACTGCCGCCGACAGCGGGGCCAGCGTCATGAAGAGCTGTCCATAGCGTGAGCCAATGATGATATAACACTGAAACAGGCAGTAGTCGCCTATCACGTAACCCACCACCCCCGACAGGAGCATCCAGCCGACAGCCTCACTGGATGCTCCTGTCGGCAGTGGGTTTCCGGTCACGAAGGCAAACAACACCAGCGAAAACAGCAGTGTCAGCGCCATACGCAGCACGTTCAGCGTCAGGTTGCCCAGTCGCTTGCTGCCGAATTCGCTCAGCAGAGCCGTTGCCGTCCACGACAGCGCCACACCGATAGATATATATTCGCCTAAATACGCCATTTATATCTAATATTACTATATTTGCTTTTTGTTATATTGAAAAATGTGCTGCAAAGATACAATAATATTTCGAACGGAGCACTGAGAATTATTAAAAAAATCCCGATACAAAGAGAATTATTCAGATTTTATTCGTAACCTTGTCCGCAGTAAAGAAATGCAGCGATGAAAACGACAGCAGAATACATCGAATATAGAATATTTTACGAACCCTTTAAAATGATTTTGCCAATGAAGTAGAAACAAAACAAGTGAACGCTTTCGGCCCTTCCTGTTGAGCTCAGCCAACGAGGCCACAGAGTTTTTAATTAAAATACCGCCAATAGTCGGACAAAGGGAACAAGCAGACAGAAGGCTCACGTCCAGATAGCTACAAGTATGAGGACTTCAGCTGCGTGGCAAGTATCGGTGGCGGTATCATCGACCGGACGCAAATGTCGTTTGGAAGATTCGTTCAACCGTTCAATCCACCTATATATATAGGTGGATTGAACGGTTGAACGAGAATGACATCACAAGAATTATCCAAACAAGGGTGACAGGGTGGCAGAACCACTGCAGCCATTGGGTTTGTCACCCTTTTGGCAAGGTGACAAGGGTGACAGGTGGCAGTATTCACTGAAGGCTGTTTCCATGGGTGGCAATGCTGTCTTGTAAAAGTGGCAGCAAACATGCAGCACCGATAAGTGGCACATAACCAACGAATTTTCTCGAGAATTTATACAATAAGTGCCACTTAAGCAACAATAACCAGGGAGTATCGGTTGAATTTTCACGAAAATCCGATGATTTGCGGCATCTTGCACGGGTACAGTCCTCTGTGCTCAAAAGGGAAGGAGGCAAGAATGTATGAGGACTTCAGCCGCGTGACAAGCATCGGTGGAGGTCTATTACCCGGATGCACATCATAGTGAGGTCGTCGTTGGGCTCTGCGCCGTTACGGTGTCGTTCCACCTCATCGGTCAGGGTCTCTATCACCTGCTGCGACGTCTCGAACTGCATGCTTCGCAGGATGCTGAGCAGGCGTTGCTCGCCAAACTGCTCCTGCTGGCGGTTTTCGGCTTCGTTGAGTCCGTCGGTATAAATGAAGAGCGGACGGCCCTTGATGCTGTCGACCTCTTCGCCCACGAATTCCAGTCCGCTCCACAGTCCGAGGGGAGCATTGGACTCCATCTTCAGGAAGTCGCCATGCGAGGCGGTACCCCCGATGACGGGCGGGTTATGGCCGGCATTGCAGAACCACAGGTGGCCGGTCTCCAAGTCAACAAGTCCGACGAAGAGGGTGACAAACATGCCGTTCTCGTTGTCGTCGCCTGACAGCGCGTCATTGATACGGGTGCAGATTTCCGCAGGCTGCATCCCCTGCCGGGCCAGTGTCTGGAACAGTCGGGTAGCCTGAGCCATGAACAGGGAGGCCGGCATTCCCTTGCCACTGACGTCGCCGACACAGAAATAGAGCATGCTGCCGCTCATGACATAGCCGTAGAGGTCGCCGCCCACTTCACGGGCAGGCACCATAGAGGCATACATGTCGAGCCACTCGCTGTGCGGGAACGTGCTGGGCACCATCGACATCTGTATGTTACGGGCAATGTGCAGCTCGCTCTCCATGCGTCCTTGCCGGGCCTTCACCTCAGCCAGTCGGCGGGCAGCCCGCAGTTGCAGGAAGATATAGGTAATGATGGCGATGACCACAAGAGCAGCGATGGCAATGAGCATATACAGCTGGCGCTGCTCCGACTGCATGTGTTCGCGCTCGGCCTGCATCTTGAGTTCGTCCAGTTCGAAGCGCTTGTTGAGTTCGTTCAACTGTTGGCGGGTCTCGTCCTGGTTCAGAGAGTCCACCAGTTTGTAGCGCTGGTCCAGATAGCCGAAGGCCTCTTTCCACCGTCCTGTCCCCGACATGATGAGGGCGCGTTGCTTCAACACTTCAGCGTATGCATTGATGTCCAGTTCCTTAGCCAGCGGCAACTGTTCGTCGCTCAGTCGGAGGGCCTCAGCATAGTCTTTGCGCTCCAGGGCCAGTTGTGTGCGATAGCCCATCACCTCGTTGCGCGTCACCTTCGACCATCCCATGACCTCGATATATTTCACCACCGAGTCAACATGCATGGCAGCCTTGTCTACCTCCTTGTTCTTTAAATAGTAGGAGTAGCACGAGTGATGGTAGTAGTAGAGCCAGTTGGAAATCTGCTTGTGCGGTATAGTCGTATCAGCACGACATTTGCTGAGGTCGTCATACCACTGGTCAAGCGTCAGCCGCATTTTCTGCAGGTCCCCCATGTTTTTCAGCTCGTTGACGTAATAGACGTAGATGGTGTTCTTCAGGAAGGGGTCAGCAGCTGGCGGATAGCTGGCCAGCGCCCTTTCAAAGCTGCGGGTGGCCTCCTGGTGGTTCATCTGGCCATCGTAGACCATCGCTTTCAGGAATTCAGCTACCGTCAGTCCATACTTGTCGCCACGCTGCACGGCATCGGTGTGAATCTGCTGGGCCACGCTGATGGCCTTGCTGTGTTCGCCTCTGAAGTTATACTCCTCACCCAGCAGCATCCAGGTGTCGTAGTAGTCGGCCCAGAGTTCATGGCTTTTGCAAAAGTCGAGCACGCCAGGCACCATCATCACCAGCGTGTCGTGAATGTTATTGTTGTAGTAGTAGGCCAGCTCCATATATCTCTTCTTGGCAGAATCGGCCCAGTTGACGGTTTTTCCCTGGCCGGCACGTCCCCTGCCGTCATCGCTCAAGCCGGAATTTTTTCCACCCTGTCTGCTGCAAGCTCCTGTCAGCATCAGCAACAGTCCACATAAGGCGAGGCCTGTGGTCAAGGTCCTATTGGTCAGTCTGGTTTTCATCATCGATTCGTCTTTGGATTAAGAAAGTGCTGGTTGTCATACTACTTTATGGCTGCAAATTTACGATTTTTATTTCAAATAAGCACTATTGTTATGCGAAAAAAGCCGTTTTTCACATTTTATTCGTATCATTGCCGACAAGAACTGAAAATAAAACCAGAATAAAAAACCTTAGACAATGGGATGTTTTAGGATTGGTCTGCTGCCACGCATTCTGCTGGCTATCGTGTCAGGTATTGCCCTGGGATTGGTATTAAGCGAACCTTTGGTTCGCCTGTTTGTGACGTTCAACGGACTCTTCAGCCAGTTGTTAGGTACCTCCATGGTTGACATCATGTCGGCACTGATCTTCTCGTTTATGTATGTCGCTCTGGATACTAATATTCCGTCTTATCATCTTTCTCCGACCACAGGCGGAAGCTCTGCAAGGCTTCGTCGCGCAGCAGTGGAATGATGGGTACGGTACGTTTGTCCATGGGACGTTCCAGTTCCTCATAGATGAAGTCGTCAGCAAAATCGATGTCGCGTGCATCTTTGCGGGTATTGCCATAATAGATACGGTCTATGTGTGCCCAGTAGATGGCACCTAGGCACATGGGGCAAGGTTCGCAAGAGGTGTAGATAACGCAACCCGAGAGGTCGAACGTGTTCAGCTTCTGGCAAGCCCTGCGAATGGTGTTCACTTCCGCATGAGCCGTGGGGTCGAGATCGATGGTGACACGATTACTGCTGCCGGCAATGATTTCTCCGTCCTTGACGATGACAGCGCCGAAGGGACCGCCGCCACGCAGCACACTCTCGCTGGCCAGCCGGATGGCCTCACGCATAAAAGCGCGGTCTTGTTCTGTGATGGTTACAGTTTCCATAATTTTTCCGTTAAATAGCTACGCCGCTTTGGCGACGGAAGCGATAAGTGATATCTTCGAAAGAGCCATCCATCAGACGGCGATAAAGGCGCTGATTGGTTGTGGGCGATTTCAGGCCCCCAAGATGCTTGATATAGGGTCCGATCTTGATGAAATCGAAGTCTGCCTTGTTCACCACCGATGGCACGCGGATGCGCCCGCTGTACCAGGCCACATGGAACTGCGGATGATACTCGTGGATGTACTGCGCCAACTGGTTGACACTCTTGGGATCGGCATCACCGCCCATAAAGGCAATGCAGGTGATGTCGGTGCCATACTGCGACACAAAGTCGTCGATGGCATCGGTGTTCAGCGGCAACCCAATGTCGTCCCAAAGATAACGGCTGTGACACCCCGGGCAGTGACACGGGCAATTAGAAATATTGATTGCCAGTGTCACTTCGTCGGGTATCTCCTGGAACACCACGCCTGTGTTTACGTATTTCAGCATGTTACGCGATTTAAACTGTTAGTTCTTAGCCCCTGCATGGGCATAGTAACGGCGCGCAGCCTCCTCCTGACGAGGCTGCGAGAAATTGCTGACGCGCTTCAGGTAGCCAATGATACGGGTCATATAGTCCACGTTCTTCGAGTGGCAGTGGGGGCACTCCTTGAGGTAGCGCTTGTCAATATGGCCACAGTCGTTGCACACGGTATTAGGAATGTTGAACGTGAAATAGTTGCAACCCTCCTGGGCAGCCACCTTCAGCAGGTGCTGATACTGCTGCTTCGACAGATGCTCGTCGAGATTCATGTGCAGGGCAGAGCCACCGGTCAAATGCTCAATGTATGGGCGACCGTGCAACTTAAACTTGTCAATGACGCTGAGCGAGTCGTCCTCCACGACGTAGAAATAGCTGTTGTAGCAGTCACGTGGCACGAAATAGCCGTCCTCACGATCCCACTTCGCGTGCTTCACACCGACATTCTCAGCAGGTATCATCTCGCAGTTGAACATGACATCCTTGGAACGGTACTGCTTGTTGTACTTCTCTATCAGACCAAGGATGCCCTGTACGAATTTCTTGTAATCGTCGTTGGGCGTAATCTTCATGCCCATAAATTCTGCAGCCTCCACCAGTCCGTTGATGCCGATAGTCAGATACTGACGGCTGATGTTGATATAGCCGGCATCAAACAACGGCAGCATACCATGAGCCTGCAGGTCCTTCAAGTTCTCGTTATAAGCCAGCTGCACCTTATGGCAGAGGTCGATGACACCCTCCAGGTACTTCAGGTAGTCTATCTTATGATTGACGGCATACTGGACACAGCGGTTCAGGTTGATGGTAAGCACAGACTTGGAACCCGTCGACACACCACCAGCTCCCAGCGTATAGGAGAATCCGTTGTCGGTAATCTCGTTGCGCAGGCGGCAGCACGACGACAGCGAGTCGGCATTATCGCTCATGTAGGTGAAGAACGAGTGACCCTCCGAATACATCTCGGCGGTAAAGTCGCCCCACTCCTTATCCTTGCATTCACCATTCTCGTCGACCAGCAGTGCCATCGTCTCCACGGGGAAGGTCAGCAGGGTCTTGGTGCGCTCCTGGTTGAACCACTTCATGAAGCGCTTCTGCAGCCAGGAGAGTCCATCCCAGTCGGGCTGGCTGCCGTCGGGGAAGTAGAACTCACCGAATATCGACTCGAAATAATACTTATCGTAGTAGGCAACATTCCAGAATACAGCCTGATAGTTGCGCGCTCCGGTAGGCTGGTTCAGCGAATACACTATCTGCTCAAAGTAGTCGGTGATGACCTTGTCGATAGAGCGCTTCTTCAGCGAGAGATCGGCCTGCTGGTCGGGATGCTGCCAGTAGTCCTTGCCGTACTCCTTGCCGATGAAGTAGTTCATATACATCAGGAACTCCGGCGTAGCACAGGCTCCTGCAAGCATCGAACTGACCATGAACACCATGTTGATGAAACCTCCGGCAAACGACTTCAGGTTGGTGGGAGCCGTCGAGTTGCCGCCAATCGAAGTGGTACCGCCAATGAGCCAGGGGTACATGGTGATAGAGGCACAATAGTTGGCCAGCGACGTCTCGTCATTCTTATATATAAAATGGTGGGTCAGCTTGTCAATGTACTCATTAGCCAAATCCTTGCCGAACATCTTCTTGATGCGCTCCGTGAGCAGACGACGGTTCAGGCGGATGAAGTTCGACTTGGGCAATTCACCTATGAGCGTAGCAATATTCTTATGCTCCACGTTGGCATTGGCATCGAACTTGGAACTGGTGGCAGCATTGGCCGACTCCAAATACTCCGACAAGAACATCATCTTCTCCAGCGTCTCACGGTCCTCAGTGTGCTGCTGGCGATAAAGCATGAACGACTTTGCCACCTTGTAGAAGCCTTCGCGCATCAGAGCCTCTTCCACCTGGTTCTGAATGTCCTCCACCGTAATGTCGTCGTGGATGTCCAGATGACTGAGAATCCTGGAAATGGTTCCAAGGTCGGCAGGCTCATTCACACTCTCGAACGCCTTGACGATAGCGTTCATGATTTTGTCTAACGAGAACTGGTCTTTTGATCCGTCGCGTTTGGTAATGGTAAAATTCTTAATCTCCATTGTTAGTAGGTATCTCTTTTATTACTTTATTTTCTCTTTTTACTGGTCTGGAAAGTTTTCCGTTTCGGACAACTTTTAGGTTCGGCATTCGAAAAAAGTTTCCCGTTTCGGGAAACCCGAATCGCTTGCAAAGGTACGAAATTTGTCTGAACCATGTACACCTTTTCGGAAGAAATATTTGCAAAAAATAGTTAACGGCATCATACTGATGACTTATCGAAAGCTCGTACGTCATTAATACATAATAACGTATAACCAAAACTGACGATGAACAACAGCAAGTTTCATGGCGTGGTAGTGCCCATGGTCACACCCGTCACTCAGGACGGACGGCTCGACACGGAAGCCGTCAAGAGAATTATCAACTTTTTTGCCGACCACCAGGTGTCGCCCCTGCTGATGGGCACCACCGGCGAAGGCAACAGCGTGAGCCAGCAGGACGGGCAGCTGATGGTAGAGACAGCTGTGAAAGCGGCAGACGGACGAATACTCATCTATGCCGGACTGACGGGCAACTGCTTCAGCGAGCAGGTGCGGCAGGCCGAGATTTATACCGTCCTGGGGGCCGACGTCATCGTGGCCACACTGCCCACATATTATGCGCTGACCGACGAGCAGATGTACGAATACTACCGGACACTGGCCGACTGCATCACAGGGCCGCTGATGCTGTACAACATCCTGGCAACGACGCACATGTCGATTCCCGTTGACGTCATCCGCCGTCTGGCTGACCACCCCAACATCGTGGGACTGAAGGACTCGGAGCGAGACCTGGAGCGCATGGCGCAGTGTATTGAGATTGCCAAGAGCCGCGACGACTTTGCCTACTTCTGCGGATGGGCAGCACAGTCGGCCCACTCGCTGGAGCTGGGCGGCAACGGCATCGTACCGTCGACAGGCAACTACGTACCCGACATGTTCCAACAATTGTATGACGCAGCCATCCGAGGCGACATGCAAGAGGCCAACCGTCTGCAGGACGAGACCAACGAGATTGCCAAGATTTACCAGAAGGACCGCACACTCGGCCAGAGTCTGACCGCCCTGAAGGTCATGATGCAAACCAAGGGTCTCTGTGAACCCTGGATGCTCATGCCACTGACGAGACTTTCGGCAGAAGAAGAAAAGGCTATAGTAGACCAACTGAAGTAAACCATGCACATCATCGACTACATCATCGTGTTACTGTCCATCCTGGCAGCAATCGGCACCGGAGCCTATTTTGCCCATAAGCAGAAGGACACGTCACAATACTTTGCCGGTGGCGGCAAGATTCCCGCCTGGGCTGTCGGCATCTCCATATTTGCCACGCTGATATCCAGCGTGACCTTCCTGGCCTATCCGGGTGCTGCCTACGCCGGCAACTGGATTCTGCTGGTACAGGGTCTAATGGTGCCCATCGTACTCGTGGCACTGATAGGCATCATAGTGCCCCTGTTCAGAAAGGTGATACGCCTCTCAACGTACGAATATTTCGAGCGGCGCTTCGGACTCTTTGCCCGACTCTACTCCTCGTTTGCCTTCACGCTGGGACATTTCTCGAAGGCCGGAACGGTATTCTTCCTCGTGTCGATGGCACTGGCTACGTTCCTCGACATCAACATCTACAGCATCGTACTCATCCTGGGCTTTACCATCATCGTGCTCACCTTGTTTGGCGGCATGGAGGCTATCGTCTGGATGGATGTGGCGCAGGGCTTCCTGCTGATTGGCGGCGGCATCATCTGCATCCTCATCCTGATGTTCGGCATCGAGGGAGGTCCGGCAGAGACGTTCCGCATTGCTTCGGAGTACAACAAGATTTCGTTCGGCCCCTACGACTGGAGCCTCACTGAACTCTGCTTCCTCGTAATGGTGCTTAACGGCATCTTCTACGCCCTGCAGAAATACGGTACCGACCAGACCATCGTGCAACGCTACTTGGCCGCCAAGAACGACAAGGAGGCGAAAAAGGCTGCCTACATCGGTGTGCTGATGTCGGTACCCATCTGGGCACTCTTCATGTTCATCGGCACCGCACTCTTTGCCTACTATCACGCCCAGGGTGCTCCCTTGCTGCCTGAAGGCATCAAGGCCGACGAGGTATTCCCCTACTTCATCGCCCACGAACTGCCCGTCGGCATCCGTGGTCTGATTATTGCAGCCCTTGCCGCTGCTGCCATCTCATCGCTCGACTCTGACCTGAACTGTCTGTCGGCCATTGCCGTACAAGACTACTACAAGCGTTTCTGCCCCCATGTCACTGACCAGCAGCAGCTGCGTTTCGGCAAATGGATGGTGGTGCTGTCCGGCCTGGGGGCCATCGGCGTGGCCTGCCTGTACATCACGTGGGGAGGCGAAGGCGTGCTGGGCGCCCTGTTCTCGCTCTACGCCATCTTCTCGGCAGGCATCGTGGGCATCTTTGTCCTCGGTTTGTTTAGCCGTCGTGCCAACAAGCAGGGTCTCTACATCGGTATCGCTGCCGCCGTACTGTTTACTGCATACGCCGTATTGACATCGACCAAAGTGGACATCCACGGCACCGGAGTCAAGGAGACTCTGCTCGACTTGGGTGACTGGAATTTCACCCATCACAAATATATGCTCGGCGTCTACTCCCACCTCATCGTCCTCATCGTCGGCTATCTGGCCAGTTTCCTGTTCAAGACACCTCTGGCCGACAAGGAACTGACCGTCTGGGGATATCTGGAGGAAAGGAAAATAAAAAAGTAATTAAGGTAAGAAAATAGAAAGATATGAAAGCTATCACACTCTTGCAGCCACAGAAAATAGTGTTTGGCACGGGCTGCATCCAGACATTTACAGAAGACTATCAGAGGTCAGGGCTCCAGCGCCTGTTCGTACTGACGGCCCCTCCCATCCGGCCCCTGATTGAGGAAACATTAGCAACACTCCAGACAGCCGGCGTAGCCGTCAAGGTGTTCGACCAGATAACAGCCGAACCTACGCTCAACGACTTCGAGCGTGTACTTGAGATGGCCCGCCAATTCCAGGCCGACAGCGTAGTGGGCATCGGTGGCGGTTCAGTACTCGACGTAGCCAAGTTGGTGGCGGCCTTTAAGGACTCCAGCCAACAGGCTGCCGACTGTTTCGGCTCAGGACTTATCCGGCACAAGGGGCTCTGGTTCGCCTGTCTGCCCACCACCGCCGGTACGGGTAGCGAGGTCAGCCCCAACGCCATCCTGCTCGACGAGCGCGACCACCTGAAGAAAGGCATCGTGTCACCCTTCCTCATTGCCGATGCTGCATACGTCGACCCCAAGCTGACGTGGACGGTACCCTCGAAGGTGACTGCTGATACGGGTATGGATGCCCTGACACATTGCATCGAGGCTTATACTAACAAGTTCGCGCATCCGTCAGTCGATATCTACGCTCTGCAGGGCATCCGTCTGATTGCAGCTAATCTGGAGAAAGCTGTGAAGGACGGAAAAGACGTAGAGGCTCGCGAGGCGCTGGCCTTCGGTTCATTGTATGGAGGTCTGTGTCTGGGTCCTGTCAACACGGCTGCCGTCCATGCTTTGAGCTATCCGTTAGGCGGTAAGTTCCATATCCCCCACGGGCTGTCGAATGCCATCCTGTTGCCTTCGGTGATGAAATTCAACACCCCCGCCAATCCCAAGCGCTATGCCGAAGTAGCCATCGCCATGGGCTGTGAGCCAGGAGCCAACAACGAAGAAACCGCCCGGCGCGGTGTCGACTTCATCTACCGGCTGGCCGCTGCCGTAGGCATTCCCGACAAGCTGACGGCATTAGGCATTCCGCAGACTGCCATCAACGGCATGGCCAAGGCCGCCATGGAGGTGCAGCGCCTGCTGAAGAACAATCCGAGAGAAGTTACCGAGCAAGATGCCCGCGACATCTATAACTCGCTTTATTAATTCTTCGAAACATCGAAACAACGAAACAACGAAACAACGAAAACACAACAACATGAAACCCATATTAGCTATCACCATGGGCGACCCTGCCGGCATCGGACCGGAAATCACCGTGCGCGCCCTCAACCGCCCCGAAACCTATGAGAAATGCCGCCCTCTTGTGACGGGCGATGCCGAAATCATGCGCCAGGCCGTTCGGCTGCTTGGCGTCAACCTGCAGATCAACGCTATACAAACTGTGCAGGAAGCCAGATTTGAATATGGCGCCATCGACGTCATTGACCTGCAATGCGTTGACCTTTCCATCTTCAAGTTTGGCGAAGTACAAGCCCAATGTGGCAATGCCGCCTTCCAATACATCAAGAAAGCCATCGAGCTGGCCATGGCCGACGAGGTAGACGGTACCGTCACCGCCCCGCTCAACAAGGAAGCACTCAATCTGGCCGGTCATCACTTCGACGGCCACACAGAAATTTATGCCACCTTCACCCAGACGAAGAAATACGCCATGATGCTGGCCGACGAGAACATCCGCGTCATCCACGTTTCCACCCATGTGCCGCTGCGTAAGGCTTGCGACCTGGTGAAGAAGGCTCGCGTCATCGAGTGTGTCGAACTGATTGACGATGCCTGCCGTCAGTTTGGCATCGAGAAGCCTCACATCGGTGTGGCCGGTCTGAACCCCCACTCCAGCGAGAACGGCATGTTCGGCTATGAGGAGGCACAGGAGATTACTCCTGCCATCGAGGAGCTGCGCCAGCGCGGCTTCCATGTTGACGGCCCCGTACCGCCCGACTCGGTCTTTGCCAAAGCCAAATGCGGACAGTTCGACGGTGTGGTTGCCATGTATCACGACCAAGGCCACATACCCCTCAAGGTCTGTGCCTTTAACTGGAACAAGGAAACGGGCAAGATGGAGTCGGCTTCCGGTGTGAATATCACGCTGGGGTTGCCCATCATCCGTGTCTCGGTAGATCACGGCACCGCCTTCGATGTCGCCGGCAAAGGCATTGCCAACGATAGTGCCATGACACTCAGCATCGACTATGCCACCCGCATGGCTATCTATAGGAAAAACAAAAAGGCACAAGGGTAAAAAGTCCGCACATGATTGTTATTGCCGATGACATCACGGGTGCTGCCGAGATAGCCGGCATCGCCTTCTGTCAGGGCCTGCGCGTACGTCTGGTTTGCGCCGGTTCCTACTGCGGCACACCATCAGCAGGAGTAACCAGCGATGGCACTACCGTCATCGCCACCGACACGCGTTCCTTGACGGAGGCCGAGGCCGCCGCCGAAACCCGCCGTATTGCCGCAACCCTCCCCGTCGGCCTCCACCTCTTCAAAAAGACCGACTCAGCCCTGCGTGGCCACGTCGTTGCCGAACTCAGCACCCTGATGCAGACGGCAGGCTACCGTCGCGCCGTCTATCTGCCTGCCAATCCGTCGAAAGACCGCATTATCCGCAACGGTATATATTATATAAAAGGTGTACCCATTCACGAAACCGCCTTCAGCTACGACCCTGAGTTTCCTGCCCGCACGTCGTCCATGAAGGAGCGTTTCCCGGATGCTGCCGCCCATGGCATCATCATGCCCGATGCCGAGAGCATGGATGACATCCGCCGCGTCATTGCCCACTACGACGACGGTCAGACTCTATTTGCAGGGGGGGCGGATTTGATGAAGACTATGCAGACTCTCCCCCGCCCCCGCCCTGTGAGGGAGGTAAATAAATATCTCCAAGCCCCAAATGATCATTCTACTGGGCCGGAAGAAAGCCTGCTTCGCCTTCTCATCCTCTGCGGCAGCACACAGAGTCGTCGGCTCGACCTTGGCATCCCCATCGCCCCCATGCCACGCGAAGTCTACGATGGCGAAGAAGGTGCCGACTACTGGTACAATGCACTCACTACGCACCACTCACTATGCACCTCTCACCACTCACCTCTGGGAAATCTCATCCTCACCATTCCCTACACTCATCGCACGGGCAAGGAGGTAGCTATTCATCTGCGTACCGTGATGGCTGAGATGGCTAAACGCCTCATCAACGAACATTTCACTCCCCACTCACCCTGTGAGGGGCCGGGAGAGAGTGGTCTTCACCTCATCATTGAAGGCGGGGCTACGGCATGGGCCACCCTGCAGGCCCTCGGCTGGACAGCGTTCACCATAGAATGCCAGATAGCTCCCGGTGTCGTTCAGATGCGTGCCGACAACGGCACACTCATCACGCTCAAACCCGGAAGCTATCCGTGGGGCGGTCTCTTTAGTGGTGAGAGATAAGAGGTAAGTGGTGAGAGAGGGCTTATTCTCTGCAGAATACGGGGATATGCGCTTTGTCTACCGTTGTCGTCACGGTCTGTCCACCTTCGTAGTGCTGACCCGTACGGTAGTCGCGCCAGCCAGCCTTATTCTTGGGCAGATAGGTTTTCCATGATGTCACGCCAGGCTCCGTAACGGGACTGATGAGCAGTTTCGGACCGAACATATATTCGTATTTCTGCTGCAACGCCTCGGGGTCGTCGGCAAAATCGAACACCAAGGGGCGCATCAGCGTGTAACCCTGTTCGGCAATCATCGTGGCACAAGAGTCTAAGTACGGACGCAGCTTTTCGCGCTCCTTCAGACAGTCGGCTATCACCTGCTGAGCCTCCGGCCCGTAGTTCCAGGGTTCCGTATTGCTCATATAGCCATGAACGCGCATCAGCGGCAGATAGACGCTGGTCTCTATCCAGCGCAACATCCGCTCGATGTAGGCCGGGTCTTTGTATTGGTTCTGCGGACGGAAGAAGCCTCCGGCATCGTAGGTCCACCAGGGAATGCCGGCAGCTTGCAAGCCCAGTCCACCAGTAATCTGCCGACGGAAGGTCTCCCAGTCGTTGCCTACATCGCCCGACCAAAGGGCAGAGCCATAGCGCTGGATGCCCGCAAAACCGCTACGAGTCAGTATCATCGGTTCACGTCCGACCTTCATCAGACCTTCATACACGGTCTTATTAACCAACAGCGGGTAGATGTTGCGCACCTGTTCGCCGGCCCATTGGCCCTTGTTGACGCGTCGCCCTACTAGGTCGTCGTTCTCAGGTTCGGTAGCGTCCTGCCACCAGGCGTCGATGCCCAGTGGCACCAGCCGCTCGTTGAAATTCTTCCAATAGGCAGCGGCAGCATCGGGATTGAAGAAATCTATCCAGTCGGTGCCAGGAATATAGTATCCGTCGCGCTCCATCTGTCTGCCCACCTCCGAACGCTTGTCGATTTTCGACCATACGCTGAGCATCAGCCGGATGCCCATCTGGTGCAGACTGTCGGTCAGTGCCTTCGGGTCGGGATAGTAGGTCTCGTCGAACTGCATGGAGTTCCAACCGTATTTGCCCCAGTACTGCCAGTCCTGCACCAGCATCGACACCGGCATCTGCTCCTGTCTGAACCTGTTGGCCGTCTTCAGAATCTCATCCGACGAATGAAAACGCTCGCGGCAGTGGATATAGCCCAGTGCCCACGACGGCATCTTGGGGGCCGGCCCCGTCAACTCACGGTAGGAGGCAATCACCTCGTCGGGGGTTCCCACGAACACAGTATAGTCGACGGCCTGGGCCACGGGCGAACGGAACACCGTCTCGTCCTTCACCGGCTGGTAGTAAAGCACAGGCTTGTCGTCGCGGGTCAACTCAGCGGTCAGATGGTGGCGGCCGGCCTTCAGTCGGACAATCTGCGACGCCGTGGGCGGTAGCCACAGGTTCTGCATCTCAATGACGGTCCTGTCGTCGATGCAGAGGTTATGGCGGCGGGCCATCTTCTGTCCCACATCAAGTAGCAAGGCATAGTCGCCCTCCGTCTCGATATCGATGTCGGCTTCAAAAATGTTGCGCTGGCGCACCTCCTGCTTACCACCCTCGGTCGACGTGACGTTCACAGTCTCCTGCTTGCCGGCACCGGCCCGTTTCTCCAGGCGTACGCTCCGGTCGGCAGGGTTGAACTCCGTCAGTCCGTAGTTGTTCCACAGCACTCCATAGCCTTTGCTCGACAGCAACATGGGGATGGAAATCTGCGTATTAACCTGAGTCAACCGCCGGGACAAACCACGCAGATTGGTGAAGCCATCCTGAAACTGACCCAGTCCGAAGAGACACTCATCCTTAGGCGATGCAAAAGCCAGCGTAGCCCTTCCGTCAGCGAGCTCATGGCTGGTAGCGGTGAAGACGATGCGTCCCTTGGCGTCCTTGACGGTCAGTCGCTGCCACTTCTTGTCGATGTCGACTTTAATGTCGGCCCGGCTCAGCACGTCGTGCTTCACATAGAGCCAGTCGGGCAGTTCGTTTTTCACTTCCGCTTCCGAATATTGCACTCGGACAGCATTCTTAGCAACATAATTCACGGTGAGACGACCCTTCCCGAACGGAACGGTCTTTGCCATTGCCATCACTGCCACGAGGCAGCAGGCCACGATAAGTATGATACGATGTTTCATGCCGCAAAGTTACAAAATATGCTGCCATGAAGCAACGCACGCCATCGGTTTTTTCCCGCCATATAACCTCGGGAAAACAACTTGATACAAATGATAAGTTACAACACGAAGTGATAGCCCACGGTGAACCAGAACGAACCCGTGCGCCACGACCAGTCGGTGTCGGGAACCTTGCAAAGGTTAGCCACACCGATGTTATAGCGGAAGTCGGCTGTCAGGTTACAGTAGGTATAGCTGATGCCAGCGGGGATGGAGACGTTGACCCGATGGTAGTCGTCGGTAGCATCATACGCGGTGCCGTCTTCGTGGCGCGTAGCTTTGGCCAGATAACCTAACTGCACGCCCGCCTTGAGCGCCAGTCCGGGCAGCAGGTTGGGTTCGATGTAGAAATGTAGCAATATGGGGATGTTGACGAAGTGCAACGTCTCGGAGAGTTCGCCAACGTCGGCCAGTTTACCGTAAGTGAAGCCCTCGTTGGAATAGAAGACGCCACCTGACACGGCCACTTGCGGCCCAGCCTGATATTCGGCGTCGGCACCGGCCGTCAGTCCCCATTTGTACTTCGCCTTGACGGTTTGAGCCCGCTCGTTGAAGTTCAAATACAACTGGTCGGACAATGTCGACAGGTTGACACCCACACGTGGTGTCAGCGTCCACGTTCCTGTTTCGTGCTGTGCCTGAACAGCGACGAAGGCGGCCATCAGCACCGTCATTACAAATAGTCTTTTCATACGCATAGCTTTCTATGTATAAGAACGCGACCATCACCCGTTTTATTGCCTGCCCGTCAGAGAATCTTATAATACGTTAAATGGTGTAAACGGAGCGCGGCGTATTGGCGGGAAAACGGTAACTTTGCATTTGGAATGCCACGTTTCTGCTGCAGAAAATACTCAACACCAAATAACGCAATATGAAAACCCGAACGATTATCATGGCCGCAGCGGCTTGCGGCACGATGCTGGTAACAGGATGTACCGGCAAAACAGAGCATGTCAAACAGGAACTGACCACCGTAGGTAATCCCTACCTGCCGCTCTGGGAGCACATTCCCGACGGTGAACCCTACATCTTCGAAGATCCCGACCAGCCAGGCAAGCAGCGCGTCTACATCTACGGCTCGCACGACAGCCGCATCACCGACTACTGCGGACGCGAGCAGGTGGTTTGGTCGGCATCGGTAGACAGTCTGAACCGCTGGCGCTACGACGGCGTCATCCTTGTGGTAGACAAGAATGCCAAGGGCGAACCGTTCGACTCTGCGGGCACGGCTGACGTGCTGTTTGCCCCCGACGTGACGCTGGTGACCGACAGCACGGGCAAGAAGACCTACTACCTGTTTCCGAACGACCAGACGGGCTACCGCAACGGACTCATCGCCAAGAGCCACCGGCCGGACGGACCTTTTGAGGTGTGCAACTGGAACGACAACGATGCTAATCAGGTGAACGGCATCTACGGCTTCGACCCCGCCGTGTTCGTCGACGACGATGGCCGCGTCTACGGCTACTGGGGCTTCGGCCACTCGATGGCGGCAGAAATCGACCCCACTACCATGTGCACCGTGAAGCCCGGCACCCGGGTGGTAGACGGCATGATACCGGGTTTCGAGGAACAGCCGGACAACGACTTCCGATTCTTCGAGGCCTCCAGCATCCGCAAGGTCATGGGCAAGTATGTGTTCATCTACAGCCGCTTCACCAAGGAGGGCGAGTTCGGACTGCCCACCACCAACTATACACTGGCTTACGCCTACAGCGACAAGCCACTGGGCCCATGGACCTACGGCGGCACCATTATTGACGGACGCGGGCGCGACGTCAACGAACAGGGCGACACCATCGCCACGGGCAACGTGAGCGGCAACACGCACGGATCTATTTGCGAAATCAACGGTCAGTGGTATGTCTTCTACCATCGCCAGAGCGGCCTCAACGAATTTGCACGCCAAGCTATGGTGGCCCCTATTACGGTCAATGTGGCAGGCGACAAGGTCATCATCTCCGAGGGGGAATACACTTCCGAGGGCTTCGCACTGGACGGGCTGAACCCCCTAGAGCGCCATTCGGCCGGCATCGCCTGCTGGTACACCGGCCCCAAGGTGGCGACACATGAGTGGCCCAACAACACGTTCTACGGTTCCTACATCGCTGCATCCTACGGTACTGACGACCGCTTCGAGGCTCCCTACGACCTGCGCAACAATACCAACCACGTAGTGAACAATACCGACGGCAGCATCGTGGGCTACAAATACTTCAACTTCACCCAGACGCACGGCCGACAGGATGTCAGCCTGCTGTTGCGACTGACACCCGAGGGACTCGACGGCACCATCACCGTCATGGCCGACCGCCCGTGGCAGTCGCAGGGCGGCAAACCCTTAGGCACCATCCTGCTGAAGGCCGACATGCCCAAGACTTCTACTGAGCTGACTGCCGCACTGCCTGCTCTGGCTGAGCTGTCAGGCAAGCACGCCATCTTCTTCGTCTTCTCGTCGGACACCAAGGAGAAGTCGCTCTGCACACTGGAAGACTTTGCTTTTGGTTACTGATGCATGGACACATGCGTTACTAATGGACGGACGCATGCGTTACTAATTACGTAGGCTCATGTGATACTAATGCATGAGCCTACGTGTTACTAATGCATATCCGTCAGGGTAAAGTCCAGCTGGCGTTTCTCCAAGTTGGCACGGGCCACCTTGATGCGGATGGCATCGCCCAGCTGGTACTTGTGATGATGGCGGCGGCCCACCAAACAGTAGTTGCGCTCATCGAAGTCGTAGTAGTCGTCGTCCAGGTCGCGCATCGGCACCATGCCCTCGCAGTGGTTCTCGTCAATCTCGCAATAGATGCCATACGACTGGATGCCCGAGATGTGGGCATCATACTCCTGGCCTATCTTGTCCTCCATAAACTCCACCATCTTGTACTTGATGGAGTCGCGCTCAGCCTGCTGGGCCACCTGCTCCATGTCGGAACAGTGCTCGCTCAGTTCCTCATACTTGTCCTGGTTGGCCGAGCGGCCACCGTCCTGATACTTGGTCAGCAGCCGGTGCACCATCGTGTCGGGGTAGCGGCGGATGGGCGACGTGAAGTGGGTGTAGTAGTCGAAGGCCAGACCATAGTGGCCGATGTTGTGGGTGGAATACTTGGCTTTCATCATAGCACGCAGGGCGACGGTCTCAATGAGTTTCTGCTCCTTCTTGCCCTGACAGTCGTCCATCA
Organism: uncultured Prevotella sp.; assembly: GCA_946623195.1. The sequence continues at coordinate 43,021 of CAMOQW010000002.1, forward strand.
GCGTGTTGAGCGAACGCGAGATAGCACCCTTCGTACCTGAGGTCTTCATCTTGTAGCCGAACTTCACCACAAACTCGCGTAGCACCTCCAGCTTCGTGGGGTCTGGCTGGTCGTGGACGCGGTAGACCATCGTCTTGGCCTTGGGCTGCTGACCGTTGGCCCTTGCCTTTTTCACCTTACCCACGCTTTCGGCAACGGTGCGGTTGGCCAGCAGCATGAATTCTTCGATGAGCTGGGTGGCATCGTTCGACTTCTTAAAGTAGGCACGCGTCGGCTTACCTTTTTCGTCGATGTCGAAGTGCAGCTCCTCACGGTCGAACTTCACGGCACCGTCCTTGAAACGGCGCTCGCGCAGATGCTTGGCCAGCCGGTCCAGCGTGCGCAGTTCGGCAGCATAGTCGCCATCCTTGCCCGTCAGTATCTCTTGCACCTCCTCGTAGGCATAGCGGCGGTTGCTCTTGATGACGGTATGTACGATGCGGTAGTCCTTCACGTTGGCCTCCTCGTCGAGCAGGAAGACAACAGAATAGCAGAGCTTCTCCTCGTCAGGACGCAGCGAACAGATGAAGTTGCACAGCCGCTCGGGCAGCATCGGGATGGTGCGGTCAACCAGATAGACGCTGGTGGCACGCTTCACGGCCTCCTTGTCTATCACTGAGCCCTCCTTGACGTAGTGGCTGACGTCGGCAATGTGGACGCCGACCTGCCAGAGCTTTCCTTGCTTGCGGATGCTCAGCGCATCGTCGAAGTCCTTGGCATCCTTCGGGTCGATGGTACAGGTGAAGACATCGCGGAAGTCCTCGCGGCGGCTGATTTCGTCCGGCGTGATGCCTGGGTCTATCTTCTGGGCGGCATCTTCCACATTCTTCGGATACTTGTACGGCAGACCGTACTGGGCCAGGATGGCGTGCATCTCCACATTGTTGTCGCCCTCCTTGCCCAACACGTCGATGACCTCGCCGACGATGTTCTTCGAGTCTTTCGACGGCCACTGGGTAATCTTCACCACAGCCTTGTCACCACTCTTGCCGCCCTTCAGCTTCTTCTTGGGTATTAGGATGTCGTGCACAAAGATGTTGCCCTCGGTCACGAGGAAGGCATAGTCTTTCTCCACCTGCAGACGGCCCACGGCCTGGTCGCGCTTGTGACTGAGGATTTCCACCACCATTGCTTCCTTGATGTGCTTCGCACGGCGCGCCATATAGGCCACGCGGACGCGATCGCCATTCATGGCAAACAGCGAGTTGCGCTCCGACACGAACACCGGGGTGCCGCCATCGTCGGGCTGGAACGAGTTCTTGCCATTAGCCTTACGGATAAATGTACCCTCCTGCACCTGCGTCTTCAGGTTCAGCCGGTACGAGTTGTCGCTAACCTTCGACAGATAGTCGTCCCAAGCCATCTCCTCCATTAGGTCTACAGCCATCATCTTGACGGGATGGGTGTCAATCTTCAGGGTCTTGAACACCTGCTTCAGCGAGAACGTCTCGTTGGGATTCTGCTGGAACAGCGTCTGCAGCATCTCCTGCAGCATCTTCTTATTCAGTCTCTTACCACCTTTTTTCTTGCTCATAACTGTACCTCTTTAGTTTTTATGGCAAAGTTACGAAATAATGCTGACATAGCAAAGCATTTTTGGATGATTAACGCATTTTGCGACAGAAATAAAGGAATTAGGCGAGGAAACGGAACAGCTTGAAAGATGTTCCCACCCTGGGAACAAATCATTCCCTCCCTGGGAACGAACATTCCTAGCTGGGGAACAGATGCCCTGCTGTCACATGTAACAGCATTGTAATACGTTTTTCTTGGTAATGACACTGATTGAGCGTAATTTTGCAGCCGGAAACAAATAATCGAGAAAGCAAAATGGAAACAACACAAGACTACGTGATGGTATCACTGAAACTATTGGGAGCACTGGGACTGCTCATCTATGGCATGCGAATGATGAGCGACGCCCTGCAGAAAATGGCCGGTCCGCAACTGCGACATATCCTGGCCAGGATGACTACCAACCGGCTGACGGGCATGCTGACGGGAACTTTCGTGACCTGTGCCGTGCAGTCGTCATCGGCAACCACCGTGATGACCGTCTCCTTCGTATCGGCAGGACTGCTGACGCTGGCGCAGGCCATATCGGTGATTATGGGTGCCAACATCGGAACGACGCTGACGGCGTGGATCATGTCGCTGGGCTATAACGTCGACTTGACCAATGTGGTATTCCCGGCTTTCGCCGTCGGCATCACACTCATCTATCAGAAGCGCCACCGCTTCGTCGGCGACTTCCTGTTCGGCATCGCGTTCATGTTCCTCTCGCTGGTCATGCTGAGCACGGCGGGCAAGGAGATGGACCTGGAGCACAACGAGGCAGTAGTCAGCTTCTTCGCATCGTTCGACACCGACAGCTATTGGACCATCCTGGCATTCCTGGCCATCGGCACGCTGATTACCTGCATCGTGCAGTCGTCGGCTGCCGTGATGGCCATCACCATTCTGCTCTGTTCCACCGGCGTGCTGCCCATCTATCTCGGCATTGCCCTGGTGATGGGCGAGAACATCGGAACCACGGCTACGGCCAATCTCGCTGCCCTTGGGTCCAACACGCAGGCACGCCGGGCGGCGCTGGCTCATCTGCTGTTCAATGTATTCGGAGTGGTATGGGTGCTCTGCGTGTTCTATCCTTTCGTCGATATGGTGTGCCGCATGGTGGGCTACAATCCGTCGCTTGGCGGACAGGCTGCACGCCTGCCGGTGGTGTTGGCTATGTTTCACACCTGTTTCAACGTGACGAACACGGCCCTCCTGATAGGGCTGATTCCCTGGCTGGAGCGCGCCGTCTGCTGGCTGCTGCCCGAAAAGCCACAGCCCCGGCAGGAGCAGTTCCGCCTGCAGTATATTCAGAGCAACCTGATGCAGACGCCTGAAATCTCTGTCCTGCAGGCCCAGAAGGAAACGGCGCAGTTTGGCGAGCGGGTGCAGAAGATGTTCGGCATGGTGCGCAGCCTGATGGACGAAGAGAATGAAACCAAGTTCACCCACCTGTACAGCCAGATAGAGCAGCAGGAGGACTATACCGACCGCATGGAGATAGAGATAGCTCGATTCCTGGAACAGGTGAGCGAAAACCATCTGAGCGACGAGACCAAGCAGAAGGTGCGCCAGATGCTGCGCGAGGTAGGCGAACTGGAAAGCATCGGCGACGCCTGCTACAACCTGGCCCGCACGCTGAACCGGCTGCAAGAGAGCGGCCACGACCTTACCGCCACACAGCGTACCCAGTTGCAAGCCATGATGACGCTCTGCGACGGTGCCTTGACGCAGATGAACCACATCATGACCGGCCACCGCCATGAGCACGACATCCGCGAAACCTTCCGCATAGAGAACGACATCAACCAGATGCGCCAGCGACTGAAGGCTGACAACATCCGTGCCGTCAACGAGCGCGAATACGACTATGCTATCGGCACCCTCTACATCGACCTCATCAACGAGTGTGAGAAGCTGGGCGACTATGTTGTGAACGTAGTTCAGGCGAGATTCGGAAAATAATTCGTACCTTTGCACGCAGATATGGAACGAAAACGAATTCTGATAGTAGATGACGAGCAGGACTTGTGCGAGATTCTGCAGTTCAATCTTTCGGCAGCAGGCTATGAGGCTGACGTGGCTTATTCTGCGGAGGAGGCCGTCGGCAGAGGCATCGGCCGATACCACTTGCTGTTGCTCGACGTGATGATGCCCGGCCTGTCTGGCTTTGAACTGGCCGAAAAGCTACGGGCTGCTCCCCAGACCTCTCGCGTACCTATCATATTTATTACAGCCAAGGACACGGAGGACGACACCCTTCAGGGCTTTGGACTGGGGGCCGACGACTATGTGACGAAGCCGTTCTCCGTGCGCGAAGTGGTGGCACGGGTGAATGCCGTACTGAAACGAAACCAGCCTCCGACAATGCTGCTGCAATACGACGGCCTGACGGTTGACCAAACCGGCAAGACTGTAACCATAGGCGATGCCGCAGTAGAGCTCACCCGCACGGAGTTCGACCTGCTGGCATTGCTGCTGAGCCATCGCGGACGGGTGTTTTCACGACAGGAACTGATAGCCGCCGTTTGGCCCGACGATGTCATCGTCACGGAGCGCTCGGTGGATGTCAGCATCACACGCCTGCGCAAGAAGTTGGGCAGCTATGCCGCCTGTATTCTCACAAGACAAGGATTCGGCTACTTCTTTAAGTAAAAATCAACACCATAATGAAAGCACTTAGCGAAGGAAAACGGATGTGGCTCTGCGTAATGGGCATCTTTCTCGCGTATGCCGTCATCTTCATCCTGTTTGAAGACTACGACAAGCATTTCCTGCAGCCTTTCGATGAGGTGAGCGACTGGCACCTGCTCGTGTTTTCCGTCGTGGTCATGCTGTTGCTCGGCCTGCTGCTCTATCATTATGCCCACCGGATGGACGAGCGCATCAGTCGCGAGCAGATGGCTAAGCAGAACGAGATGCGCCGACAACTGACACAGAATATCGCCCACGAACTGAAGACTCCCGTAGCCAGCATTCTTGGCTATACCGACACCATCCTCGACAATCCGGACATCAGCGACGAGACCAGGCAGCAGTTCATTGCACGCACCAATGCCCAGGCCCGTCGGCTGACAGCCCTGCTGCAGGACATCTCCACGCTCAACCGCATGGACTCCGCCCCCGAGCTGCTCACGATGGAGCGCATTGACGTGTCGGCACTCGTGGCCGACATCGTGGAGGAAACGGCAATGGCAGTGAATTCCAGGCAGATGAAACTCTGCAACTGTCTGCCGGAAGATGTCTGCATACGGGGCAACTGGTCGCTCGTCTACAGCATCTTCCGTAATCTCATCGACAATGCTGTCTGCTACGCCGGTCAGGGGACTACAGTGGAAATAGCTGCCGAAGAATACGACAACTGCTGGGCATTCACCTTCCGCGACAATGGTGCGGGAGTCGCTGAAGAGCATCTGCCGCGCATCTTTGAGCGCTTCTATCGCATTGACAAGGGGCGCAGCCGCACGCTCGGCGGCACCGGCCTCGGCTTGGCCATCGTGAAGAATGCCGTCGTGCTGCACGGCGGACAGATAAGCGCCAAACAGCCAGTCGGCGGCGGGCTGCAGTTTGACTTCACCTTACGGAAATCTCTCTCTGCTGATGATGACAAGGGAGATGTCATTCCCTGAAGTCTGATGGCTTCGCGCCCAGGTTTGTCTGCACATACCGGCTGAAATGCGAGAGCGATGAGAAGCCGAACATGTCGCTGATGTCGGTAAACGAGAGGCGACGGTTTCGCAACTTCCGGCTGATGTCTAACGAGGTGTAGCGGGTAATCCAGAAGGCCGCAGGCAGACCGCTGACCTTCTTCGACACCTCGGAGAGATACTTCGGCGTGACGCACAGCTTGTCGGCGTAATAGCCGATGTCGCGGTTCTGACGGAAGTCGCCGCGCTCCAGCATCTCAATGAACTGCTCCATCAGTTGGTGCTGCTGCGACGTAATCTTGTCGGCAGGATAAAGACGCGCATGGAAGTCGAAAAAGTCGATAATCATACACTCTACGGCATTCCGGAGTGCATCGTGTCGAAAGCAATGGTCCGCCTGCGACAAACGCCGTTTGACGGCCTCGAAATTCATGCGGCACGCCTCCTGCTGCTCAGCCGTAAGCTTCATGATGGGATTCTGAAACAGCGACAGCTGGCCTCGCATACCATAGTTCGACTGCGGCGTGCTGAGCTCGATGAACTGCTGTGTCACATAGATGACATCCACCTGGAAGCCGTCACTCTCCTTCAGGTTCTTCACCAAGTCTCCTCGACGGGCGATAATCAGACAGTCGCCAGCCTCAAAGCGGAACGACTGCCCGTTACGCTCAAACGTGCAATATCCGCCATAGCAGAAGGCATGACACAGATAGTCGGCAAAGCCCTCGTCGCCGATTCGCGACAGTGTGTCGTCAATGATGATATGCTGTATAAAATCGCTCATCTTCTTGCCAATAACTTTTGTTAATTGTTGGCACAAAGTTACGGAATTATCTCCGAAATCTATCAGAATTGGCTAACTTTTTCACTTATATTTATTCGCTTTTCACAGAAAAGAACATTGTTTAATTAATAAAGTCAGGGAAATCGGAGTTGATGACTACCCCTAAGGGTAAGTGGATTATGGATAGACAGTTACTTTTCTCACGGATTATTTTGCTATTTCGTTGAAAAGCCTTACCTTTGTGGCAATGAATCAAATTAAGCGTTGGCTCATCTGGCTGAGCCGAATACATCGTTGTCGAGGCTTTGGCATACAGTCTCCTTCTGATTATGCTTTTGTTCGTTATGTCGTGAATGAACATTGGCCTTATTATGCCTACGACGAACTTCCTTCTGGCAACTGGCTGACTAAAAAACTAGGACAGCTGTATTTCAGACTTGCCAACTGGAGACAGCCTGATCGCATGCCCACGGATTCTTGGAAAGAATGGTGGCAGGCAGGATGTCGCAAAACACATTTCATGAAAGCAATAGATCATCTTGAATTAGCCCGTGTGGACATTGCAGATGTGCAAACCTTCGATCAATTAGCGGCACTGTCTGATGATCGCTCAATACTGGTAGTAGAGGGCATTTCCAATGACTGGCGACGTTGGCATGCTATCGAACGGGATGAACGTGTCGGCACTACGTTCGACTTGTATTATTGTGGCATAGTATTCTTTGACACAAAGCGTTATAAAAATCATTATACTATTAACTTCTAATATGATATGAAACAAATAACAAAAGTTTACACGCGCGGCGGTGATAAGGGACTGACAAGCCTGGTGGGCGGACAACGCGTGTCGAAAGCCAGTGTACGTTTGGAGGCCTATGGCACTGTTGACGAGCTGAGTTCGCATTTGGGACTTCTGGCTGCACTGCTCGCCGAAGGCCATGAACAGGAAATGATTGTACGAATCCAAAACTGCCTATTCAACGTATGCACTAATCTGGCTACTGACCAGGAGCAGACGCCCTTATACTCTTCGGCCCACTTGCCGGAAGGAGAAATTGCTCTACTGGAACGGGAAATAGACACCATCATGGGGGAATTGCCGGAACGGCAAGGGTTCGTCCTGCCTGGAGGCACCAAGGAGGCTGCCCAAGCTCACGTCTGCCGTACCGTTTGCCGCCGTGCAGAACGCCGCATTGTAGCCCTCGCGGAAGTGGCTGTAGTGAGCCCAGAAGTCCAACAATACATTAACCGATTGAGCGATTATTTGTTTGTTTTAGCTAAAAAGTTGAATTTTATCGCAGGTAAGAGCGAAAAAATATGGCAGAATGCTTGTAAATAGGAAAAATTATATTACTTTTGCGGGCAAATTCAAAAACAACTAAAATTTAACAGCTATGTATTGGACACTAGAATTAGCTTCAAAACTCGAAGATGCTCCCTGGCCTGCCACCAAGGACGAACTTATAGACTATGCCATCCGCTCCGGCGCTCCCCTCGAAGTGCTGGAAAACTTGCAGGAAATAGAGGATGAGGGTGATATCTACGAAAGTATCGAAGATATATGGCCTGACTATCCTACCAAAGAAGATTTCCTTTTCAACGAGGATGAGTATTAAAGCCTACACATAGGCTTAAATAACTGAATACCAGCGGGATAAGAGAAAATGATTTTCTTGTCCCGCTGGTGCTTTTAT
>CAMOQW010000003.1 GCA_946623195.1 uncultured Prevotella sp.
TAATGTTACAAAGTTACATTGTTACAATGTGACATGGCCAAAATGCACACAAAATTACATAAATCATTGTCACTTCGAGATTACGTTTCGTTTCCCACGAGATTACGTTTCGTTGGCCACGATATTACGTTTCGTCGGCCTTGAGATTACTTCTCCGTTTCTGTGTCCTCCCGGTGCAGATATTCATAGACTATCTTTGCCTTTGCGGGGCCAATCAGCTTGCTGAGCATTTCCATGTCTGCCTCACGGATGCGTTTAACCGATTTAAGGGCATTTAGAAGCTCGTCACGCGTTTTCGGGCCGATGCCCTTGATACTATCAAGCTCGGAGTGTAAAGCGTGCTTAGAACGCTTTTCTCGGTGGAAAGTGATGGCGAAGCGGTGTACTTCATCCTGCAGGTGTGTCAGCACGCGGAATAGCTCCGAGGTTTCCTTCATGCCGATGACCCTGGGCGGAAAACCGTAGAGCAGTTCATTGGTGCGGTGACGGTCATCTTTGGCCAGTCCGGCAATGGGAATGTCGAGTCCTAACTCGTCCTGAACGGCCTGCCGGATGACTTCCATCTGCCCCTTGCCGCCATCAGCCACGATGAGGTCGGGTAGGGGTTGCTGTTCCTCTATAAGACGATGGTATCGCCTCCACACCACCTCCTTCATCGATGCATAGTCGTCAGGGCCTACCACCGTCTTGATGTTGTATTTGCGATAGTCCTGCTTCGAGGGTTTCATTTTTTTGAATACCACACAGGCTGCAACAGCATCAGCGCCGGAGATGTTGGAGTTGTCGAAGCACTCTATCTGGTAGGGCATTTTCGGCAGGTGAAGCAGGTCTTGCAATTCTTTCATCAGGCGTACCTGTTTCTGCTCTGGATTCAGTTTTTCGGCTTGTTTCAACCTGTCGAACTTGTACTGCTTGCCGTTCATCAGCGACAGTTCCAAGAGCTTCTTCTTGTCACCTCTTTGCGGTACGGTGATGCTGACACCGTCCAGTTCCAGGTCTATCTCGGTAGGCACGATGATTTCCCTGGCCTGGCTCTGGAATCGCTCGCGCATCTCTACAATGGCAAGCTGCAGCAGTTCCGTGTCGGTCTCATCGAGTCGTTTCTTGTATTCGAACGTGAAACTCTGGTTGATTTGTCCGTTGGAAACGTGGATGTAGTTGATGAATGCCACCTTCTCGTCGTTGGTGATGCTCAGCACGTCAACATTGTCGATGGTATGGCTCACCACCTCGCTCTTGGCAACAAACTGGTCTAACAACAGGTAGCGGCGCTTCACGATTTCTGCCTCTTCGAATTGCAGGTTCTCGGCCAACTGTTCCATCTCTTCCCTGAGTGCCCGTTGTACCTCGCGGGTGTTGCCTTTCAGGATTTCGCGAGCCTGCTGGATGTTGTGCTGATAGTCGTCCCACGACTGACGGCTGACACAGGGTCCTGCACATTTCTTGATGTGGTAGTCCAGACAAACCTGGTATTTCCCTGCCTCGATACCCTCGCGGGTCATGGGTTGTTTGCAGGGTCGCGGGTGATACATCTTGTAAATCAGCTCCAGCACGTTGTGCATGGCTCCGATGTGCGAATACGGACCGTAGTAGGTGCCCCACTTCTTATTGATGGTGCGTGTCTGGAATATTCTGGGCAGATATTCCTTCGTGATGCAGATGCTGGGGTAGGTCTTGCCGTCTTTCAACAGAACATTGTAGCGGGGGTTGTATTTCTTGATGAGGGCATTTTCCAACAGCAGCGCATCTTCTTCCGTATTCACCACAGTGTAGCTGATGTTGCAAATCTTCGAGACGAGTACCTTGGTCTTGAAACGGTCTACCTCTGTATGGAAGTAGGACGACACTCGACTTTTCAGATTCTTGGCCTTGCCGACATAGATAATCGTACCGTCAGCGTCATAGTACTGATAGCTTCCGGGTTTGTCCGGCATGGCACTCACGATAGCCTTCAACCTTTCCAGTCGCTTCTCGTTCTCTTCCTTCGTCATGGTTCAGTGTTTCACGTGAAACAATTATACCTTATTTTCTTTTTATACCTTGATGAGTGTAGTGATTTCAATATCCTTATCGAATACGTCACGGCCGTGCAGTCCCTCGTCGGTGATTTCTATCAGGAAGTTCACCATGATTCCCTTGGGATTGAATTTCTTCACCAGGTTGCACGCTGCCTTCATCGTGCCTCCCGTTGCCAGCAGGTCATCGTGCAGCAGTACGATGTCTTTGTCGTTGATGGCATCCTCGTGTATTTCTATGGTGTCAGTACCGTATTCTTTTGCGTAGCTCTCCTGAACGGTAGCAGCCGGCAGCTTTCCTGGTTTACGTGCCAACACTACGCCTGCTCCTAATTTTACGGCAAGTGCCGAAGCCATTACAAAACCCCGACTTTCAATGCCCACGATTTTCGTGATTCCCTTGTTTTTGTATATCTCGTATAGTTCGTCTACCATAATCTGCAGACAGGCGGGATTCTTAAACAGGGTGGTCACGTCGCGGAAGTTAATACCTTTTTGTGGGAAATCGGGCACACAGCGAAGGTTTGCCATTAATGTCTTGTTGTTCATAATGCTCTGGTTTTATCGTTATTACTTACTTGAATATATCTTGATTGTTTCACGTGGAACACTCCTATCTGCCCAACAGAACCAGCATGGCATTGATGTCGCTGGGTGATACACCGGGAATCCTACTGGCCTGTGCCAGCGTCTCGGGTTGTATCTTCTCTAATTTCTGACGGGCTTCCGTAGAAATGGCCTGTAGGGTGGGGTAGTCGAATTTTCCTTTGATTTTGATGTTTTCCAGTCGGTGCATCTTTTCTGCTACCTGCCGCTCGCGCTCTATGTATCCTTTGTATTTGATATGGATTTCGGCAGCTTCTGCTATCTCTTCTTTTCTGTTAGGCAGTCGCTCGATGAACGCTTTGAAATCAGGAATGATGGCAGCCAGCTTTTCGAAGTTCAGCTCTGGGCGCGCCACCAGGTCTTCCAGCTTACAGCCATAGACGAGTGGGGTAGAATTCATCGCTTCCAGGGCTCCATTGACCACCTTTGGTTTTATGGCATACGTACGACAAAAATCCTCGATTCCTTCGATAGCCTTCTTCTTTTCCATCCACCAGTCATAGCGTTCTCTGCTGGCTATGCCCAAGGCGTAGGCTTTCTCTGTCAGTCGTGCATCGGCATCGTCTTGGCGCAGCAGGATGCGGTATTCGGCTCTGGAGGTAAACATTCTGTAGGGTTCATCGACACCTTTCATCACCAGGTCGTCAATCAGTACGCCGATGTAGGCTTCATCGCGTTTGAGTTCGAAGGTGTTGTCGGCTGTGGTGTTGCCTCCCCTGACTGAACCTGCCATCAGCGCGGCATTGATGCCTGCTATGGTGCCTTGTCCGCCAGCTTCTTCGTAGCCTGTAGTGCCGTTCACTTGTCCGGCCATGAAGAGTCCGCTGATTATCTTCGATTCCAGCGAGTGGGTGAGTTGTGTGGGGTCGAAGAAGTCATACTCAATGGCATAGCCGGGACGATACACCTTCACGTCTCTCAATGCCGGTATTTTCCGTAGCGCTTCTATCTGTACGTCCATCGGCAGACTCGACGAGAATCCGTTCAGGTACATCTCGTTGGTATCGGTGCCTTCCGGTTCCAGGAACAGCAGATGCTGGGGCCGCTCAGGAAAGGTCACTAGCTTGGTTTCTATCGAGGGGCAGTATCTGGGACCGATGCTCTGAATCTGTCCGTTGTAGAGGGGAGAATCCTCCAATCCACCGAGAAGTGTCTGGTGCACCTCTTCATTCGTATAGCACACCCAGCAGGGCAGTTGCTGTAACGGTCGTGACTCGCCTAAGTAGGAGAATTTGTAGTAGCCGTTCTCACCGTCCTGCCGCTCCATATCCTCAAAGTGGATGGTGCGCTTGTCCAGACGTACGGGCGTGCCAGTCTTCATGCGGGCTGAACGGATGCCGTGGCGGGTGATGCTCTCGGTGAAATGGGCTACTGCTGGCTCGGCAATGCGGCCGCCGGCCACCATCTTCCTACCGATGTGCATCAGTCCGTTGAGGAATGTGCCGGCAGTAATGATGACTGCCTTAGCCCTCAGTTCGCAGCCCCAGATGGTTCTGATGCCCACTACCCGCTGGCCTCCCTGCCGTTCTCTTTGCTCTGCCGGTTCTCTTTGCTCTGCCGGTTCTCTTTGCTGAGACATTGTCTCAGCATAGGAGCCAGCTTCTACCAGCAGTTCGCAGGCCTGGTCTTGCCAGATGTCGAGATTAGGGGTGGCATCCAGCACGGAGCGCCATTTCCAGATGAATTTCCCCCTGTCGCACTGCGCTCTTGGCGACCATACGGCAGGCCCCTTGCTGCGGTTCAGCATCCTGAACTGAATGGCTGTGGCATCGGTTACCAGTGCCATCTGGCCTCCCAGGGCATCAATCTCACGGACTATCTGACCCTTGGCAATGCCGCCCACGGCAGGGTTGCACGACATCTGTGCTATCTTGTTCATGTCCATGGTGACCAGACAGGTCTTGGCACCCATGTTGGCAGCTGCGGTAGCTGCCTCACAGCCTGCATGTCCGCCGCCTATGACCAGTACGTCGTATTTCAGTATCATCTGTCTCTTTGGTTTAGCAAAATAAAGTGTTGCAAAATTACGAAATTAATCAAATAATTCCAAACATAGTTCCATCTTTTTTTGTACCTTTGCCACAAAAACCAGAGCTTATGATCAGAAGAGCCATCACGATAGCCTGCCTGCTGATAATGACTGCCACCGTATGTGCACAACCTCGCTGGGGTGATGCCTATTGGCGCGACTCTGTGCCCGCCGCCATGCGCAATGACTATATTGCCTACGGCCGGCAGTATCAGGGCAAGGACTGGAAAAGCCTGCCGGCAGCAGCCTTTGCCGAGTTTAAGAAGTCGGGCAACCGCACCCACTATGAGGGGCTGATGTTTGAGAAGCGCCGCCAGCTGGCAGCCCTCGTCATAGCCGAACTCATGGAGGGTCAGCGGCGATTTACTGCTGACATCGTCAGCGGCCTGCTGAGCACGCTGGAGGAGACGTGGTGGGGACTGCCCGCTCACTATAGAACCGAGCTGCCGCGAACGGACGACCAGAACGTAGACCTCTTCAATGCCGAGACGGCCTCGCTGGTTGCCTGGACACGCTATGTGATGGCTGCCGAACTGGATGCCTTCTCGCCCTTGCTCACCAGGCGTATTGATGCTGAGGTGGAGCGCCGCATCCTGCAACCTGCCGTCATGGGCAACTACTGGTGGAAGACAGCGGGCATGAACTGGAATCCCTGGATATGCTCCAACTGGCTGGCATGTGAGCTGTTTTGCGAGCATGACGAAGCACGCCGCACGGAGGCCATCGGTCAGATTCAGAAGGCCTGCAATGCCTTCATGGCTGCCTATCCCGCTGATGGCGGCTGTGACGAAGGGCCTCACTACTGGGACCGTGCGGCCGCCTCGCTGTTCGAGGTGCAGTATCTGTTGCACAGCCGTTCCATCGACTCCCAGCTGTCGCCCCTGGCTCCTAAACTGCTGGCGATGGAGTCGTATATATATAAGATGTATATAGGCAACGACTATGCCGTCAACTTTGCCGATGCTCACGGCAACCGGGCCATGCTCAACGTGAATATCGCCTATCCCTACGGACTGCTAACGGGTGATCAAACGATGTGCCGCTATGCTGCATACGTGGGTCGGAAGAACGATATCCTGAACCATCCCTCGCAGCTATACGACAAGAGTGGCAACTGGCCTTCGCTGGCTCGTGAACTCATCTTCCTGAGCCATCTGCAGCAGTTTCTCAAGGAGACTCCCCAGGAGCCGAAAATGCAGAATGTCTGGTTGCCCGACTTGCAGATCATGACGGCCCGCGAACCTTTCGTAGCCATGAAGGGCGGACATAATGGTGAGAGCCATAATCACAACGATGTAGGCTCGTTTGTGGTTTATCCTGACGGAGAACCCCTGCTTATTGACCCAGGGGTGGGGGAGTACACGTCCAAAACCTTCTCCAAGCAGCGCTACGAGATATGGACCATGCAGAGCGATTACCACAATCTGCCTCGCATCAACGGACAGAGCCAGCGTGACGGCAAGCAATATCGGGCCCGGGTGGTGGGCTATAAGCCTGGCCAGCTGACACTCGACATCAGCGGTGCCTATCCACAGGAGGCCAGGGTGCGCTATTGGAAGCGAACCGTCAGGACGGGCAGCAGACATCGCGTGGAGGTGACAGAGGACTACAGTCTTGATGCCTATGAGGCTCCTACACAAATCATACTGATGACACCCGTAGCGCCTCAAATGGTGCAGCCGGGTGTCATCAGCTTGGGCCGTCACCGCATCAGCTATGATGAAGGGCAGCTGGCGGCAAGTACGGAAGATGTCAGCTCACTCATGGATGCTGCCATTCGTCAGATGTGGGGTAGCCACATGTACCGCATCGTGCTGACGGTGAAAGGCAGGCAGCTCAGAGGCAAGCTCAGATACGTTATCGCGGATTAGTTCAAGGCGAAGAATACGCCATCGTTGGCCATCATGCGTGCCTCGTAGACTCCGGCCTCGTTGAGGGTAAACTCCTTGCTCTCTCCGTTGATGAACGACTTGATGGAGTTCTTGCCGTTAAAGCGGAAGATTTCCTTCTTCACACCGTTCTGCTCCATGGACCAGGAGTCGGTTTCTGCATCATGAATGAAGTTGGTCACGTCGCCATTAGGAGCCTTCACCTCGTAGCCGTTCTTCAGGTAGGTAACGGCATAATAGCGGCCGTCGGAACCCATCACCTGCTTGGTCTTGCCGATGTTGGCATGGATGGGATTATCACCTGTCCAGAACTCGATGGAATTCAGCACGGTGACGTCAGCCAGCGTGCAGATGGTTCCCACGATAGGTACTAGGATGAAGCCTACAATGGCATTCACATACTTGTTGTCGGTCATCTTGTTTTGCCAACCGATGTACTTGTTCCACAGACCATACTGGCCAACGAAACACGAACTGAGCAGGAAGTTTCCTGCAAGCAGACAAACTGCTACTTTCAAACTGATTTTTTTCATAACTGTTAGTTGATTAAAGGGTTTATATTAGGTAAAAAATCGCTTCCGGTCCCATGCAGAACAGCAAGTCCAGGATGGAGAGATTGGGCTGGAAACCATGCTTCTGCTGAAACACCTGCCAATAGGGTTTCACTTTGAAGTCGGCATCCGGACAGGGATGCTTGGCATGTATCACGTTGCGGTAGTCGTGAGGATGGTCAGCCACATAAGCAGCAGTATATTCCACCCGTGGGTGCAGGTCGATCAGTTGGCACATCTTCTCACGTATCGCCTCGTTGTAGTCAATGAGGTAGGTGTATCTCTGTTCGAAGAACGGACGGACATCGTCAGCATAGTAGTCGAAGAACGGACTCTCGCTATAAGCACTCTGCAGGGCATTCCAATGAATGCGGCGCCACTGGTTGTGGTCGCTGATGCGCACGTCTCTGACCTCTTGCTTCACGCCGCCTACTTCTACAGGTACGGTGAGGGCCTGCAAGCCGTTTGCCGTGCTGATGATGCAGCGGTTGCGGTAGGTCTGCTTCTGGTAGGAGTCGTGCTGCTCTATCAGACAGTGGTCATATCGGCATAGCTTCTGATACCACTGTACAGGACCGAAATAGGTGGTTTGCAGCAGTGCGGTACTCATTGTAGTCGGATGTTTTTGCGGTTATAGAGCACTCTTACCACTCGTCCGATGATATTCCGCTCATGAATGAAACCCAAGTGGCGGGAGTCGGCAGGATTGTCGGCATTGACGGATTCCAGCCAGTAGTAGTCGGCTTTCGAGCAGTTCATCACGCCGGGCACCATCAGCATACCGCCGGCCGTGAGGATGGTGTCGCCAGGCACTGCTGCACAGCGAGCTATCATGAGACCGCCCAGGGAGTCGCCGGGAGCCGAGAAAGCCACGATGTCGCCTCGTCTTACAGGTCTGCGCATCAGTCGGCTATATGGCAGCAAACCATTCCCTTCTATGCGCAAGCCATAGCTGCAGCGATTCACCAGCACTCGGTCGCCATTCTGATAGAGCGGGGCCAGTCCGTCGCCTGTCACTCCATGAACCGACATGACTAAAGTACGGAAGGCCAGCATCAGCACCATTGCCAATGCCAGTGATATTCCGTACTTGAGCCAGTTTGCCATTTACTTGATATTGTCTACAAAACGGAACAGTCGGTTCCAGCGGATGCCTGAGAACCCGTGACGGTCAGGGTCGGAGCTCCACCAGATGAAGATGGGCTTGCCCACGATGTGGTCTTCAGGCACGAAACCCCAGTAGCGGGAGTCCAGCGAGTTGTGGCGGTTGTCACCCTGCATCCAGTAGTAGTCCATCTTGAACGTGTACTTCGTGGCCACCTGGTCGTTGATGTATATCTTGCCGTCCTTCACCTCCAGCTTGTTGCCTTCGTAGGTACGGATGGGGCGCTCGTAGATGGGCAGATTCTTCAGTGTCAGCTCAATGCTCTGGCCTTTGGCAGGAATCCAGATGGGACCGTAGTTGTCGCGTGTCCAGTGCATGTTGCCGTTCAGCGGATAGATGTCCAAATCACTGGCATCGGTGTTCAGCCCGATGCTCTCCACCAGGTCCTTGCGCTTCCTGAGTTCCTGCACGGCATGGTTGGTCAGCGGCATGTAGCCTTGTGTGTTCAGGCTCATCAGGTCTTCCATCGTGATGCCCAGCTCCTTCATGGTGTCATCGTCCAGGCGCTGCTTCAGCTTGACGTGATAGGTGTACTGCACGTTGTCTGGCTCCTTGTTGGCTTGGCCGTTGATGTAGATGATGCGGTCCTTGATCTGCAGCGTCTGTCCGGGCAGTCCCACGCAGCGCTTCACGTAGTTTTCGCGACGGTCTGTGGGGCGTGTGTCTATCATGCCATATTCCTGCTGATTCTGCACGATAGCCTGTCGGCCGGCTTGATAGATGGTGTTGAAGTATTGCGGCAGCTGTTCCTGAGTCAGCGAGTCTGGATTGGGCCGTTCAGGATATACCTGATAACCTATCTGATAGCACATCTGGTAGAAGTCGTAGGCCTGATAGCGGGGGTCGGAGCAGATGGTGTCGCCGGCAGGGTAGTTGAACACCACGATGTCGTTCAGCTGCACCTTGCCCAGTCCTTTCACACGACGGTAGTCCCAATGGGGCCACTCTATGTACGACTTACACTCGAACAGCGGCATCGTATGCTGCGTAAGGGGCATCGTCAGCGGTGTCTCTGGAATGCGAGGGCCATACGATACCTTCGATACGAACAGGTAGTCACCAGTCAGCAGGCTCTTCTCCAATGACGAGCTGGGAATGACATAGTTCTGGAAGAAGAACAAGTTGATGAAGTAGACGGCCACCAGGGCAAAAACCAATGCATCGACCCATGACATTACAAACTTTACGGGCCCTTCGGCCTCCTTCCACCACTGCCACTTGATTTTCTTGGTGATATACACGTCGTAGATGAACGGGATGACCAGCAGTCCCCACCATGACTTCACCCAGTAGAGGAACAGCAGATAGCACAGCAATACGGCAATGAACTTGGCCCATTGCACCTTCATGTTCAGCGTTTTCTTTCTTTTTTCCATGACTTAGAATTTAAACATATCGCTGATGGTCAGCAACCCCGTGTGCTCCTTCGTGTACTCTGCTGCCAATACGGCACCCAGTGCAAAGCCCTGACGAGAATGGGCATCGTGGCTGATGGTGATGATGTCGGAAGGGGAATCGTAGCGGATGGTATGAATGCCGGCCACCTCGCCACGCCGGATATGGTCAATGCGAATCAAACGGGGGTCTGTGGTGTCTTCTGCCCAAGCGTCCTTGCGGTCCAAGTTCTCCAAGATGCCTTCTGCCAACGTGATGGCTGTGCCGCTGGGGTGGTCGAGCTTATGCACGTGGTGCGTCTCTTCCATTTCCACATCGTATTGAGGAAACTGGTTCATAATCTTTGCCAGATACTTGTTGACAGCCGAGAAGATGGCAACACCGATGGAGAAGTTGGAAGCCCAGAACAGCGTCTTGCCTTCCTCCGAGCAGGCTCGCTTCACTTCGTCACCATGCTCCTTCATCCAACCTGTTGAGCCGCTGACCACTTTCACACCTGCTGCCCAGGCTTTCAGATAGTTGCCATAGGCGGCTTGCGGAGCCGTAAACTCTATCGCCACATCGGCACTACGGAAGGCCTCGCTCTTGAAGTCTTCCTGGTTGTCAATGTCGATAATACTCACAATCTCATGACCACGGTCAAGGGCTATCTGCTCTATCATCTTGCCCATCTTACCGTAGCCGATTAAAGCTATTTTCATAATGTTCGCGTATTAATACGGTGCAAAGTTAGTAAATAAATATGAATTACGGGTGAAGAATTATGAATTATTTAGTATCTTTGCAACATGTTAGTCAATGAAGCAACTTGGAATTTCATCCGTCGGCACGCTCAGGATGACGTGCGACGGCTGGCCTTGCAGGGGTCGAAGCATCCGGAAGTAGACATGCCGATGGCCCTGCAGCAGATAGCCGGATGGCAGACAGCCCGCCGCAAACTGCCTGTGTGGGCGGCCACAGAAGGCATCATCTATCCTCCTCATCTGAACATGGAGCAGTGTTCTTCCGAACAAACGGCCCGCTACAAGGCACAAATAGCCGGCAGGGGAAAGCGGATGGCAGACTTGACGGGTGGTTTCGGAGTTGATTTCTACTGGATGTCACAAGGTTTCGAGGAGCGTTGCTATGTGGAGCAGGACGAAGCTCTCTGTGCCATCGCCGAAGCTAATATGGCTACCCTTCATCTCCCCTGTTCTGTAAGTTGTTGCACGGCGACAGACTTCTTGTCGGAAATGCCTCATGCCTCCCTGATCTACCTCGCCCCTGCCCGCCGCAATGAGTACGGAGCACGTACGTATGGTATTGAGGACTGTACGCCCAACGTACTGCAACTGCTACCGCTGCTGATGCAGAAAGCCGACTGTGTGATGCTGAAACTGTCGCCCATGCTCGACTGGCATCAGGCGGTTGTTGCATTGAAATATGTCACTGAGGTGCACATCGTCAGCGTCGGCAATGAGTGTAAGGAGCTGATTTTGCTCCTGAGCCATCAGCAGACAGACCGCTTGCGGGTGGTTTGTGTCAATGGTACGCAGGTGTTCGAGTTTTTTTCCCAGCCGGGAAAAAATAATTCCCTCGCCAGGGAACAAATTTACCGCAGCCAGGAAACAATAGCTACTGCGGATGAAAGTACTTTCCTTTATGAGCCCAATGCCTCCATCATGAAGGCCGGATGCTTTGACCTCTTGGAAGAGCAATTCCCCTGCCGGCAGGTAGCACCTAATTCTCACCTTTTCCTCTCTGCCGGTGAAATCATTGATTTTCCTGGACGGGGCTTTCGGATTCTGGCCGTTTCATCGGCGAACAAGCAGGAACTTAGGAAAAAGTTTAGTGAAAGTTTAGCACCGTTGAAATCGGCCAATATTACCGTCCGCAACTTCCCCATGACAGCCGATGAGCTTAGAAAAAAGCTGAAACTGAAGGACGGCGGCGATGTTTATATCTTCGCTACAACCCTTCAGAATGGCATCCGTCAACTATTGATTTGCCGTAAAATTAGTTAAAGTTTTTGGGCGTTTCGTGCTTTTTCTCTAACTTTGCAAGATATTTAACACAATGTACGCCATGTCTTCAGTAGAAATTCGGAAAGTCACCAACAGGAAGGAGCTCGATGCTTTCATCCAGTTTCACTATGACTTATATCGTGGCAATAGGTACGATGCTCCCAATCTGTACTCAGACGAATTGCATACGCTGAGCAAGCAGAAGAATGCTGCTTTTGAGTTCTGCGAGGCAGAATACTTCCTGGCCTATCGTGAAGGAAAGGTGGTGGGGCGCATAGCAGGTATCGTGAACCACCGCGCCAACAGTCGGTGGAACCGGAAGAGTGTGCGCTTCGGCTGGGTTGACTTTGTGGACGACGTGGAGGTATCCCGCGCCTTGTTCGACGCTGTGGCCGATTGGGGCCGCCAGCAAGGAATGACGGAGATAGTGGGACCTCTGGGCTTCACTGATATGGACCCGGAAGGTATGCTCATCGAAGGCTTTGACCAATTGGGCACGATGGCTACCATCTACAACTACGACTACTATCCGCGCCACATCGAGCAACTGGGCGGATGGGAGAAAGACAATGACTACGTGGAGTATAAGCTCATCGTACCTAAAGGCGATATGCCGGAGAAATATAAGAAGGTGGCACAACTGGTGCAGAAGCGCTACAACCTGCATACCTTCCACCCCAAACGTAGTCAGATTTTCGGCAAGGAACAGTTGGGGCGCAAGGTGCTCGATGTCATCAATAAGTCGTTTACAGACCTCTATGGCTATTCCCAGATGACGGAGGCACAGATTGACGAGTATCTGAAGATGTATTTCCCCATGATCGACATGGATATGGTGTGTCTCATAGAAGACTGGAACACGCCCGACCACAAGCTGATAGGTGTGGGCATCAGCATCACCTCTATGACGCGTGCCCTCCAGAAGTGTCGCAACGGACGGCTCTGGCCTTTCGGATGGTGGCACTGCCTGCGCGCCCTGAAGTTCCATCATGCTGAATGTCTCGACCTCATGCTCATCGGCATACTGCCCGAATATCAGCAGAAGGGTGCCAATGCTCTGCTGTTCTACGACCTCATTCCCTGGTATCAGAAGTTCGGCTTCAAATGGGGAGAGACCAACGTGGAGATGGAAACCAACGAGAAGGTGCAGTCGCAGTGGCAGTACCTGGAACACATACAGCATAAACGCCGCAGATGCTTTAAGAAGAATATATGAACGAAGAAAATAACATCATCGAAGAACAAGTACAGTACACTGATGATAATATCCGCCACTTGTCGGACATGGAGCACGTTCGCACCCGTCCGGGTATGTATATCGGACGCCTAGGCGACGGTTCACTGCCGGAGGATGGCATCTATGTGCTGCTGAAGGAAGTGATTGACAACTCCATCGACGAGTTTAAAATGAAGGCGGGTGACCGCATCGAGATTACTGTTGACGACAACCACCGCGTGTCGGTCCGCGACTATGGGCGAGGAATCCCACAGGGCAAACTCATCGAAGCCGTCTCCGTGCTCAATACGGGCGGCAAGTACGACTCGAAGGCTTTCAAGAAGTCGGTGGGTCTGAACGGTGTAGGTGTCAAGGCCGTCAATGCACTGAGCACTCACTTCGAGGTGGCCAGCTATCGTGACGGCAAGGTGCGACGGGCTACCTTCGAGCGTGGCAACATGCAGACGGACGTCACAGAATCATCCCACGACGAGACGGGCACCTATATCTATTTCGAACCTGACGACACGCTCTTCAAAGACTACTCCTTTCACGATGAAATCGTGGAAAACATGCTCCGCAACTATACCTACCTGAATACGGGGTTGGCCATTATGTACAATGGCCGGCGCATACTCTCACGGCATGGGCTGGAGGACTTGCTGAAGGACCGCATGACCAACGATCCGCTCTACCCCATCATTCATCTGAAGGGTGACGACATCGAGGTGGCTTTCACTCATGCTAACCAGTATGGCGAGGAGTACTACTCCTTTGTCAACGGACAGCACACCACCCAGGGTGGCACCCACCAGAGTGCCTTCAAGGAACATATTGCCAAGACCATCAAAGAGTTTTTCGGCAAATACGAATATGGTGACATCCGTACCGGCATCGTCGCCGCCATCGCCATCAATGTGGAGGAACCCGTCTTCGAGAGTCAGACCAAGATC
Source organism: uncultured Prevotella sp. (assembly GCA_946623195.1). Next base: position 13,823 of record CAMOQW010000003.1, read on the forward strand.
AAGCTGGGCTCCACCCAAATGTCGCCTGATGGCGAAAGCATAAATAAATATGTAGGTGACTTCGTCAAGCAGCAAGTTGACAACTACCTGCACATCCATCAGGATGTAGCAGAAGTCATAGAGGGTAAAGTCAAGGAGAGCGAGCGCGAGCGCAAGGCGATGGCCGGCGTCACCAAACTGGCCCGCGATCGTGCCAAGAAAGCCAATCTGCACAACCGTAAGTTGCGCGACTGCCGTATCCATTTCTCCGACCTCAAGAACGACCGCAAGGAGGAGTCGTGCATCTTCATCACTGAGGGCGACTCGGCCAGCGGCTCCATTACCAAGAGCCGTGATGTGAACACGCAGGCCGTCTTCTCACTGCGCGGAAAGCCCCTCAACTCCTTCGGGCTCACCAAGAAGGTGGTCTACGAGAACGAGGAGTTCAACCTCCTGCAGGCTGCGCTCGACATCGAGGAGGGGCTGGACACGCTCAGATATAATAAGGTAATCGTGGCCACCGATGCCGATGTGGACGGTATGCACATCCGGCTGCTCATCATCACCTTCTTCCTGCAGTTCTTCCCAGAACTCATCAAGAAGGGCCACGTCTACGTGCTGCAGACTCCCTTGTTCCGAGTCCGCAACCGCCGTACCAAGATTCGCAACAAGCAGATGCGCGAGGACGGCAAGAAGGGCGACTTCGTCACTCGCTATTGCTATAGCGAAGAGGAGCGACAGAAGGCTATCCAGGACTTGGCACCAGACCCCGAAATTACCCGATTCAAGGGTCTTGGAGAAATATCCCCTGAGGAATTTGCCGGTTTCATCGGCCCTGATATTCGCCTGGAACAAGTGACGCTCCATAAAAATGACCAGGTGCAGAAACTGCTCGAATACTATATGGGCAAGAACACTATGGAGCGACAAAACTTTATCATCGACAACCTCGTCATCGAGGAAGACAAACCTGAAGAAGCAGAAGATTATGAATAAAAACGTTCTCTGTGCAGCCCTGTTGTCGCTGCTATTCCCTATGACTGCCAACGCCCAGCGTGCTACCTTTAATGCCGACGCCCTGCGCAAGCTGCAGATGGCCGAAATGGCCGTTACCAATCTCTATGTTGATAGTGTTGACGAACAGAAACTCGTCGAGGATGGCATTTGTGGTATGATAGAGAAACTGGACCCTCACTCTTCTTATTCCACACCCAAGGAGGTCAAGGAAATGAACGAACCACTCAGAGGCAATTTCGAGGGCATCGGTGTGCAGTTCAATATGGTGGAAGACACACTGCTCGTCATCCAGCCCGTTTCCGGCGGTCCCTCTGAGAAGAAAGGCATTATGGCCGGCGACCGCATCGTCAGTGTCAACGATACGGCCATAGCGGGTGTCAAGATGTCGAAGGAGGAAATCATGAAGCGCTTGCGTGGCCCCAAGGGTACGAAAGTAAACTTAGGCGTGGTGCGTCGTGGCATCAGTGATATGCTGCACTTTGAAATCATTCGCGACAAAATACCTGTCAAGAGCATTGATGCCACCTATATGCTCCGTAAGGATGTGGGCTATATTCGAATAGGTAATTTTGGCGCCACCACTCCTGACGAATTCGTGGAGAGCCTGAAGAAACTGAAAAGTCAGGGCATGGAAACTCTGGTGCTCGACCTGCAGGAGAATGGAGGCGGCTATCTGCATGCTGCCGTTGAAATTGCCAACCAGCTGTTACACCATGACGATCTCATCGTCTACACCGAAGGACGCACCGTACAGCGCATGGAGTATAAGGCCAAAGGCGGCGGACTGTTCGAGAAAGGCCGCGTCATTGTGCTGGTCGACAGCTATACTGCCTCAGCAGCCGAAATCGTATCCGGTGCCGTTCAAGACCACGACCGGGGCATCGTGGTGGGACGCCGCACCTTTGGAAAGGGGCTTGTGCAGCGCCCCATCGACCTGCCCGACGGTTCGATGATTCGCCTCACCATCGCCCACTATTACACCCCCTCAGGCCGCTGCATACAGAAGCCATACGAGAAAGGCAAGCAGAAAGACTATGCCGAGGATATGCTGCACCGTCTGAAGAGCGGCGAACTGATGTCGGCAGACAGCGTCCACTTTGCCGATTCACTCAAGTTCTATACCCTGAAGCAACACCGCGTAGTGTATGGCGGTGGTGGCATCATGCCCGATGAGTTCGTTCCGCTGGACACTACGAAATATACGCGATTCCATCGGCAACTCTCTGCCAAGTCGTACATCATCAATGCCAATCTACACTATGTAGACCAGCATCGGAAGCAGTTGCAACAGCAATACCCCCGTTTTGCCGACTTCCAACAGCACTACGAGGTGCCCCAGAGCGTCATCGATGGCATACTGGCCGAGGCTGCAAAGAACGACCTTAAACCAATCGATGATGCCGAACTCAACAAGACGCTGCCCTATCTGCGCACTCAGTTGAAGGCCCTCATAGCTCGCGACCTCTGGGGTATGGACGAATACTTCAACATCATCAACGAGACCAACGATATTCTGCAAAAAGCATTGCAGCTGTTATAAGGCGATTCCTTATAGCAGCTGCAATGCTGTCTTATTCACTGAGGGCGGGGCGTTTATTCTTGCTTTAGTCGTTCAGCCATAGCGCGACCTAATGCCTCACACTGTGCTTTCGTCTCTGCCGTGAGACTCTGCTTGATTTCTACAGGTTCACCGACGGTTTCGAAGTGCAGTCGCTCATCATTCCATTTCTGTATCTCGCTGACAGCCTTCGAAGCCCATCCGTAAGAGCCGAACCAACCCAGCAGATGGTTCTTGATGTCCTTGCCGGCCAATTCAGACAGCAGCACGTCCATCTCGTGATACAGAGCGGTATTGTAGGTCGGCGCACCCACGATAAGGGCACGATAGCGGAAAACGTCGCGAATGATGTACGAGTGGTGAGTTTTCGAAACGTTGTACACCACGATGTTCTTCACACCGGCCTCCGATGCAGCACGGGCTATCACCTCGGCAGCGCGCTCCGTATTGCCGTACATGGTGCCGTAGCAGATGACGAGGCCCGGCTCCGTCTCATACTTGCTCAGTCGGTCGTAGGTGGTCATCACCTTGTCGATATACTGGTGCCATACGGGACCGTGGGTGGCACAGATGTAGTCGAGTTTGACACCAGCCAGCTTCTTCAGCGCGTTCTGCACCGGTGTGCCATATTTGCCCACGATGTTCGAGTAGTAGCGCTCCATCTCCAGCCAGAAGCTGTCGCAGTTGATTTGCTCGTCGATGATGCCACCATTCAGTGCACCGAAGCAGCCGAAGGCATCACCGCTGAACAGGGTAGTGCCGCATAGTGTTACCATCGTCTCGGGCCAGTGCACCATGGGAGTCAGCACGAAGTTCAGCGTTTGCCTACCCAGCAATAGTGTGTCGCCGTTTTTCACTTCCACCGTACCGTCGCTGATACCATAGAAACCCTCCATCATCTGGAATGTCTTCTTGTTGCCCACAATCTGGATGTTGGGATAGTATTTCTTGATGAGTGCAATAGAACCGCTATGGTCCGGCTCCATGTGGTTGATAACGAGATAGTCGACGGGGCGGTCGCCAATGACTTCCCGGATGTGTTCAATGAACTGCGTGAAGAAGTCAACCTCCACGGTATCAATCAGACAAACTTTCTCGTCGTCAATCAGATAGGCATTGTAACTGACGCCGTAGGGCAGAGGCCACAGCCCCTCGAACAACGACTTGTTGCGGTCGTTGACGCCTACGTAATAGATGTTCTCAGTAATTTTCTGCATAGAGTAGTGTATTTTGTTTTCGTTTGTTATAGTTTTTTCTCGCTCAATGCTTTTTTGCACCGGGCACCGAATTCTGGCGATATGTAGTTGTAGAGGCTGTGGCATACCTCGGCAGAGAACTGCTGTCCGTAGCCGATGATGCTGTCCCATTGCCTTTCGCTGAGTCCCAGTTTCAATTCACGGCGGGTGATGCCGTTCTGCAGCAGTCCGTAGATAAAGCCCGCATTAAAGTTGTCGCCGGCCCCTATGGTACTCACCGTCTCCGTCTGCTGCACCGCATATTGCTTGCAGAGTCCGCCTTCGGCACGCAGCTCGATGGGCTCTGCAGCCTGGGTGTATATGAAATTTTTGGTGTAGAATGCTATCTCGGCCCGATAGATGCTGTCAGCATCGCTTTTCTTGAAGAGGTGTTCGAAGTCTTCCTTCGAACCGCGCACGATGTCGGCCAACTCGAAGTTCTCCAGCAGGTTGGGGCGCAGCTTCATGACCTCATGCTGATGTGATGCCCGGAAGTTCACGTCGTAGTAAAGGATGGCCCCCTGCTCGTGAGCATAATCCAGAAAGCCCTTCACTTGTTGGCGGATAACGGGATTCAGGGCATAGTAGGAACCAAACAGCACCACGTCATTAGCAGTTACACTGGGGAAGGCGAACTCCAGCCGGTCGTGGGGGTGGTCTTTATAGAAGACGTACTCCGCGTCGTTCTTTTCGTCGAGGAATGCCAGCGACAGGGGTGACTTCGAGTCGGGATTGATGTTTATGCTGTCTGCTTCGCAGCCATTGTCTTCCAAAAACTTGATAATCATACGCCCCACCCTGTCGTTGCCTGTCTCGCTGATGAAGCTAGTAGCCACGCCCGCACGGCTCAGCGATATGATGGCATTGAAGGTGCTGCCGCCAGGCGTAGCACCAATAGGCAGTTCGTTACGGAAAATGATGTCGAGAACAGTCTCGCCGATACCAATAACTTTACGCATATTCTGACAAAACATTATATTTCGGGGTGCAAATATACGAAATAAATTCCAACTACCAACCATCTGCTATCAACTTTTTTTCTTACCTTTGCACCCAGTTATGGCGAATTATAATACAGCAACCCTATCAGATGGCCTGCGCGTGATCCAACTTCCGTCCCCTTCCCCCGTGGTCTACTGCGGCATTGGCATCGGTGCCGGCTCGCGTCAGGAAATGGCTGGCGAAGAGGGCTTGGCCCATTTTTGCGAGCACGTCAGCTTCAAAGGCACTCGCCGCCGCTCCGCCTTCCAGATACTCAACTGCCTGGAGAGAGTCGGGGGCGACCTCAATGCGTTTACCAACAAAGAGGACACTGTCTTCTATGCCGCTGTTCAGAAGGAACATTTCCTGAAGGCTGCCGACCTGTTGACTGACATTGTCTTTTGCAGCGAATATCCGGAACAGGAGATTCGCCACGAGGTGGATGTCATCTGCGACGAGATAGAGAGCTACAACGACTCTCCGGCCGAACTCATCTACGACGAGTTTGAGAACCTACTGTTCCAAGGGCATCCTCTGGGACATAACATATTAGGAACGCCTGAACGGGTACAGTCGTTTACTTCTGCCGATGCCCGTCGCTTCACCTATCGCTACTACCGTCCTGGCAATGCCATCTTCTTCGCCTATGGCGATGTGAATTTCAATCGGCTGATCAGATATTTAGAGGTGAGAAGTGATCAGTTAGGGGTGAGAGGTGTGACAGGAGGCAATCAAGGCTCGAACAATTCTCTCCCTTCTCGCCTCTCGCCTCTTACCTCTTCCCCCTCACCCTTTACCTCTAAAGACAATCACCACCAAGCCCACGTCATGCTGGGCCAGCGGGCCTACAGCCACAACGATGAGCGCCGCCTGCCACTCTATTTGCTCAACAATATGCTGGGTGGTCCGGGCATGAATGCCCGTCTGAACCTTTCGCTGCGTGAACGCCACGGACTGGTATATACTGTCGAGAGTACCATGGCCAGCTATAGCGATACGGGAGCCTGGTGTGTCTATTTTGGCTGCGACCACCACGACGTGAAGTGTTGCTTGCGACTAGTCAACCGCGAACTGGACCGATTCATGCAACATCCCCTGTCCGACCGCCAACTCACTGCTGCCAAGCGCCAGCTGAAGGGTCAGCTTGCCATAGCCAGCGACAATCGCGAACAGTTTGCCCTCGACATTGCCAGAAATTTCCTCCATGACGGCAGGGAGCGCAACATCGACACCCTTTTGCAGCAAATTGATGCCATCACTGCGCAGCAATTGCAAGACGTGGCTCAGAATCTCTTTGACCCTAACCGACTAAAACAGCTGATATTGTAGTTTGTTTCACCTCCCAATGCCTGTATGCCTTGACGCGGTTAAAAATAGATACCGGCTTTGTGTGTCGTTTCGGAAAAAAGTTGTATCTTTGCACCGTCAATAAAATCGCTGAAAGATGAAAAAAACGTTTCTTCTGACCTTTATGTTGGTTCTTACCACCCTGGCTTCGGCTCAGAAGCCCATCGAGATGAATCTCTGGCCCGACGGCCCAAAAACAAGTAATGGTGACGCGCAGGACATGGCGAAGGTTACCGTTTTTCTGCCTAATGAGAAAAAGGCTACCGGACGTGCCATCGTCTGTTGTCCAGGCGGCGGCTACCAGCACTTGGCCATGCAGCACGAGGGTACCGACTGGGCTCCCTTCTTCAACGGGCAGGGCATAGCACTCATCGTGCTGAAATACCGTATGCCGCACGGCCATTACAAGGTTCCTGCCGAAGATGCCGAGGAGGCTGTTAGGCTGGTGCGGCGCCATGCAAATGAATGGCATGTCAACCCGCAGGATGTCGGTATCATGGGCTTCTCGGCCGGCGGCCATCTGGCCTCCACCGTTGCCACCCATGCCACTGGCGATGCCAAGCCCAATTTCCAGATACTTTTCTACCCTGTCATCTCGATGGAGCAGGGCACTACCCATCAGGGTTCACGCGATAACCTGCTTGGCAAGAACCCCAAGCGCAAGCTGGTGAACGAGTATTGCAACGAACAGCACATCAACAAACATACGCCACGATGCTTCCTGGCCTTGGCTCACGACGACAAGACCGTATCGCCACTGAACAGTGTCATTTACTACGAGGAGTTGTATGCCAATAAGGTGCCTGCCGCCATGTATCTATATCCTTCGGGAGGTCACGGCTTCGGCATCCGCCAGTCGTTTGCCTACCACTTCGAGATGATGCTGGAGCTGAAGGCCTGGCTACGCAGCTTTTAGCGAACCAGCCATTGTTGCACTGATATCCTGCCGAGGCTCTTGAGCTTCGGCATTTTTTGTTCTACAGCAATTTCTTGATGGCAGCGTCAATGTCAGTAATCTGCTGGGAGCGTCCGACGAGGTTGTTGCCACGGTCGATGAGGAAGTATTCAGGAACAGCCTGCACGTTGTAGATTGTCAGGAACGAGGCGCTGTTGTCGTCGGCACGCACGCTAATCCATGGCAGGGCTGCTGTTTGCTGTTTCCAGAAGTGCTCGTCGGGGTCCAGACTTACCTGATAGATTTCAAAGCCCTGGGCATGATATTTGTTATAGAGTTCGCGGAGCATCAGGATGCGGGCCGGCGACTCGCTCTGGGCGAAGACATGGAAGTCCAGCAGCACCACTTTTCCATTCAGTTCGGTCAGGCTGCGCTGCTGACCCTTGTTGTCGGCTAGCGTGATGTCGATAAGTCCTGCCGTCTGTATCTTCGAGGCATCAATGGTCTGGTTCTGTCCGGCCTCGCTGATGCGCACATTCTTCATGCCCTCAATGGCGATGTTGTGCAGGTTGGCACCACGCTCTGCCGTTGGCCAGTAGGTGTCCCAACTGGTGGCCACGGCGGCAAACACCTTGATGTCGTCCTTGTTGGTGCGAGGGTTGAACAGCAGCATGTTGCCCAAGGTCTGGAACAAGGCGAAATAGGCGTAAGGCTTGGAAGGGTCGGGGAAGATGTATTTCATCTTCACTTGTTCCTTATAATGGCGAATCATGCTGAGTATGCTGTCGTTAGACTGGTCGACGCTGAGATCCTCCATCCGGCTGACGGCCAGAGCGCGCTGTTGCAAGTCCATCTGGAGCAGGGCCAGTTCCTTGATTTTCTGACAATTGTCAGAACCCGTTACCTCATACTCTCTGGCCATCTGCGGATAGTGGGCTCGGAGGGTGACCGTCTCGGTAGAGTCGATAGACAGCGAAATAATCTGGTCGCCGATGCGCAGACGGTAGAACTCAGGGGCTTCAGGCTGTTGGCCGGCAAAGCTGAAGGCACCGTCGCCGCCCAACTTGACCGAGTCGAGCACTTCGGGACCTGCCAGCGAGATGTTCTCAAAATAGAGTATGGAATCGCGGGCATTCTCGATACTGCCTTCCACATGGAATTTCTTTTCGCTACACGATGCAATAGCGAGCACGGTGGCTGCTAGGATGAGGTATTTCTTCATTGTCTTTACGCTGATTTGATAACTTTTGGCTGCAAAAGTACAAAAAAAGATTGATTTCGTGAAGACTTTTGGCTTTTTCTGTTTAAAATTTGGTGGTTTGAGTTAAAATTACTATTTTTGCAGCACCTAAAGCAATGGTATGCAGACACTGAAGCGAATCAGTAGGAGCTTGCTGACCCTGTTGGTCGGAGCCGTCGTTGCCGCATCGTGCAGCAATGGCGATGATGCCGTGGTGCGCGTGCAGAAGTTGTGTACCCCTCTCTATCTGGCCATCTACGACGGGCAAGGCAACGACCTGCTTTTGGATACCACTCTCATCAGCATCACCAGCCAGAATACGGGCCAGCTGCTGCCCGTCACCATCAAGGAGTATGAGGGGCGACGCTATCTTTATGTGGTGCCAGTGATGAATGGCAGATACTGGCAACAGCTGCGTGCTGACGGTTCGGGCCAAACGGAGCCTTTCATCAAGACAACCATCCGCGTGGGCAATTATGTCATTCCCCTCTACACTTATCTGCATCAGCAGCCAGACGGACGCGTGGACTCGCTGAAGGAGAGCACTATGCCCAGCCGTGGCTACCAGCTGTATGGGCGACGTATCGTGACCCCGGAAAAGGCCCGTGTAGCCGACATCATGGTGACACAGGACGGAGCCTTCCTCTGCACACAAAGTCTGCAGCCGGAATTCCTGGCGGTCAACATCGATTTCTATTCGCCCCAGGGCACCAACGTCATCGACTCACTGCAGCGCCAGCTACTAGGAAGTTACGACCCTAGTTGGCTGAGGTCGTTATACCAGCTGGACATCAAGCCCCACAACAGCATGCCTGCCTTGGAGAAGACCAACGGATGGTCGACGGCCAACGGTCGGCTGTCGGTATGTGCCAGTATGGGCGACTGGTGCTATCATAAGGTAAGGGGCCTGTGGGGCGAGAGCGGCTACACTTTTGAACTGAAAAGCGAGGTGCTTTTTGGCGACGACCAGACGCACCGCATCGAGCTGACCTTCGACCGCACCATGTTCGACAACAAGATTACGGGCTGCGCTCTCGACGGCCGGGCCTACGACATGGAGGCGGTGGGTTTCAGGGATGCCTTGTTTTATGGCGTCAACCTGGAGTTCTACCAGTGACTAGTAAATATCAAATAGTAAAAATCATGAATAGAAGATTCTTTTTGTTTGCCTTGCTGACCACGCTGATGGTGGGAGCAGAGGCAAAGGTTCGCTTGTCGCACTTGGTGGGCGACAACATGGTAGTACAACAGCAAACGCAGGTTCGACTGTGGGGATGGGCACGCGCCAACAGCACCGTCAGCGTCACCACGTCGTGGGATAACCGGCGCGTAACCGCAAAAGCCGACCGGCTAGGGCGCTGGCTGGCTACTGTGACGACTCCCGCTGCCAGTTTCACACCGCTGAGCATCCGCTTCGACGACGGCGAGGGCGAGGTAAGCATCCAGAACGTGCTGGCTGGCGAGGTGTGGGTGTGTGCCGGTCAGTCGAACATGGAGATGCCTGTCAAGGGCTTTGGCAACTGCCCCGTGGTGAACTATAATCAGGAGGTCGTCGATGCCGCAGCCTTCCCCTATATCCGTTCTGTCAAGGTGCCCAGCGTGATGTCGGCCACTCCGCTGGACGATGCTAACTGTCAGTGGCGAGTCTGTACGCCCCAGACCGTTGGCGACTTCTCGGCTACAGGCTACTTCTTTGCCAAGATGGTGGCCCGCGTGCTCCAGATTCCTGTCGGACTCATCGAGGCCAACAAAGGTGGCTCGCGAGTGGAAAGTTGGCTGACGAAAGAAAACCTGGAGAAGTACACTAACGACCCTACCGACAGCGTTGAAATCTGCAAGAAGTGGTGGCAGTGGGACTATCACCGTTCGTTGCTCTGGGGCAACGGCACATTCAATCCCATCCTGAACGCCACCGTCAAGGGCATCCTGTTCTATCAGGGCTGTTCCAATGTCGGCGACCCCGGCGACCAGTATTCCCAGCGTCTCAAGTTGTTGGTGGAACAATGGCGCGGTCAATTCAAGTTGGGCGAGATTCCCTTCTACTTCGTCCAGATAGCTCCCTTTGACAGCGGTGACAAGCAGGGCACGTGGAATGCCTTTCTGCAGGAACAGCAGTTCAAGGCCTCTAAAATCATCCCCAACAGCGGTCTGGTATGTACCAACGACTGCGTTTTCCCATACGAGGGCACTCAGATTCACCCTGCCCAGAAGCAGAAAGTGGGCGAGCGTCTGGCTTTCCTGGCCCTGAACAAGACCTACGGTCAGGGTGGTCTGATATGCACGAGTCCTTCGTATAAGGACATGCAGGTGAAGAACGACACCGTGATGATTCACCTGAACGACGACTATGGTGCCATTAGCCGCTTCGAGGGCATTGAGGGCTTCGAGGTGGCAGGTGCCGACCGCGTGTTCCGTCCTGCCACGGCCCGCCACTTCTGGCAACCTGGCGGCGGCTACTGGGACGAGTGCATCACCATCGTCAGTCCTGAGGTGAAGCAGCCCGTGGCCGTGCGCTACTGTTTCCGCAATTGGCAGCTGGGCAATTTGGCCAATGCCGGCGGACTGCCTCTGTTCCCCTTCCGTACTGACGATTGGGAAAGGTAAAGAAGAAAAAACGGTCATCAAATGATACATCCGCTTGAAAAATTTGCTTACTGCCCGGTGTGTGGCAGTAAGCATTTTGAAGTACACAACTTCAAGAGTAAGTGCTGCCGTGACTGCGGCTTTGTGTATTATGCCAACCCTTGTTCGGCTACTGCGGCTTTCATCGTCAACGAGCGAAAGGAGATGCTGGTGGTGCGGCGCGGCAAGGAGCCGGCCAAGGGAACCCTCGACCTGCCGGGTGGTTTTGTCGACATGGGCGAAACGGTGGAGGAGGGCATGCGGCGCGAAATCAAGGAGGAGACGGGTCTTGACGTTGAAGACATCCGCTATCTCTTCTCCAATCCTAATGTCTACGAGTATAGTGGCATGGGCATCCATACGCTTGACATGGACTTCCTGGTGCCTGTCAGCAATGAAGCCATCGGACAGATAACGGCTGCCGACGATGCTGCCGAAGCCCTTTGGATTCCCATCAGTCAGGTGAATCCCGCCGACTTCGGGCTCACTAGCATCCGCAATGCCGTCATCCGTTTTCTGGCATCGAAACGGTGATAGCGAGCATCACCCCCACTCCTTGATTACTCTATCTTCATTTCAAAGGACGACATGGGTAAACCCGTGAGCGAACGGATGTTGGCACGCAGGGGATTGTCCTTCCATGCATAGCGCACCTTGACGGCGGGCTCGCCATCCGTGTTGATAATCAGTCGCGAACCCTCCGTGCGGGCTGAGGCATTGCGGAAGCTGCGGCCATCGGTACTCAATTCCACTTCGTAGGCATCGCCGGCCTGTACGGGTTGGTCCAAGGTCAGTATGACTTTGCTGTCCTTGACTTCGACAGCAACGACCTCTGGCGATAGCTTTACCTTGTTATTATATAAAAGTTTATCAAAGCAGAGTCCGATACGCTCGGCCACCTCCTTTTTACGCAGAGGATGGATATCGACGGTTTCGCCCAAGTCGTTGATACAGGCCATTTCGGCATGGGCATCCGTCTTGGCTACCAGGCGCTGGGCCTCGCGCAGACGGGCCCAGCTGGAGTTCTGGGGCTGTGCACTAGGCTCCATGTAGTTGGCCAACTGCACGATGCAGAATGGCATCTCAGGGTCTTGCCAGCGACTGCGCCAACAGCCCATCAGCTTTCTGAGCAGGTCGGCGTAGGGGGCGGGATTGCCGGCATTCGACTCGCCCTGATACCACACCACACCGCTCAGGGCGTAGGGAGCCAGTGGATAGAGCACGGCATTATAGAGCGTGGTGGCCATATTCTGCAGCGAGACATCGCCACTGGGACATGACGGCATATCGGCACCTGCATGATGCTTCCACTGTTCGCTCAGCGGGATGAAGTCGGCAGGCATGGGGTTCAGGCTGAAACGGTCGTCGCCGAAAGCCAGCATATAGGGTTTCTCCTTGATGAAATGAGCCGTGCCGTATTTGTTGATGAACCGGACGGTGATGACGTTGTCGCCCTCGCGCAGCATGCCAGCAGGGATATCGTAGCGGCGGGGCGGGTACTGATAGTAGGTGCGGCCTATCTCCTGTCCGTTCAGATAGGTATAGTCGGCATCAAACAGGGTGCCCAGCAGCAGGCGGGCCGGCTGTCCGGCATGGGCTTTGTCCACCTGCACATGCTGGCGAAGCCAGATGCTGCCCACGATGCCACGCCCCTGCTTTTTGGCCCATTCCATCGAATACTGGTTGACCGTTGGCCACCCAGAGTCGTCGTAGTCGAGAGCCGTAAAGTGCTGCTGCACTCCAGGGTCTTTCTCGTTGAGCAGCTGGGTCCAGCGGTCGTTAGCACGCTGGTTGGCACGCTGCTGGGCGCGCACTAGTTCATCGTCCTGATAGAGGCGCATCTTTTCTATTTGCATGGGATAGTCGCGCTGCAGAGAGTCGGCAGAAATCCAAGCCTCGATGGGCGTACCACCCCAGCTGTTGACGATGATGCCCTGCGGCACGTTGGTCTTGGTGTGCATGCGTAGTCCTAAGAACGAGCCGACAGCCGAGAACAGCCAGGCATTCTGCTTGTTCAGCGGTTTCCAGTTGATGGAGGTTGGCCGGATGTCGTCTTGCACACCGTGGATATTGGTCTCATTCTGCACGCGGAACAGGCGCACTTCGGGATTGTCGAAGGCATCGATTTCATGAGTATATTGTGGATAGACGCGCTCGATGGTGACGTCGATATTCGACTGACCCGAGCAGAGCCAGACGTCACCCACCAAGACATCGGTCAACTGTATCTCGTCGGCTCCCTCACCTATGATTAATGTATAGGGACCGCCGGCCTTTGTCTTGGGCAGGTCTAAGCGCCAGCGGCCCTCCTGGTCGGCTATGGTGGTGTACTGTTTCTTCTGCCAGCGGACGGTAATTTGTTGACCGGCACTGGCCTTGCCCCACACGGGGATGGGTTTGCCACGCTGTAGCACCATACCCGACTGGAAGAGTTGGGGAAGTTGAATCTTGGCCTCTGCTCCTAAGCAAGCCATGAGGAGCAGGAGAAAGGGAAAAAGTCTGTGAGTCTTCATCATCATTCAGATTGTTATTAGTTTGAGTGCAAAAGTAAACAAAAACTTAGAAGAACCGACAAAATATCAGCACTTTATTAGCCCATGCAACAAAAGAGAATGCTTTTTGTAACATAGGGAAACGTCGATTCCAACGGAATATGCTACCTTTGCAAACGGAAATAACTAATTACAACTCATGGCTACAAACGAAACACAAGGAGCAAAAGGCTTCTACAAACTATCCTGGCTACAGCGCATCGGCTTCGGCTCCGGTGACCTGGCTCAGAATCTTATCTATCAGACCATCAGCATGTATCTGCTGTTCTTCTATACCAACATCTATGGTCTGGACCCGGCAGATGCTGCCACCATGTTCCTGGTGGTTCGTCTGGTGGATGTACTGTGGGATCCCCTGGTTGGCACCTATGTCGACAAGCACAATCCCAAGTTGGGCAAATACCGCTCCTACCTCGTCTTGGGCGGCATTCCCTTGACGGGTTTTGCCATCTTGTGTTTCTGGAATGGCTTTGCACCTTCGCTGGTCTACGCATACGTCACGTATGTGGGCATGTCCATGCTATATACCTTAATTAATGTGCCTTACGGTGCACTGAACTCATCGCTGACCCGCGACACCGATGAAATCACCACGCTGACGTCGGTCCGTATGTTCCTGGCCAATGTGGGAGGCCTCTGTGTGGCGTCGGGCATTCCCTTGGTGGTTGCGGTCTTTGCTCCCAAGGATGCCAGCGGCGAGGCTATCATCAATACGCCGGATGCTGCGGCGGCCTGGTTTACCACGATGGCCATCTATGCCATTGTAGGCATGGTGCTGCTCTTCTTCTGTTTCACGCAGACCAAGGAGCGCGTGGTAATGGATGCCAAGGATATGCAGGACGTGAAGGTATCGGACCTCTGGAAGGAGTTTGTGCGCAACCGCCCGCTGCGCATCCTGGCCTTCTTCTTCATCACGGCCTTTGCCATGATGTCGGTGGGCAATGCAGCCGGTTCCTATTATATGACCTGTAACCTGCAGGCCACCAGCGACCAGCTGGCCATCTTCATGGGACTGGGTTCGGTGCCTGCCTTCATCTTCATGCCCCTGGTGCCTGCCATCAAGAAGCAGGTGGGCAAGCGCGGCATGTTCAACATCTTCCTGACCATAGCCATTATCGGCATGGCCATCCTCTATGTGGTGTCCGTGGTTCCGTCGCTGAAGTCGCAAATGTGGATAGTCTATGTGGCACAGTTCATCAAGTCGACGGGTGTCATCGTGGCTACGGGCTACATGTGGGCATTGGTGCCTGAGGTCATTTCCTATGGTGAATACACCACGGGCAAGCGCATCTCGGGTATTGTCAACGCGCTGACAGGCATTTTCTTCAAGGCCGGTATGGCCCTGGGCGGTGTGGTGCCCGGACTGGTGCTGGCCTACGTGGGCTTCAATGCCAAGGAGACCGTGCAGACGCCGTTTGCCGAGCAGGGCATTCTGTGGCTGGTATGTGTCATCCCCGCCCTGCTGTTAGGGCTGGCCATGTTCATCATCTCGAAGTATGAGCTGACGGATGAGGTCATCGACAAGATCAACATTGAAATAGAAAAGCGTAACAAGTAAATGAAAGTTTTTAGGTTAGTAGTTTTTATATTAGTAGTGTTTGCATCTGAGACAGCGTTTGCGCAGAGCTCGAGAGGAGTTGTAGGCAAACGCAGTCTCTCCGATGCGCCCACCACGACCCTGAAGGACGCCTACCGCGACTATTGGTACACGGGGGTCAGCGTCAATCAGTGGGAGGTGGAAGCTGACCTGACAGGCTCGAATGTTCATGACGTCACCGGACAGGTGTCCAACGACCAGACTGCTAACTGGGACGTCATCACGAAAAACTTCAACTGGGTGGTAGCCGAGAACTGCATGAAGTGCGAGGTGATTCATCCGAAGGAGGGTGTCTACGACTTCACGCTGGCCGACAAGTTCGTCGACAAGGCCAAGGCTGCCGGCCTGAAGGTGCTGGGCCACTGTCTCGTCTGGCATTCACAGTGTGCCCCCTGGTTCCACTACGATGAGAAAGGCAACTTAGTGAGTGCCGAAGTGCTGAAGAAGCGTCTGCGCGAACATATCTATACCATTGTCAATCATTTCCGCGGTCGGGTGGATGCCTGGGACGTGGTGAACGAGGCCTTTGAGGATGACGGAACGCCCCGCAAGAGCCTCTTCTACCAGATTCTGGGTGCCGACTATATCCCGCTGGCGTTCCAGTATGCCCATGAGGCCGACCCGACGGTGGAACTGTATTACAACGACTTCTCAATGAACAAGGCTTCGAAGGTGGAGGGTGTTTGCCGCTTCTTCGGTCCGCTCATCAGGCAGGGACTGCCCGTTACGGCTATCGGCATGCAGGGCCACCTCATCTTGGAAGACAACAACTACGTGCAGGAATACGAGCACTCTATCAACACCATTGTGGCTACGGGCGTCAAAACATTCTTTTCAGAACTCGACCTCTCCGTACTGCCCAATCCCTTCGGATTCTCAGGGGCCAACGTCAGCGACCGCTTCGCCTACCGCCCTGAGATGGACCCTTACAAGAAGGGGCTGACCAAGGAGCAGGAAAAGAAGATAGAAGACTTCTGGGTAAGCTTCTACCGGATGCTGCTGGGTCACCATCAGGACATCCTACGAGTGAACTTCTGGTGTCTGAACGATGCCAACTCCTGGCGCAACGACTTCCCCATCAAGGGCCGTACCGACTATGCCACACTCTTCGACCGCCAGAACCGGCCCAAGCCCTTTATCAGCAAACTCATTGAACTGGTGAAACCTTGAACCTTGAACGTTGAACTTTGAACTAAAAACAAATGAATATGAAACCACGCTATTTATTTCCACAAGACTATATGGCCGACCCCTCGGCCAATGTGTTTAACGGACGGCTGTATGTCTACCCCAGCCACGACTGGGATGCCGGCGAATGCTTCGACGACGATGGCGGCCACTTCCAAATGAAGGATTACCACGTGCTGTCGTGGGACGACGTAGAGCACGACGAGGCCACCGATCATGGTGCTATCCTCGATGTCAAGGATGTGCAGTGGGCCGAGAAGCAGATGTGGGACAATGACGTCGTGGAAAAGGACGGCAAATACTACCTCATCTTCTCTGCCAAGGCCTACGACGGAGTGTTCCGCCTGGGTGTGGCCGTCAGCGACAAGCCGGAAGGCCCGTTCAAGGCCATGCCGCAGCCCATTCGCGGCTCGTTCTCCATCGACCCCTGCGTGTTCAAGGACGACGACGGCCAGATATACTGCTACTTCGGCGGACTCTGGGGCGGACAGCTGCAGTGGTGGCATCCGCTGCCCGGCGGACTGGCTCCCGTCCTGGGCAAGTATGGCGACCAGAACGGACTCGTCGACCTGGGGGCAGCTCCTGACCACCAGGGCGAGCTCTTCACCCGAGCCGATGCTCCTGCCATCCCCAGTGCCGTGGTTCGCATGAGTGCCGATGTCCAGCAGTTTGCTGAGGCCCCCCGCGATGTCGTGGTGCTCGACGAGAATGGACAGCCCATGAAGGCCGGCGACCCGCATCGCTTCTTCGAGGCGTCGTGGATGCACAAGTATCAGGGCAAATACTATTTCTCCTATTCTACCGGCGACAGCCATTTCCTGTGCTATGCCATCGGTGACAATCCCTACGGACCCTTCCGCTACCAGGGGGTCATCCTCGACCCCGTAGTGGGCTGGACTACCCACCACTCCATCGTGGAGTACAGAGGGCAGTGGTATCTGTTCTACCACGACTGCGTACCCTCCAACGACATCACCCATCTGCGCTCGCTGAAGGTACAGCGGCTGTTCTACAACGAGGATGGAACGATACAGAAGGTCGTGAATGAATAACAAGTTCAACCATATTACCAACTATTATACTCAGCATCGCGATGAAATCACGTATTTCATCGCGGTGCGCATTGCTAATGCCGACGAGGCGCAGGACATGGTGCAAGACCTGTTTCTGCGCCTGCTCGGCAGCCACAGGCTCATCACTCCCCAAACCCTGCCTTGCCTGGTCTTCACCATGGCCCGCCACGCCGTGAGCGACTACTACCGTCGCCGCCGCGTCCATGAAGAATACGAACACCTGATCAAAAAGGCCGATTCCACCTGCGAGATGGAATCCGTCATATCGGCCCGTCAGCTCATGGAGCGCATGGAGCGTTCCCTGGCGCGACTGCCCGAAACCTGTGCCCGCGTCTACCGTCTGCATATCTACGACGGCATGAAAGTCGGCGAGATAGCCCAAGAACTCGCACTGCCCTACAAGCAGGTGGAAAACCGATTAGGACAGGCCCGTAAGACCGTACGCCAGCAACTCAGAGCCTGCATGTAGATGCGTGCCTCTTGAGCCTTGAGTCTACGCGTTACTAATGCATGGGGCTGCGCATTACTAATGCACAGGGTTAAGGCTCATGTAAAGGCACCTTATTCTCCAATAAGGGCGGGTTATTCTCCAATAAAGGCGGGTTATTCTCCAATAAAGGCAGGTTATTGCGCAATAAGCGTGCCTTATCGGGCGAAGAGGGATGAAGGTGAGTGATGAGAGGCGATTTTTTCGGGAAAACATTTGGAGTGTAAGGAATTATTTCTTACTTTTGCAATAAGAAAACAAACCTAAACACAGAGAACGATGCGTACGAAACTACTGACATTACTGATACTTTTTGCCTCAGTGCTACAGGCCCAAAATGACCTGTTTATTCTGGGTGGCGAGCTGAGCAACTCGGCAGCCACCTCAGTCGAAGACATCGACGAGGTGATGCCTCGCATGAAGGCGTTGGGGCTGAACACGGTGCTGGTGCCTGCCTACTGGGAACTGCTGGAACCGGAAGAGGGGAGGTTCGACTTCACGCTGATAGACCGTACGGTGCTGCGTGCCCGCGAAAACCGGCTGCAGGTGGTGTTCCTATGGTTTGGGGCCTGGAAGAACTCGATGTCATGCTATGCGCCCCTGTGGTTCAAGCAAGACACCCGTCGGTTTCCGCGAGCCCGCACGGCAGAAGGGAAACCCCTGGAGATTGCCAGCGCCTTCTCGGAAGAGGTGTTCCAGGCCGACAACCGGGCCTTTGGTGAACTGATGAAGCACATCAGCATGACGGCTGCCGATGTGGTCAGTATGGTGCAGGTAGAAAACGAAATCGGTATGCTGGAGGCGGCACGCGACCACTCGCAAGCGGCAGAGAAAGCCTACGACTCGGAGATTCCGAAGTCGCTCTATAAGGCCGTTGGAATCGACCATTCCACCACCTGGCGGGCTCTGTATGGCAACGACCCTTATGGTGAGGAGAAGTTCATGGCATACCATTATGCCCGCTACGTGGGTCGCTTGTGCCAGACGGCTAGGAAATACTCCCGGATACCGCTCTACGTGAATGCCGCCATGAACAGCAGGGGACGCCAACCGGGGCAATATCCGGCGGCAGGACCCTTGGCTCATCTCATCGACTTCTGGCACGCTGGGGCTCCGCAGTTGCTCTGCTTGGCACCCGATATCTACGACAGCGGCTTCAAGGGATGGGCCGACCGCTATGCCTTGCCCAATAATCCCCTTTTCATCCCGGAAACGCGATGCTGCGAAAACAGTGGCGCACGCGCCATGTATGCCTTTGGCGAGCACCGTGCCCTCGGCTTCTCACCCTTTGCCATCGACCAGGCTTCCGACCGCCAGACGCAGAGCATCACCGCAGCCTATTCGCTGTTGTGCCAGCTGAGAAGTCGCGAAATGAAAGGTTCAAAGTTCAAGGTGCAACGGCAATGGGGCCTGCTCTTCGACCAGCAGGACCAGGAACGCACTATCCGGGTGGAGGAAGACGGGATGGTGATTACCTGTCGCCACTATTTCACGCTCCCTTGGGACCCACGGGCCTCCGACGGCACCACATGGCCAGAGGGGGGCGCCATCCTGATGAAATGGGGCAAAAACGAATATCTGCTGGCTGGCACGGGGGTGGTTGTCAACTTTGCCACCGAATATGAAAAGGTTCGTGAGGAACAGACGGTGCTGGGTGAAGACGGTTTCAACGTTGCCGGCAGCGGAAAGAGGAAAGAAAAGGTGAATGGCCATACCTTCAACGGCCCAAGGATAGGCATAGCCGCCGTGGACGAAGTGACCATCGATGAAACCGGCGAGATGAGGCTGCTGCGACGCTTGAATGGTGACCAGACCCACCAGGGCAGGCACGTCAGAATAGCCTGCGGCGACTGGAAGATACTGCACATCAGGCTGTATCGGTATGAGTAGAGTTGAGAGTTGACAGTTGATAGTTGAGAGGTAAAACGTTAAGAAACCACAAAATGTGGCATATATATAAGGTATAATGAAAACTTTTGCCTACTTTTGCAGCCCGAATTAGTAATAGAGTGATTTTGAAGACATTTGAAGAGTTAGGCGTCAGCGAAGGGATTCGCAAAGCCATTGAAGAGATGGGATTTGTACAGCCCATGCCTGTACAGGAGGAAGTAATACCCTATTTATTAGGCAACAGAAACGACGTGATAGCCCTTGCCCAGACGGGTACGGGCAAGACGGCGGCATTCGGCATACCCTTGTTGCAGCGTATCGACACGGAGCGAAAGGAGACGCAGGCTCTGGTGCTCAGTCCGACGCGCGAGCTGTGTCTGCAGATTGCCGACGACATGCGCGACTTTGCCAAATACATGGAGGGCATCCACATCGAGGCCGTCTATGGCGGAGCGTCCATCGAACAGCAAATCCGTGCCCTGCGCAAGGGTGTACACATCATCGTGGCTACGCCTGGCCGACTGATTGACCTGATGAAGCGTGGCGTGGCGAAGCTGGACGCAGTCTACAATGTGGTGCTCGACGAGGCTGATGAAATGTTGAATATGGGCTTCTCTGAGAGCATCGACGCCATTCTGGAGGGTATTCCCGAAGACCGTAACACGCTGCTCTTCTCGGCTACCATGAGCCGCGAGATAGAGCGCATAGCCAAAGGCTATCTGCACGACCCGAAGGAAATCGTGGTGGGCAGCCGCAACGAGGGTGCCGAACACGTGAACCACATCTACTACATGGTGAATGCCAAGGACAAGTATCTGGCCCTGAAACGACTGGTAGACTACTACCCGCGCATCTATGCCATCATCTTCTGTCGCACGAAGATAGAGACGCAGGAGGTGGCCGACAAGCTGATAAAGGACGGCTACAACGCTGAGTCGCTGCATGGCGACCTGTCGCAGCAACAGCGCGACCTGACGATGCAGAAGTTCCGCCAGCACACCGTACAGCTGCTGGTGGCTACCGACGTGGCGGCCCGCGGACTGGATGTCGACGACCTGACGCACGTCATCAACTACGGACTGCCCGACGACATCGAGAACTACACCCACCGCTCCGGGCGCACCGGACGTGCCGGCAAGAAGGGCACCAGCCTCAGCATTGTCCACGTGCGCGAGAAGCACAAGATTCGCAACATTGAGCGCGAAATTGGCAAGCAGTTTGAAAAAGGCACCATTCCAACGGCTGCAGAAATCTGCAAGAAGCAACTCTACAAGGTGATGGACCAGATTGTGAAGGCCGACGTGGACGAGGAACAGATAGCACCGTTTATGCAGGACATCAACCGCTATTTCGAATTCATCGACAAGGACGACCTGATCAAGAAAATCGTGTCGCTGGAGTTTGGCCGTTTCCTGGCCTATTATGCCGATGCACCGGAGATAGAGGCTGTGGAGAACAAGAGGGGCGAACGCAACGAGAAGACAGGTCGCAAGGCGGCTGGTGACAAGGGCAAGACGCAGACGTCGGAGGGATACACCAAACTGTTTATCAACCTCGGCAAGAAGGATGGCTTCTACCCCGGCGAACTGATGCAGTTCCTGAATAAGAATGTTCACGGGCACGTGGCAGTAGGACATATCGACCTGCTGTCGACAATGTCGTATTTCGAAGTGCCTAAGGAGGATGCCGACCGCGTGATGAAATACGTGAACGGCCAGCGCTACAAGAACCGCGAGGTGCGCTGTAACGACGCCTCAGAAGGCGCCCGTCGCCCCCAATCCCCTAAAAAACCTACCTCCCCTAAAAAACCTACCTCCCCTAAAAAACCTACCAAACCTACTCCCCCTACCAAAACCTACCACAAGGAAGACTGGATGCAATTCCTGAATCCCAAGGGTGTGAAGCTGAAGGGAGAAGCACCCGATTTCACCGAAGAAGGATGGGCCATCCGTAAGCCCAGGAAGAAGAAATAGGGCAAGTACTGACTACTTGGCCCCTATTTCCTTCATCAGGCGGTCGGCATGTCCCCAGCGGTCCATCATGAAGAGGACGAAGCGGATGTCGACGTTGATGGTGCGTGCCAGCTGACGGTCGAAGAAGATGTCGCTGGAGAGTGAGTCCCAGTTGCCGTCGAAGGCCAAGCCGATGAGCTCTCCCTTGCCGTTGAACACGGGTGAACCGGAGTTGCCGCCTGTGATGTCGTTGTTGGTGAGGAAGCACAGCTGCATGGTCTGCGTCAGCTTATCGGTGTAGGGCCCGAAGTCCTTGCTGGAGAGCAGTTCGTGCATGATGGGTTCGGCGAAGTATTCTACATTCTTGTCGGCCTGCTGCATTTTCTCCCACAGCGAGCGGGCCGTGGTGTAGTAGCCGGAGGGACGACCGCCCAGCGAGTATTCGCCCACCTGTCCGTAGGTCATGCGCATGGTGAAGTTGGCATCGGAATAGTTGGGCATGTCTTGCTCCATACGCAGCACGGCGGCACACAGCAGTTTCTCCTGCTCTTCGATGTCGCGGTTCAGTTGCTTGCGGTCGGCGCCAATCTTTGCCAGCACCTCAGTAATGGAGAGGCCATACTGTATGCCGAGGTCTTTCTGGTAGCCCTTCTTATTGAAATAGATGCGCTTGCCCTTCATGAGCAGCGACTTGTGGTAGAGGGCATTGACGTAGGCTGCCACGTCGCCATGAAACTTCTTGTCGATGGTATCGTAGAAATCCGGCAGATATTCAGCATCGGCCTGCTGGCGGTAGTTGCGCAGCAGCACGGTGAGCAGTTCGCAGTCGGTGGCTAAGTCCCACTCCTTGCTGTTGTCGTCGAACTCATGGTACTGCTTCTTGGGCTTGTCCTCAGGACCCTTGACGGGCATGCTCCAGTTGATGCGCCAGGCACGCTTGGTCACTTCGTCGTCGAACGTCAAGAAGGTCTCGATGAAGAGTGTCCTGATGCGAGTCAGATTCATGCGCTTCTGGTAGAGCTGCGATAGCTTGTCGAAGTCGAGCTGTCCTTTCAGGTAACCCGTCGAGTCCTGCCATAGGCGAATCTGGGCCTCGAACAGCTCTTTCTGGCGGATGAGTCCGATGGAATCGATACATTTGTTCATGCCGATGGAGTTCTTCCAGTAGTTCGACGAGTGGGCATACTTCGACTCGTACATGATGCGGACAGCCTCGGAAGCCCGCATGTGGCGAAGCATCACCTCCTGCTTGATTTCGCGAACCTGCACGCGTGGCGCATTGATGGCGTCGCGGCGCTCACGGATGCCATAGCTGCTCAGATAGCGGCTGGTGGAACCGGGATAGCCCATAATCATGGCGAAATCGCCGGGCTTGTAGCCCTGCATGGAGACGGGAGCCCACGAGGCGGGGTGATAGGGCACGTTGTCCTTGGAATACTTGGCGGGGCCGTTGGTCTTGGGGTCGGCATAGATGCGGAATACGGAGAAGTCGCAGGTCTGGCGCGGCCACATCCAGTTGTCGGTCTCGCCACCATACTTACCCATCGACTTGGGGATGGCGAACACCAGTCGCACGTCTTCGAAGTCGCGGTAGGTGGTCATATAGTACTTGTTGCCTTCATAGAAGGGTTTCACCTCCACGCGCAGGGTGGAGTCCTTCTGGCGGATTTCCTTCTGCCAGGCGTTCTCGATGGAATCGACGAAATCCTCTACCTCGTAGGTCTTGAGCTTGCTCATGCCGAGCTGGTTCAACTGGTCGGTGACGTCTTTCTGCTCCACCATGAAACTGACGAACAGGTCTTCGTTGGGCAGCTCTTCCTCATAGCTCTTCGACACGAAGCCGTTCAGCATGTAGTCGTGCTCCACCGTCGAGTGCTGACGGATGGCATCGAAGCCACAGTGGTGATTGGTGAACACCAGTCCGTCGGGCGATACCACGACTCCTGAGCAGAAGCCGCCGAAGTTGACAACGGCATTCTTGACGGCATGGTCGCTCTGATAGAGCTGCTCCATAGGCAGCTGGAATCCATACTGCTGCATTTGGCTGTACACAGCCGTCGGCAGGTTGTAGAGTGTCCACATGCCCTCGTCGGCCTTGGCCAGGAGCGAGCTGGCACACATCAATGATAATAAGATTTTCTTCATATTGCGTTAATTATATTTGGTTGCGTGCGGGGTCCGGAATGTCCGGAATTTCCGGAATTTCAGGAATTACAGGAGTTTCCGGAATGTCCGGATTATCCGGATTACCTGGAGTGTCCGGCCTTGCGAAACACTCTTCCGATGACGGGAAGACTGGCCAGAGGCAGGTCGCGCCTGACGATGACCGCCACGAAGACGCCAATCAGCAGCGTATTGATGGCCAGCTGTACCGGCATTGAGAGTTTGGTCGTCAGCTCTATGAAGCAATAGAGCACGTAGGCCAGACACACGTAGAGACAGATGTCGTGCATAGGATACGGAATGGGGTTCTTCCGCTGCCCTACGACGTAGCTCAGCACCATCGCGGTGCCATAGCCGGCCACGCCGCCCCATGCGCAGGCCCAGTAGCCGCAGGTGGGGATCAACAGGATGTTGACCGCCAGCAGCACCACACAGCCGGCCAGCGAGAACCAGGCGCCATAGATGGTCTTGTCGATGAGTTTATACCAGAACGACAGGTTGAAGTAGACGCCCATCATGATTTCTGCCGTCATCACGACAGGCACCACTCCCAAGCCTTCGCGATAGTCGGCACCGATGATGTATTGCAGCAGCGGCATCCAGCCCATCACGCAGAGGAATGCCAGCAGCGTGAAGATGAGGAAATACTTCATGGCCGAAGCATAGTATTCGGTCTTGTCGGCATCCTTTGACTTGGCGAACACGATGGGTTCGTAGGCATAGCGGAAGGCCTGCGTAATCATGGCCATAATCATGGCTATTTTGACGCATGAGCCATAGATGCCTAACTGCACGTTAGCTTCGGCGGCATCGGGATATACCAGGGGGAAGATAATCTTGTCGGCCACCTGGTTCAGGATGCCTGCAATGCCCAGCACCAGGATGGGCCACGAATAGCCCAGCATCTGGCGCAGCAGCCTCCCGTCGAAATGCCAGCGGATGCGGAAGAGGTCGGGCACGAAGAACAGCGTGATGAAGGCCGTGCACAGCAGGTTGATGAAGAACACGTAGAATACCGATGTCTTGCCCAGCACCACGAAATAGAATACGTTCATGGCGATGTTGAGTGCTATGAACAGCATCTTCAGCGATGCAAAGCGGATGGCCCGCTTCTGGAAGCGGAGATAGCTGAATGGTATGGCCTGCAGGGCGTCCAGAGCCACCACCACCGCCATCATCTGCAGGTATTCGGGATGGTCGGCATAGCCCAGCGCACCGCTGATGGGCGTGATGAAGGCAAACAGTAGCAACAGGAATGCTGCCGTCAGCGAACCTACTACGGCGAAGGTGGTGGAAAACACGGTGTCGGGCTTCGTCCGCTCGTCGTTGGCATAGCGGAAGAGGGTGGTCTCCATGCCGAAGGTCAGCAGCACCAGGATGAGTGCCGTATAGGCGTAGACGTTGGTGCTGATGCCGTAGTCGCCGGATGCCTTGGGCATATAGTGTGTATAGAGGGGCACGAGCATGTAGTTCAGGAATCTGCCCACGATGCTTGACAGTCCGTAGATGGCTGTGTCCTTTGCTAATGATTTCAGATTGGCCATAATCGTTTATCCGAAGAAGAAATAACAGATGGCGATGGCGGCGATGATGCCTGCCAGGTCGGCCAACAGTCCACAGGTGACGGCATGACGCGTATGCTTGATGCCTACACTGCCGAAGTAGACGGCCAGGATGTAGAATGTGGTGTCGGTAGAGCCCTGGAAGACACTCGACAGGCGGCCTACGAAGGAGTCCGCACCGTAGGTGGTCATGGCGTCGACCATCATGCCGCGCGCACCACTGCCCGACAGGGGTTTCATGAGTGCCGTAGGCATAGCGTCGACCCACTCGGCATTGGCTCCCGTCAGCTCTACGCACCAGTGCATGCCGCCTATCAGCATGTCCATAGCACCTGAAGCACGGAATACACCGATGCCCACCAGGATAGCCACCAGATAGGGGATGATGCGGACAGCCGTCGTAAAGCCGTCCTTGGCACCCTCGATAAAGGCTTCGTAGACGTTGACACGCTTGCGCATACCGGCCACGATGAAACCGATGATAATCGTCATCAACAGGATGTTGGCTACTGAGGTACTCACCTTGTTCATCGTCTCCGGCGACATCTGCGAGAATCCCCAGATGACACCCGTCACCAGCAGGCAGGCACCTCCTAAGGTGAAGAACATGACGCGATTGAACAGGTTGACATGCTGATAGACGGAGGTGACGATGATGCCCGCCAGCGTCGAGAAGAAGGTAGCCAGCAGGATGGGGATGAAGATATCGGTGGGTTGGGCGGCCCCTAACTGTGCGCGATACACCATGATGCTGATGGGGATGAGCGTCAGCCCCGAGGTGTTGAGCACCAGGAACATAATCATCGAGTTGGTGGCACAATCCTTCTTGGGGTTCAGCTGCTGCAGCTGTTCCATCGCCTTCAGGCCCAGGGGCGTGGCGGCATTGTCGAGGCCCAGCATGTTGGCAGCGATATTCATGAAGATGCTGCCTGTCACGGGGTGGCCTTTGGGAATCTCAGGAAACAGCTTCGAGAATACGGGAGCCAGCATTCTGGCCAGTGCGTTCACCAATCCGCCCTTCTCGCCTATCTTCATGATACCCAGCCACAGCGACAATACGCCCGTGAGCCCTAACGAAATCTCGAATGCCGTCTTAGACGATGAGAACGTAGAATCCATCATAGCAGGAAACACGTCGAAGTCGCCAAAAACCATTAACTTCACTGCTGCTATTACGAAAGCAATCAGGAAAAAACCTATCCAAATATAATTTAGTGCCATAATCTCTGCAAAGGTACGTTTTTTATCTTATATTGCAAAATTAATTGCAAAAAAAGAACGGTTGCATCGCGCAACCGCCCTCTTTCTTCATATAAAGTTTCGTATTTGATGTCGTCAATTACTCAGCATTGTTGGTGAGGTCTAAGTCAATATACTTCTCCACAACAGTGCTCTCCCAATCAACTGAGGGATCAGATACCCATGCGCTAAACTGAGGATATGCAAGCTCAATGCTAACATACTCGTCAACCCACTTAGTGGTGGTTTTGCAGCAGAACTTGCTGGCTGGTTCACCAACATTTGCTGTCAGCGGCATCCACTCACCATTCTTCTTCACGTAGACGGGAATATCGGAACCATCTGCTTCAAACGTACCTTCGATTTCAAATGGAACAGCAGGCTTTGTAACAATCTTCGGAGAAGCGTTAGTTGCAGTGTTCACCATGATATTGGTATCTACACCAAACTTCTTGTGTACTTCTACGCCATCCTCGTCGCTTGTTGCAGTACCACCAATCTTCAGAGGCAGCGTGCCACCAGCAGCCTGGAGCAGTATCTTAGCGCCTGTTTCCGTAATCTTAAAATCGAACACAACATCATTGAAGTCAAAGTCTGAAGACTCATTTGCGCTCAAGTCCTCACCCATGATGCGGCCATCATATGCCTCAGCGGGCTGGGCAGCAACAATACGAACAATCCAGTCGGTATAAACATCGTTGGCTGGAATAGCCTGGTTCCCCTGAACGACATTATCAATTTTCCATACTTCTGACTCTGTGCTACCAACGGTGATTGTATGTTCTACATTTTTACCATTGGGCCACTCGCCTTCATATACAGTATAGGTGAGTGTCTGGCCTTTAGCCGTTTCAAGTGTCCAGGCTCCAGGAAGATTAGATGTAAATTCTTGACCATTAATTTTGAAACGGAAAACAGTGTAGCAGTAGTCAGGGAATGAAATGAAGTCAAAGCAGATGTAGTAGTAGCCTGCCAAAGAAGCATCAATATCTTCACCTTTCACAGCAATCCACTTGTTGTGATAGTTGCTGTCATCAGAACTAAGATAGGCGAAATCCTTCGTACCTGCATCATTAATAAGCATGTTTCCACTCCAATCTGTGTTGTCACCTGCATTGAAGTCATTTACATGGAACCAAGCTGTCTCGCTCAAATCGCCATTTGTAATCGTAGCAGCATCACTCTCTGCAAACACGAGATGGTTCATCTTTGAACTACCCACAATTCCTGTTGATGTACCATCTACAGTTGCGTATGTATCAGTTCCTGTCCATACCTGACTTACAAAATAGTCGGTTATATTTTCGGGGAAAGTCTCTGTATACTTATGACCCTTAGATTTCATCTGAGGACGAGTCATGTTTACATAATCAAAAACCTTTTTCTTTTCTTGGGGAGAAACTTCAGGCATTTCATCCCACATGTTGCCTTTAGGGTCAACAACTGCACGCGTTACACCACCGAAGCCCCAAGTCTGATTGGCAGCGGGCTGACCGAAAGTGTTAACGAATGCCTGATTGTACTGACTCTGTACACGCTCCGACTGCGTCATCGGCGTGAAGTCATTCTTGTTGCAACTTGCGAGGGCAAGTGCTGCAACGCCTAACATCAAATACTTTTTCATTGTCATTTAGTTTAATTGATTTATAATAAGTTAAAATTTATACGTTCCGTCGGGTTCTTTACCCGTTTCGGCTGCAAATTTAATAAAAATATGTATAAGTGGGAATGTTCTTCCACTTAAAAAACGTTAAAGGTTACGTAAACGTGTGCGAATGACACTTTTCGTAAAGTCAGTAGACCATGTTGGTTTCCGGATACAGATACCAATCCTGTGCTTTGGTGCGGTCGGCTCCCCATTCTCCGAAGGAGTGGTAGGGCTTTGAGTAGGTGCCGTAGAGGGCTCCGTTCTTGTAGCTGCCCATTGCGTTGCCTTCCTGGGGCCATCGGAACCAGGAGTAGGGAATCTCCAGCGCCCACGTGAAGCTGTTGCGGTAGTCCTGCGGGTTGTCGACGTAGTCGAAGAGCACCTCGTTGAGCTTATACTTGTACTTATGCACCTCTACCAGCATCACATTATAGGCGCAGACGATGAAGGGGTCGATGGTGGTCCACGTCAGGTCGCGTGCCAGGTCGTTCTGCTTGAACTTGATGTCGAAGCTGACGGTGGGTGCTGTAAACTGTGCGTAGGTGCCGTTGACGGTCCGGTTGACGTTATAGAAGTAGCGGTAGTACTGCCCCGTCTGGTCCACGCGGCTGTAGAATGCCAGGTGTCCGTCGTCGAAGAGGTTGATGACTGCCGAGCCGTCCTTGCCCTTCAGCAGCAGGTCGCTGCCGGTGATGAAGGTGCGCTCCACGTCGGTATTGCGTACGAAGGTGCGGTTGTTTGAAATCGTGACGCTCTCCACCTGGTCGTAGCCCACGTTCTGCAGCCGGATGGCGGCAGCCGTCTTGGTCAGCGTACCCATCGCCTCCAGGGTGACGTTGAGGCGCAGCGTATAGTCGTCTACCACCTCCTTCGACATGCGGAATACGCAGTCGTTGAAGTCCCAGTTGTAGCTCGGCTTGGGGAACGAGTTGCAGTAGCAGTAGTATATTTCCTGCCTGTTGGGGTCCGTCCATGTGCCGCTGTTCTTGGTGTTCAGCGTGGCGAAGTCGGCCGCCGCCGACCCTACGGGAATAGCCTTCACGTAGTGGGCCCCCTGGGTGGTGACTGCGTCGGCATAGATGCTGTCGTAGATAGTGGGCACCGAATATACCATTGCCACCCGTTCGCCTTCGGCGGCTTCTGCCGTTGTCAGCACCTCGGCCTTGTCGCTGGCGTAGGGGTTCGCCGTCAGCAGTCGGATTTGCTTCACGTCTTCCACGTTGGCAGTTATCGTGATATATCCGTCGCGCAGCAGGCTCCACGTATGCCGTGCGTCCACCGTATCGTTATGCCAGGTCTGCTCTACAATCTCGTTGTAGCTGTTCTGGTCGAAATAGTTCTTCCGGCACGAAGTTGCCATCGTGGCCAGTGCCATACTTGCTATACCTATATATATTATGCGTCTCATGCTTTTTACGAAGTAATTTGGTGAACTGCAATTCAGCAATCACGCTGCAAATTTAATCATTTCTTCCGACTTTGCAAAGCATTTTGGGAAAGAAATGCCTATTTTTGCATAATCCTAGGCTTTTCTGCTTTTTCCATCGGGTAGTAGGCAAAATGAGCTCTAAGAGCCTGAAATTCCCGGCTCAATAGTTGCTTCTGAATTCTCTAGAGAATTAGCCGGCTAGTAGGCCAGGTAGAAATTTCTACCTCCCTATGCAGTCGTTCGATTCTCTAGAGAATTCAGGAGGGTGCTCAGGAGGGAAAATCTGCAGGTCTTCTGCCGCGAAATTGCCGCAACGGGGGGTAGGAATTGCAATTTCCGGGTAAAGAATTACGATTTCCGGGTAATCGATGCGAAAGGAGGGCAGCTGCATCGCGCAGCTGCCCTCCCCCAATGAAATATACTTTTAGTGTATTTGATTACTGATTATAGCCAAGTGAACTTTCGTTCATCACTTTGTTTGTTGGATGGTTGAACCACTTCTGCGACTCACCTGCATGTTCAGCAAAGTTTTTGAAACTCTGGTCGCCTTCTGTAGTACTTGTCTCGTTATAGGAAGTTTCAATGTTGGTACGCTCTGTAGGCCAACTCCAATCCTTAGGAATCACAACACCATAGGGAGCCTGACCAGCACCAGCCAGTCTAATCTCACCCTGCTCAGCAGAGTAGATAGCGATAGGCAGTGCAGCAGGATTGTAGTTACCCTTATTGATAACGATGGTGATAGGCTCTTTCTTGTTGCCGTTCCAACCAGTGTTGAACATCATGCCCTGCTCTACTCCCAACATCTCGTGGACCTCTGTCTTATTATTGTACTCAAGTACTGTGAAGTCGCCAGCATAGTGAGCTACCTCGCCATCGCCAGGCTCTGCAGCAGGATACAGGCGGATGTTCAGATTCAGCGTAGCACCAATAGCCACCAGCTTGATTCTCAGCTTCTGAACGTCATTCTCAGTGAACTCCTGCACCTTCAGCACTACGTCGTTCATATCGTAGTCACCGTTATGGGTATCTTCGAAGGCGTAGCTGTAGATGGGGTTAGGAGTAACTACAGGAACACCTTCGCCAGTAAAGCCTGGAGTACAGCCCTTCACACCAAGTGCGAAATCTCCGTCAGCAGGCAGCAGATAGGTTGCAGCATCTTGAACCTTAGTCACACCATTAGTTCCACCAGCTGTACAGTTGGCAACAATACTGAACATCTTATAGTCAGCTTTCGACTGAGTATAGTAAATAGTACCCGGAGTAGCATTTTTACCCATACCATTACCATCGGGAACGTTATCCCAAGTAGCGGACTTGACGTAGATGTTGTTCTCAAAGTAGCCACCTTGCTCGGGATGATTCTGTTCCCAGTTAAGGTAAGTAATCTTATCGGTAATCTCCAAAGCTGCATAGCCCTCAGTAGGACCTGTCCAAGAGGTACCGTTGTTGTAAAGTGTTGCGCACTTCACCAGAGCACCAGCTTCCAAGCCAACGTAGGTAGGAGTAGACGTGCCGTCCATGCTGCTGCTGAACATAAGCTCACCACCGACGATAAGTGCAGAACCTTGTTTACCTTCATAGTTACGGATACGAGCATTATTCTTCACATAGAACTGACAGCCGTTGAAGATGCGGGCATTAGCCGTGCTGCTGTCGTAAATGCCAAAGTGGTCAATCGCTACCAAAGAGTGGTTGTAGAAGTTACTCTCCTGGGCACCGCCGTGATACTCGTTGACGAGGAACTTGCCATAATTATAGAACTTACCGAAATTGTTGTTGAAGGTAGCTACGTCAATAGTACCACCGTTGTAATTCTCCTTACCTTTGGCATTACCGTTGTTCACCTCTACCTTACCCTTACCTGTCAACTTACCGCCAGGCAATACTACGAGTTGAGCCTGATTGACCATATTCAAGGTCTTACCCTCTGCAACGTTCACCGTACCGCCATTGGCCACCACGATAATACCACCGCTTCCTATGCGCTGGTCGTCGGTAATATTCCAAGTGCCCTTAACGACTATTGTACGAGCATAATAAGGGTCTTTCTTGTCCGTATAGACGTCCATTTGCTTTTCTTGGTCATACGTCTTTTCGTAACCTTCAGTTGCCGCTACGCCGATAACTCCGCTATAGGTTCCTGTTATCTTAAAGTTCAACACGAAAGTCTCGTCTTCCTTCCAATAGCCCTCAGTGGCTTCCTGCCAATGACCCTGCTCAGCAGTAATAGTACCTTTTACAAAATCATTGGGGTTCAATGTAAGCCAATCAGTACGACCAGTCTCCTGACACTTACTATAAGCGGTAAGAAGTAAATCAATCATATGATTACATTGTTCAACATTATTGTAATCTAAGTTCGTTTCCTTTGCCTCTTTTATATAAGTGTTATAGAAAGATTTATCATCATTAGTAAACGCTGTCCAAGCTCCACTTTTCCAATATCCATCTGCTCCTCTTGCTAACTCATTTGCAGGATATCCCCAAGTAAACTGACCCATAGTGGCTCTTGTTGAAGAGGCAGGAACATCGACAATCCACACCCTGTCCGTTCCATTAATCCATTCTCTATTGTCGTAGTTATCACCGATATTTGTACTATTCGGCTCCTTGGCCGTCTGACAATACGTAGTCACCCACGCCTCATCATAAGGAGCTTTGATGTCAGGAACAGCAGGAACGGCCTGACTTCTGTTGGCAGCGGCAGCAACTGCGGGAGTGCCGAACATTGCATTCACTTCGCCATCTTCTACCTTCACGGCACTTACCGAGGTGAAACCCTTAGAATCGGTAACTGCAATGTAAAGGTTCTCCTGTCCAGCAGCATAGGTGAATTTCTGGTTAAAAGTCTTTCCGTTTTCTACGGTGCCCTGTGCCAGCACATATGCAACATCGTCGACTACGGGATTGCTTGAACATACCTTCACGGTGTAGGTCTCACCATAGTCTTTAAACACAGACACATTAGCTGTAGCTTCGGCTGTCATCTTCCAATCCTGGTTGGGGTCAATCTGGACACCAAGCTGCAATTCAGCATTGGCCAGCGCGTCTTCCTCTGAATAAGAGAAGCCTCCCAGGTCCTTGTGACAGCTGGTGGTGGCCAGAGCCAGTGCTGCAACGGCTAAGCCGTTCATCAAATACATTTTTTTCATCTCATTGCAAATTTAGTTAACTATTATTAGATTTCGAAATCATTGAATATTCGGGGGGCAAAGTTAGGAATAATTTCTGAAACAAACAAGTTTTACGCATCATTTTTCCGTTTTCGTTTGGTATTTTGCTCTTTTTGCGTTACTTTTGCAGCAGTTTTTTTCGTTAGAACGGAAGCAATTATGAGAAAGAGTGAACATGTAGACATAAAACTAAATAAACATCAACTATGAGAAGACTAAACGGCTTATACCTTATTCTTTTTATCGCTGCGCTGACGGTGGCGGGCTGCTCGGGCGACGGTCCGAAGTATAAGATTGGCGTGTCGCAGTGCTCGCAGGGTGCTTGGCGCCAGAAGGTGAACCAGGAGATGCTGGCCGCCCAGCACCTGTATGAAGAAGACGTGGAGGTGACCATCGCCAACAGCTACGACGACACGGAATTGCAGATTCGCCAGATAGACTCGCTGGCTAACAGCGGCATCGACCTGCTGGTGGTGGCCCCCAACGAGGCGGCACCCCTTGCCGATGCCGTAGCCCGTGTGAAGCGGAAAGGCATCCCCGTGATATTCTTCGACCGCAAGGCCCAGACCGACGACTATACGGCCTTTATCGGCGGCAACAATGTGGAGGCAGGCCAAGTGGTGGGCCAGTATGTGGTCCAGGCGAGTCTGGGCAAGCCCCTCTTCGTGCTTGAAATCACCGGTGCCATGAGTACCACCCCCGCCCAGGAGCGCCATAAGGGCTTCGCCTCCGTGATGCACGAACATCCCAACTTGCGCTATGTTTGCCGCGTGGGCGACTGGACCAGCGACGAAGCCTGCCGTCTGGCTACCGAACAGATTAAGAGCGGCGAGCTGCCCGACATCGTTTTTTGCCACAACGACGGTATGGCGACGGGAGTCTACAAAGCCGTAGTGGAAACCCAGACCGAGGACAGCGTGCAGATTATCGGCATCGACGGCATGCCCGACGAGGGTCTGGAGTATGTGAAGCTGGGCCACCAGGTGGGCACCTACGTCTATCCCACCCACGGCGAAGAAATCGTCCGCCTGGCCCTGAACATACTGACCGGGCGCCCCTACCAGCACGACAATCTGCTGCACGGCATGATGGTGACCCCCGAGAATGTTGACCTGGTGGCCTCCACATCGGGAGAGCTGATGAAGCAAGGCCGCGACCTGGTCACCATACAAGACAAGCTGGAAGACTCCATCGTGCTCTACAAGACCCAGCACAAGCTGCTGATAGCCAGTCTGATGGTCATCGTGCTGCTGGTGGTTGCCGTCGTGCTCATCTGGCGGGCCCTGGTGCAGACCCGCAAGGCCACCCGTCAGCGCCAGGCACTGAACGAGGAAGAGACGCTGTTCTACACCAAAGCCGACGGCCGCACGCTGCGCCACGTCTTTATAGACCCCAAGGTGGAGACTGCCGAGGTGCGCTCGCAAGACTCCATCTTCGCCGAAAAGCTGAACGAAGCCATCCGCCAGAACCTGTCGAACCCCAACCTGAAGATGGAAGACCTGGGCGAGTCGGTGGGCCTGAGCCGCGTACAGTTGTATCGCCGCGTAAAAGCACTCACTGGCCAGTCGCCCGTAGAACTGCTGCGACAGATGCGCCTGCAGCAAGGCTATGTGCTGCTGACCACCACCAACAAGACCGTCAACGAGATAGCCTACGAGGTAGGCTTCGGCACGCCGGGCTATTTTTCCAAATGCTTCCGCCAGCAATACGGCAAATACCCGATGGACGTGAGGAGTTGACAAATGTGACAAAATAGTCAACGATTGTTCCGTGAAACATTATTTTTATTCCGCGAACGAAAAATGATAGTCTTTTTTCGCTCGCGTGCGTAACTTTGCGGCAGTTATTTTCATTACTAACCAAACATAACTGCAAAATGAGACAAATGAAACGATTCATTCTGAGTTTCCTACTGCTGTCAGCGAGTATAATAATGTACGCGCAACAGGAGATTTCGGGAACAGTGACTGATGACATGGGACCGGTTATCGGTGCTACGGTCATGGAGAAAGGAACGTCGAACGGTACCGTTACCGACTTCGACGGCAATTTCAAGCTAAAGGTGCAGGCCGGCAAGACGCTGGTCTTCTCCTACATCGGCTACCAGACGCAGGAGCTGCCTGCCCAGAACGGTATGCAGGTGAAGATGGAAGACGACGCCCTCGCCCTGAAGGAAGTGGTGGTGACGGGTTATACCACCCAGCGCAAGGCCGACCTGACGGGTGCTGTCTCTGTGGTGAGCGTTGCCGAGCTGCAGAAGCAGAACGAGAACAACCCGATGAAGGCCCTGCAGGGCCGCGTGCCGGGCATGAACATCCAGGCCGACGGTAACCTGGAGGGTGCTGCCACCGTCCGCATCCGTGGTGAGGGTACGCTGAACTCCGGTGTCGACCCGCTGTACATCATCGACGGTGTGCCCACGCAGGGCGGTATGCACGAGTTGAACGGCAACGATATCGAGTCGATCCAGGTGCTGAAGGATGCTGCCTCAGCCTCTATCTACGGTTCGCGTGCCGCCAACGGTGTCATCATCATCACCACCAAGAAGGGCAAGGACGGCAAGGTGAAGGTGAACTTCGATGCCTCCGTGGCTGCCTCGTTCTATGCCCACAAGATAGAGACCATGAACGCCAAGCAGTGGGGCCAGGCCTTCTGGCAGGCCAACGTGAACGACGGTCTGAACCCCAACAACAACAACCTGGGCTACCACTTCGACTGGGGCTACGACCAGCAGGGCAACCCCGTGCTCA
>CAMOQW010000004.1 GCA_946623195.1 uncultured Prevotella sp.
AGCAACAGCCTTCTAAGCTGTGGGTCTCGGGTTCGAATCCCGACCGGATCACCAATTCTGAATGTTACATTGTATATTTTACAGGCGGTTATTGAAAAATATCCGCCTTTTTTGTTGGCGTTTAGGCAGAAAAACCGTAATTTTGCAGGCTAAAACGGACAAATACTAAAGTTAGATATGAAACATACGTTGCGCAGTGCTGTATGCACAGAAGGTAGAAGAATGGCGGGTGCCCGCGCCCTGTGGGTGGCTACCGGTATGAAACAAGAACAGTTCGGCAAACCGATTATTGCCATCGTCAACTCATTTACACAGTTCGTGCCCGGTCACACTCATCTGCACGAGATAGGACAGATAGTGCGCGAGGAAATCGAGAAAATGGGCTGCTATGCTGCCGAATTCAACACCATCGCCATCGACGACGGCATTGCCATGGGCCATGATGGTATGCTCTATTCGCTGCCATCTCGCGACATCATTGCCGACTCGGTGGAATACATGGTCAACGCCCATAAGGCCGACGCCATGATTTGCATCTCGAACTGCGACAAGGTGACGCCCGGTATGCTGATGGCGTCAATGCGACTGAACATCCCCACGGTGTTCTGTTCCGGCGGACCTATGGAGGCTGGTCGTTGGCGCGGCGAGAATGCCGACCTGATAACGGCCATGGTGAAGGGGGCCGACCCCAGCATCAGCGACGAAGAACTGAACGAGATTGAACGTTGTGCTTGTCCGGGCTGCGGCTCGTGCTCAGGCATGTTTACGGCCAATTCAATGAACTCGCTGACTGAGGCTATCGGACTCTCGCTGCCTGGCAACGGCACCATACTGGCTACACATGCCAACCGCATAGAACTGTTCAAGGCCGCTGCCCGCCAGGTGGTGAAGAATGCCATGGCCTACTATGAGGACGGCGACGAGAGCGTGCTGCCGCGCAGCATTGCCACGCGCCAGGCCTTCCTCAATGCCATGACGCTGGACATTGCCATGGGCGGCTCTACCAATACCGTGCTTCATCTGCTGGCTGTGGCCCAGGAGGCCGGTGTCGACTTCACGATGAAGGACATCGACGCACTGAGCCGTAAGGTGCCCTGTCTGTGCAAGTTGGCCCCCAACACGCAGAAATACAGTGTGCAGGAGTGCAACCGCGCCGGTGGAATCTTGGGCATCATGCGCGAACTCTCGAAGGGTGAGCTGATTGACGGCAGCTGTATGCGCGTTGACGGTTTCACACTGCAGGAGGCCATCGACACCTACGACATAGCCCCCATAGCCGACAAGCCCCAGATGCCGCATCCGGCACATATCTACTTCTCGGCTCCCGGAGGACGCTTCTCCACCAAGATGGGAAGCCAGAGTGAACTCTACGACACGCTGGACACCGACCGTGCCGAGGGTTGCATCCGCGACATAGAACATGCCTACACGAAGGACGGCGGACTGGCCGTGCTGTTTGGCAACATAGCCCAGGACGGCTGTGTGGTGAAGACGGCCGGCGTTGACGAGTCGCTGTGGCACTTCGAAGGTCCCGCCGTGGTGTTCGATTCGCAGGAAGACGCCTGCGAGGGCATTCTGGGCGGTCGGGTGAAGAAGGGCGACTGCGTGGTCATCACCCACGAGGGACCGAAGGGTGGCCCGGGTATGCAGGAAATGCTCTATCCCACCAGCTATATCAAGTCGATGCACATGGGTAAGGAGTGTGCACTGATTACGGATGGCCGTTTCTCGGGCGGTACCAGTGGACTCAGCATCGGCCACATCTCGCCAGAGGCTGCCAATGGTGGCAACATCGGGAAAATCAAGGACGGCGACATCATCGTAATCGACATACCCTCGCGCAGCATCAACGTGAAGCTGACAGACGACGAGCTGGCAGCCCGTCAGCAGCTGCCGTTGAAGCGTAACCGCGTGGTGTCGAAGGCATTGCGTGCATACGCTCAAAGCGTTAGTTCGGCCGATAAGGGTGGCGTGAGAATCATTGATTAGTGGACAGTTAGTAAACGAATATGAGAGACAGAATAACAGGTTCGAAGGCGCTGATGAGGGCGCTGCAGGCCGAGGGAGTGAAGACCATCTTCGGTTACCCCGGTGGCAGCATCATGCCCACGTATGATTCGCTGTTCGACTACACACGGGGAGAAAAAAAGTGTTTTGACCATATCTTGGTGCGCCACGAACAGGCAGCCGTACATGCTGCAGAGGGTTATGCCCGTGTGAGCGGCGAGGTGGGCGTGGCCTTGGTGACCAGCGGTCCGGGTGCCACCAACACGCTGACGGGTGTGGCCGACGCCATGCTCGACTCTACACCGGTGGTGGTGATAGCCGGTCAGGTGGCCATCTCAGCCTTGGGAACGGACGCCTTTCAGGAGGTAGACCTCGTGGGCGTGGCACAACCTATCTGTAAGTGGGCCTACCAGATACGCCATGCCGAGGACGTGGCCTGGGCCGTCAGCCGTGCCTTCTACATCGCTCGCAGCGGTCGTCCGGGCCCCGTGGTGCTCGATTTCCCGCGCAATGCCCAGGTGGAGGAGTTGGACTGGGAACCTAAGAAGGTTGACTTCGTGCGTTCCTATGTGGCCTATCCGAAACTGAATATGGATTTAGTCCGCGAGGCAGCCCAGCTCATCAACAATGCCAAGCGTCCGCTGGCCTTGGTGGGGCAGGGTGTAGAACTGGGCAATGCCCAGGAGGAACTGAAGGCATTTCTGGAGAAAGCCGACATTCCTGCCGGACGTACCATGTTAGGTCTCTCGGCACTGCCCTCCGACCACCCGTTGAACGTAGGTATGCTGGGTATGCATGGCAATTATGCCGTCAACCTGAAGGAACAGGAGTGCGACGTGCTGATAGCCATCGGCATGCGCTTCAGCGACCGCGTGACGGGCAACACCAAGACATACGCCAAGCAGGCCAAGATCATACACCTGGACATTGACCGCAGCGAGATAGACAAGAATGTGAAAACCGACGTGGCCTTGGTGGCCGACTGTAAGGAGTCGCTGCCTGCACTGACGGCTCTCGTCCGCGAGGCCAGCCATCAGGAGTGGCGCGAGTCGTTCAAGGAACTGGACGAGCAAGAGCGCACCAAGGTGATAGAGCCGGCCATTCACCCCAAGGAGGGCCCGCTGCTGATGGGCGAGGTGGTGAACGCCGTGGCCGAACAGTCGCCACGCGGTTCTGTACTAGTTACGGATGTGGGTCAGAATCAGTTGTTTGCAACTCGATACTTCAAGTATTACGAGAAGCGTAGCATCTGTACGTCAGGAGGCCTTGGCACCATGGGCTATGGTATGCCTGCCGCCATCGGGGCCACCTTTGCCACCGACCGTATGGTGTGCTGCTTCATGGGCGACGGGGGCTTCCAGATGTGCATCGAGGAACTGGGCACCATCATGGAGCAGCAGTCGCCAGTGAAGATGATTCTGCTGAACAACCACTACCTGGGCAACGTGCGCCAGTGGCAGGATATGTTCTGGAAACGCCGCAAATCGTTCACCAAGATGATGAACCCCTGCTACGAACTCATTGCCAAGGGCTACGGCATCCCCTACGAGGCCGTCACCGACCGCAGCCAGCTGAATGCCGCCATCGGGAAAATGCTGGCCACGAAGGGACCCTATATTCTGGAATGCGACATCAAGGAGGACGACGACGTGCTGCCCATGACACCGCCGGGAATGAACGTTAACGATATGATGTTAGAAATTTAGCTTATGGAAGACAATAAGAAGAGATTATATACCCTGCTGGTCTATTCGGAGAACATTGCCGGTGTACTGAACCAGATTACGGCCGTTTTCACGCGCCGCCAGGTCAACATCGAGAGTCTGAACGTGTCGGCATCCAGCATCGAGGGTGTCCACAAGTACACCATTACGGCATGGAGCGATGAAGACCAGATTATCAAGATAACCCGACAGATAGAGAAGAAAATCGACGTCGTAAAGGCCAACTATTTCACTGACGACCAGCTGTTTATCCGCGAGACCGGACTCTACAAACTGTCAACCAAGAAGGTGCTGGAGAATCCCGACATCTCGCGTACCATCCGTCGCCACGAAGCTTCTATCACCGAGGTCAACCCTACGTATGTCATCGTGATGAAGAACGGCAAGACCGAAGACATCCTCTCGCTCTACTATGCACTGAATGAGTTCGACTGCGTGTTCCAGTACACCCGTTCGGGCCGCATCGCCGTCACCCGTGCCAAACAGGAGCAGGTGAGCGAATTCCTGGAAGAAAGGGAAATGCAGCATGGATAAGATAGGACGTTACGAATTCATGGCCGAGCCATTCCACTGCGACTTCAGCGGACGGCTGTTTATGGGGCATCTGGGCAACCACCTGCTGAATGCCGCCGACTTCCATTCTACGCACCGTGGCTTCGGCATGAGTTATCTGCTCTCCATCAAGCGCTCGTGGGTGCTGTCGCGCTTGGCCATTGAAATGACGGAGATGCCGCAGATGTACACCAAGTTCAGCGTGGAGACGTGGGTGGAGTCTGCCATGCGCTATTTCACCAGTCGCAACTTTGCCGTCATCGACGATGCCGGCAAAGTCTACGGCTACGGACGCTCCATCTGGGCCATGATTGACACGGAGACGCGCCAGCCCACCGACATCTACGATATTGACAACGGGGCTATCGACCAATGGATAGTCAAGGACAAGGAATGCCCCATAGAAAAGGGCGGACGCGTGAAAATGACCGATCAAGCCGAATTGGTACGTACCATCGACACCTATTATAACGATGTAGACATCAACGGACACATCAATTCCGTGAAATACATTGAGCACGTGCTCGACCTGTGGCCTATTGACTGGTATCGCAGCCACAGGGTGAAGCGCTTCGAGATAGCCTACGTGGCTGAGGCGCATCAGGGCGACCGCTTGTCGTTCTTCCGTGAACAGGCCGCTGACGGCGAATATTGCATTCGCATCGTACGCAGTGACGGAACGGAGTGCTGCCGCAGTAAGGTGGTATTCTTATAAAAAAGTATAAAAGTGGCAGTTTTTTTGGCCGTTTGCTGACAATTTGCTAACTTTGTGGCCGATTTTACAGATAACTCCATCGTCGTACCCTCGTGCAGGGTGGGAGTGAGACCAACAAGACGACTGTCCTCGCGAAGGACGGGCATGGCTCAAGTGGATAAGTATAACATTCTAAACAACAATTTGCAATTATGGCAGAAATGAATTTTGGTGGCGTGATTGAGACTGTAGTCACCAGCAAGGAGTTCTCTTTGGAGAAAGCACGTGAGGTATTGAAGGATGAGGTAATCGCCGTCATCGGTTATGGTGTTCAGGGACCCGGTCAGGCCTGCAACCTGCGCGACAATGGCTTTAATGTCATCGTGGGACAGCGTCAGGGTAAGACCTACGACAAGGCCGTGGCCGATGGTTGGGTGCCCGGTAAGACGCTCTTCTCTATTGAAGAGGCTGCCGAGAAAGGTACTATCCTCTGCATGCTGCTGTCTGATGCTGGTCAGATGCAGCAGTGGCCTACCATCAAGAAATATCTGAAGCCCGGCAAGACGCTGTATTACAGCCACGGTTTTGCTATTAACTGGAGCGACCGTACGGGCGTGGTTCCTCCCAAGGATGTCGATGTCATCATGGTGGCTCCTAAGGGCAGCGGTACGAGCCTGCGCACCATGTTCTGCGAAGGTCGCGGCCTGAACTGCTCGTATGCCGTCTATCAGGATGCTACCGGTAAGGCTAAGGAGAAGACGTTGGCCTTCGGTATCGGTATCGGTGCCGGCTATCTGTTCGAAACTACCTTCCAGCGTGAGGCTACCTCTGACCTCACCGGCGAGCGTGGCTCGCTGATGGGTGCCATTCAGGGCTTGCTGCTGGCTCAGTACGAAGTGCTCCGCGAGAATGGACACACACCCTCTGAGGCTTTCAACGAGACTGTTGAGGAACTGACTCAGAGTCTTGGCCCGCTCTTCGGAGCCAAGGGAATGGACTGGATGTATGCCAACTGCTCTACTACCGCCCAGCGTGGTGCCTTGGACTGGGCTCCCCGCTTCCATGATGCCATCAAACCCGTGATGGAGTGGCTCTATTATTCAGTGAAGACCGGCAACGAGGCTCAGATAACCATCGATGCCAACTCGAAACCCGACTATCGTCAGGGTCTGGAGAAGGAACTGGAGGCCATGCGCAATCAGGAGATGTGGCGTGCCGGTGAGACTGTTCGCAAGTTGCGTCCTGAGTATCAGGAGGACTAAAGCTCGTAAGATTGGACGTCATTATCAGTGATTACCATTACAGTTAATGCAAAATCTTGAATCATTAACCCGCCTCGTGTGTGACATAGCCCGCGAGGCGGGTTCTTATATTAGGCAGGAACGTGCCGGTTTCTCGGTGGATAGGGTGGAGCGCAAGCACGCCCACGACTACGTGTCGTATGTTGATAAGGGCTCCGAACGGATGATTGTCGGAAAGCTGCGCCAACTGATTCCCGAGGCGGGGTTTGTCACCGAGGAAGGTACTGTCGAATCGTCTTCTCCCAGCACCCAATCCGACGCGCTCCACGCTCAACTCGTCTGGGTGGTCGACCCCTTGGACGGCACCACCAATTTCATTCACGGCTTTGCACCATACGCGGTGTCGATAGCCCTGATTCGTGGCGAGGAGATTCTGATTGGGGTGGTCTACGAAATCGTCAGCGACGAGTGCTTCTATGCCTGGCAGAGAGGTGGTGCTTGGATGAACGGACAGCCGCTCCATGTGGGGAAGAGTGCTATCAACGATGCCTTGCTATGCTTGCAACTTCCCTATAATAGTGATGCTTATAAGCCTGTCGTAGAGCGACTTATCAATCATTTCTACGGTAATGTTGGCAGCATCCGTATGTTAGGCTCTGCTGCTATTGCATTGTGCTATGTGGCTGCCGGACGGCTCGATGCCTATGCCGAGCGCTATATCGGTCGGTGGGACTATATGGCCGGTGCGCTGATTGTTGACGAGGCTGGTGGCCGGGTGACCAACTACGACGGCGATGCTTGTTTTATGCACGGCGACAGCGTGGTGGCTACCAATGGCGTGGTCCACGATGACTTGATGGACGGCATCAGCATTGCCAGCAAATAAAACCGTCTTCCTGCGTGACTTTTTCTTCCTCCATCAGGTAGGTCAGCGCAGCATTCAACTCTTCTGTCGGCACCCGCAGGCGGAAGAGTTCTGTGATGTGGTGGCGTTGGTGGTCGCTCAACAGTTGTTCCACTCGTTGGCGCGTGGCTTGCAGACCTTCTTTTGTCACCGTTCGGTTTTCGTTCTCCAGACATACGTCACACTGGTGGCAGTCATGGGTGCTTTTTTCGCCAAAATAGGCTAACAACTGGCGCGATCGGCATGGGGAGTCCGACTGGGCATAGTTCAGCATGGCTTGAATGCGCAGACGGTATTGTTCCAGGCGGTCTTCGTAGACTTCGCGTGACAGTTGCACGTGTTCTTTGTCCTCGCGGCGCTGGAGGTAGCGGATGTAGGGAATCTGTTTGCTGGGTATGAAACTGATCAGATGGCGCTGAGAAAGGACTTTCAGCATGTCGTGGCATTGCGCAGAGGTGAGTCCGGCTTGTTGGGCCACAGTATTTTCATCGATGAAAACATAGTCGGCAAAGAGCCCTCCGTAGCAGCGCAGCAGGGCCACGATGATGCGGTCTTCATCCGGTGTCACGCGTTCCAGTCGGTAGAGGTCGTCACGTCCTACGAGGAAACGGACACGGGCTTTCCGGTCGTTGTCTTCGTCGTATTCCAGATAGCCGGCTCGCTGCAGGATAAGCAAAGCTGATTGTACGCGGGTGGGAAAATGGTGGAAACGCTGGCAGAATTCGCCGATGTTGAACTCGTGGCTTACGCCATAGCCGTCGCCGGTGGCAATCTGGTAGTAGTAGGCCAGGTGCTCGTAGACTTCCTTGATTTCTTCACGGGGTGGAAAGGTGTCTTCTATGCGCTTCTGCAACTTACTGCTGTCATTGCGGTTGTAGAGCAGGATGGCTTGCGACGGTTGCCCGTCGCGCCCGGCACGTCCTGCCTCCTGAAAGTAGGCCTCCAGTGAGTCCGGACAGTCGTAGTGCATTACCACGCGGACGTCGGGCTTGTCGATTCCCATGCCGAAAGCATTGGTGGCCACCATGATACGCACGCGGTCCTGCTGCCAATCGCGCTGGCGGTTGTCCTTCTCGACATGGTCCAGACCTGCATGGTAGAAGGTGACGCTTAGGCCTGCGTTGCTCAGGTGCTCGGCTATCTCGCGGGCATGGATGCGGCTACGCACATAGACAATGGCAGAACCTGTCACGTTTTGCAGGGTACGTACCAGTTCGCCGTATTTGTCGTCGGCATGGCGCACGATATAGGCCAGGTTCTTGCGCTCAAATGACATCCGGAAGATGTTGAAAGGAAGACGCTTGACCATGCCTTCTCCGGGAGGGAGCGGCGACGTCAGCTTTTCGCAGATGTCGTCCACCACCCGTGGCGTGGCTGTGGCGGTGAGGGCCAGTACGGGCACGTCAGGGTGAAACTGGCGGATGTTGGCAATTTCAAGGTAACTGGGACGGAAGTCGTAGCCCCATTGGGAGATGCAGTGGGCCTCGTCGACGGTGATAAACGAGACGCGCATGTGGCGTAGTTTGGTCTGAAACAGGGCGCTGCCCAGTCGCTCC
This sequence comes from uncultured Prevotella sp., assembly GCA_946623195.1. Next base: position 8,679 of record CAMOQW010000004.1, read on the forward strand.
GGCGACACATAGAGCAGTTTCGTGGACCCCAGGATGCAGTTTTCCAGCGTGCGCAGAACGTCGTCATGCTGCATACCGCTATAGATGGCTGCCGCACGGATGCCCAGACGGCTCAGGTGGTTCACCTGGTCTTTCATCAGCGCAATGAGTGGCGTCACCACCACACAGACACCCTCCAAGGCGAGAGCCGGCACCTGAAACGTGATGCTCTTACCGCCGCCAGTAGGCATCAGACCCAGCGTGTCGCGGCCGCTGAGTATGCTTTCAATGATATCGCGCTGGATGCCGCGAAAACTGTCGTAGCCCCAGTATTGCTTTAGCAGGCTGTCAATATTCACTTTCCGAAGGCTGAATATCTTCTATCTGCAGTTGTACCTCACCGCGCTTGTAGGTGTTCTCTTCGATGGTATATACAATGTCGAACGAACGTTTCGACTTGATGTATCTTGCCGCCTTGCTCTGGCCGAAGGCTATGCCGTTCATCACGACTGCCGACTTGGAGTCGACCAGTTCCAGTTTGATGTGCTCCTGATGGCGGCCTACCACCTTCGAAGTGCCGTAGTCATAGACGTTGCGTGTCATAAAGAGCGGCTTTTCGTTGCCCGGTCCGTGGGGAGCCAGGCGCTTCAGGTCGCTGAGCAGTCGTTTGGAAATGTCATGGAAGTCAAGTTCCAAATCGATTTCCAGCGTCTGCTGGGTCTGTTCCGGCATAATGTGGCCTTCCACATACTCCTGGAAACGGCGGCGGAACTCGGGGATGTTCTCCTGCTTCAGCGTCAGTCCCACAGCGTAGGTGTGACCTCCGAAGTTCTCCAGCAAGTCACGGCACGACTTGATGGCGTCGTAGATGTCGAAACCGGCCACCGAACGGGCTGATCCTGAGGCTACACCGTCGATGATGGTCAGAACCACCGTGGGACGGAAGTAGAGTTCCGTAAGTCGTGATGCCACAATGCCCACCACGCCTTTCTTCCAGCCTTGGTCGTAAAGCACAATTGACTTCTGGTGCTGCTGACTCTCCAGGCGGGCCACAATCTCGTTGGCTTCCTCGGTCATCTGCTTGTCGACGTCACGCCGCTGGTCGTTATACTCGTCAATGCGGGTGGCTATCGTCAGGGCTTTCTGCAGGTCTCGTTCCACCAACAGCTCAACGGCCTCCACGCCGTTCTGCATTCGGCCGGAGGCATTGATGCGCGGTCCGATTTTGAACACGATGTCGCTCATGGTCAGTTCGCGACCCGTCAGCCCGCAAATCTCTATGATGGCCTTCAGACCTGTGGAACAGCCTTGGTTCAACTGCTTCAGTCCGTGAAAGGCCAGAATGCGGTTCTCGCCCTCCACAGGCACCAGGTCTGAGGCTATGGAGACGGCGCAGAAGTCGAGTAGGGGGATAAGCCGCGAGAACGGTATTCCGTTGTTCTTGGCAAAAGCCTGCATCAGTTTGAATCCTACGCCACAACCGCAAAGGTGCTTAAACGGGTAGGTGGAGTCGTCACGCTTGGGATTCAGAATGGCTACGGCCGGAGGCATCACCTCGTCGGGCACATGGTGGTCGCAGATGATGAAGTCTATGCCACGTTCCTTGGCATAGGCTATCTCGTCGATTGCCTTGATGCCGCAGTCGAGCACGATAATGAGTTTGACACCCGCTTCTGCCGCATAGTCTATTCCCTTCCGGCTCACTCCGTAGCCCTCTTCATAACGGCTGGGAATGTAGTACTCGATGTTGGAATAGAACTGCTGCAGGAACTTAAACACTAAAGCTACCGCCGTACACCCGTCGACATCATAGTCGCCATACACCATGATACGCTCCTTGCGGCCCATCGCATCATTCAGGCGGTCAACGGCCACGTCCATGTCGTTCATCAGAAACGGGTCGATGAGCTCGTTCAGCATGGGACGGAAAAAACGCTTCGCTGCGCTCTCGGTCTTGATGCCTCGCTGGATGAGCAGACTGGCCAAAATAGGACTCATGCCTATTTTCTCGGCCAGTTCTTTAGCCGCCTGTCGTTTCTCCGGTGTAGGTGGTTCGTAATTCCATTTAAATTGCATTTATATTTGTTTTTGTTTCTGTCGTTTCAGGGGCATCGCGTAACGGAAGTACACAATACGCCTTCAAAGTTACGAAGAAAAAAACAAATACGCTCTATATCATGCAAAAATTTAACAGACTTTATTTTATTCCACGTAGTCCATCTTCACCACGATGACGCGAATCTGCTGGTCTTTCTGCTTCGTTGCTACCTTGGCAATATGCCAGTCCGAGGGGAAGAAAATGACGAAACGGCCATTCTTGACGTCGAAGAAATGGGCCTTTTCCTTCACGTAGTTGTAGCGCATCACGTCTTTCTGTGCATTGTAGGGCTGTGAGACGGTGCTTGATTCGTGGTCGAGCAGGGCAAAACCCTCCGTGCCGCGTACCACGAGCTGGAAGTCTATTTTCTTCTTGTGACTCTCGGTGTTACGCTTCTCCAAAGGAGCGTTCTCTGAGTCTTCCACGCTGGCCACTAACGTCGAATTGGGGATGGGATGCTTGCCCTTGGGAATAGTGGTCAAATCGGTGTCGCGCAGCCACCGGAACAGCGTCTGCCATTGCTCTTTGTTTTTATTGTATTGTGAATAAAACTCGCTGACATTTACCGTCTTGTGAGCTTTCGCTTTCGTAAAGCCTTCAGACCAGTCGCCTCGCTTCATCCACTGTTTTTCCTGTTTCGTCTGGGCGGCCAAGCCGACTGCTACAGCCAGCATCAGCACCACTGTCATGATTCTTTTCATACATTACTTTATTTATTGATAGACGTATCATGAACGAAAATGTAATATTTCTACCCAAAAAGTTTGCCAAGTCATTTATTTTGCTTAACTTTGCAGGCAATTATCAAAACGACAACTTAAAAGCAACAATGAAACAGACGATTCTTGTAACCGGTGGCACGGGCTTCATAGGCAGCCACACCACCGTAGAACTCCAGAACGCTGGCTACCAGGTGGTCATCGTCGATAACCTTTCGAACTCTAATGAGAAAGTGGTAGACGGCATTGAGAAGATTACCGGCATTCGCCCGGCCTTTGAGAAGGTGGACTGCTGCGACTATGCCGCCATGGAACGCGTATTCCAGAAGTATCCCGCCATTGAGGGTGTTATCCATTTTGCCGCCTCCAAGGCTGTTGGCGAGAGCGTGGAGAAGCCGCTGCTCTACTATCGCAACAATATTCTGTCGCTCGTCAACTTGCTCGAACTGATGCCGAAGTATCAGGTCAAGGGTATTATTTTCTCTTCATCGTGCACCGTCTACGGACAGCCTGACCCCGAAAACCTGCCCGTCACCGAGGATGCTCCCATCAAACCTGCCGAGAGTCCTTATGGCAATACCAAGCAGATCAACGAGGAGATTATCCGCGACGACATCAATAGCGGCGCCCCCATCAAGGCCATCCTGCTACGCTATTTCAACCCCATAGGTTCGCATCCTACAGCCATCATCGGTGAAATGCCCAATGGTGTGCCCATGAATCTGATTCCCTTTGTCACCCAGACGGCTATCGGCATTCGCGAGCAGCTGAAGATTTTCGGCAATGACTATAACACCCCCGACGGAACCTGTATCCGCGACTACATCTATGTGGTCGACCTGGCTAAGGCCCACGTGAAGGCTATGGAGCGTGTGCTCGATACTGACAGCGACAAACTTGAGGTGTTCAACATAGGAACGGGTCACGGCTGTTCTACCAAGGAGATTGTCGATGCCTTCGAGAAGGCTACGGGTGTCAAGCTCAACTGGGCCTATGCTCCGCGTCGCGCAGGCGATATCGAGAAGGTGTGGGCTAACCCCGACAAAGCCAACAACGTGTTGGGATGGAAGGCAGAAACTTCTTTGGAAGATACCCTGAAGTCGGCCTGGAAATGGCAGCAGAAGCTGCGTGAGGACGGCATTCAGTAAAATAGAGTCATACTAATTGTCGCGTTGTGCGCGATTTAGTTTATTTGTGTTTGTGTTGTTATGAGCCCCCGATGTGAATCGAGGGCTCATTTAGTAGTTACCGTCGACACATCCCGGCATAGGGGCAATGGTGGCAAATGCGCAGGTCGGCAGTAGGCGTGAAAGGTACGTCGGGAGAGAATATTTCGGCTATTTGCTGTCGTAGCAGTTCATTGAAGCGTGTGCTGTAGTCTGCAATGTCGTTGATACGCTCGCGGCCAAAGCAGAGTACAGGGTTGTAGTCGGCGGCGGCAGCATGCTGGATAAAGAGCAGGGCGGGAACTACAGGACGTTGTTCGCCCTGCCGTACGATGTCGGCATAGAGCATCGCCTGTAGATAGTAGTCGGCATGTTCGTGTACGTTCTCGGGCAGAAAAATGGCCTCGACATCAGGCAGGGGATTAAGTCGCCCACTCCCCGTCTTGTAGTCTATCACGCGTATGCACTCTTCCGCCGTGCCTTCGTGGATGAGGTCCAGACGGTCAATGCGCCCTCCGATATTCATGACAGAAGGGTGGTTGTCCGGGGCCTGGACGGGGCGCTTTACATCGCATTCAAGACCAAGGATGGTGAAAGGCGCCAGTCGGCGGTCAATCTCTAAGAGCTGTCGCAGATAATGGATAATCACTTCGCGGTTGATGAGATGCAGTCCACCGAAGGATGCCTTGGGCAGTTCGCGGTGGAAGGCCTCGTCAACGGCTCGCTCTATCTCAACCCTGCTTTTTAGCAGGTGGTCAATGAGGTCAGCGGTAATGCGGCGGGGCAACTGGTGGTAGATGAGGTCGGCTGCTTCATGAAAGATGTTGCCGAAGACCCGGTTGTCGAGCTCCAGCTCGTCGTCAGGCTGTTCGGGTTCTTGGATGTCGGCTGCATAACGGTAGTAGAAGCGCAGCGGGCACCGCATGTAGTTGCTGATGGCTGTTGGCGAAAGCAGCTTGAAGTCCAGTGCTTTCATAATGGCTTCGTTCTTGGCAATAGCGGCGGGTTGCCAGCGGTCTGCTGTCTGACCGGTTGTCAGCGTGTGCTGAGTGATGGTGTGGCCGCTCTCCACCAGCATCTGCAACATGAATCGGCTCATTTCGCCTCGGTTGCCGTCTTCAGTAGAGTTGTTCCAGAGCAGGGTGACGTCTTCTGCGCGTTGCAGCAGGCGGTGGAAGTAGTATGCATAGATGCTGACCTTGTTGTCGACGATAGTCAGTTCGTAAGCCTTTCGGATGCTATGGGGAATAAACGAACTGTCGTTGATGCCTCGCGGTATATTGCCCTCGTTGCAGGAAAGCATCAGCACGTGGTCGAAGTCCAGGTTGCGGGTTTCCAGTACGCCCATCACCTGAATGCCCTCGGCAGGCTCGCCGTGGAAGGGGATAGAGGTCTGTTGCAACAATTGCCCTACCAGTCGTTGCAGCGTAATGCTGTCTACGATGAGGTCGCCGCTGCTGATGAGGTCCTGCAGACGGTTAATCAGCGTATAGGCGCGGAATACGGACTCCTGAAACAAAGGGTCGTCCTGGTGCTCGTCCTTACCCTTGACGGCTATGGCACGCAGCATTTGCAGCAGGTCTGCCAGAGAACTGCGGTCTTCGTCTGTTTCCACATAACGGGCGTAGGGGTGGCGCTGGAAGGCACGTACCAGTCGTGGCGACCGCCCACCGTGCAACATATCAAACCATTGCTGTATGAAGGAAGCCACAGGTGTCTGCAATAGCGGGTAGCCCGTGGTGACGTTAACCTTTTCAACCTCAGGAGGCAGGCAATGGATAACGGTGGGCAACAGCGACTCGTTGCAGAGCACGATGGCCGTGCGGCGTCCGGCGGCATAGCGCTTGTGTTCGCACAGCCAGTTGCTGACATAGCGGGCTTGGATGTTCTCGGTGGGTGCAGCAATATAGCGTATCTCCTTGTGACAACGGAAGTTGGCATAGATGGCTTCATCTTTATTGTCAAGTTCGTTGGGGAAGTGTGTCAGATACTGGCTGATGTAATGGCCAGCTTCATGGTGCTGCATGTAGTATTGGTCGAAGTCCCAGTAGAAGCGCGCCTTTCCCTCTTTCTGCAACAAGCTGAACAGCCGTTGCTCCACCTTTTGCAACAGGTTGAAGCCGACGAACAAGTAGCGGTCGTAGGGAAACTGTACTGCGATATCATCGGTGGATTCCATACTATTGACCACCTGACGGTAGAGTGCTCCTTCGTAAGCCAAGTGCTGCTCGGCTAACCGTTTGTTGAAGTCGTGGTAGATGTCGGCAAAATGGCTCCAGAGGCGCAGGAATCGCTCTTTAAGTTCAGTATTGTGCTCTTCGGAGAAATTGCTGAAGAAGCGGCGAATCATCTCACGCTGTTCGTCGGTGAGATAGGAAATGTCGTCCAGTTCGTGAATATCACGCAGGTTGGCGAATACGCGGTCTGCATCAGCCATGTTCTTGTCGATGTCGTCGAAATCGGTCAACAGCAGTTGCCCCCAGCCGTAAAACTTGTCGAGAGACTCGGCAGAACCCGTTTGCAGACAGAACGACTTGTGGAGGTCGCACACCAGTTTGATGGGGTCGGCAACCTGCAGGGCCGACTGTTGCCGGAACAGTTCGCTGATGGTGATGTAGGCCGGACTCCAAATTGGCTTGTTGGCCAGATGCGCCAGCTGTTCGTTTAGAAACAGCGAGGCGCGCTTGTTGGGGAATACGACGGCTGTGCGCGACAGGTCGGTGCCATATTTGGCAATGATGTCTTGAGCGACGTAGTATAGGAAACTATTCATAGCGTTACTTCTTCTATTATATTGCTGTAAACATACCAGAGCCAACCTTTTACGTCGGGCAGTCCCATCTGTCTGAGCAGCTGTACATATTCGCGCACCTGTTCTTGATATTCAGGATGCGGTCGGCCAAACTTGAAGTCGACTACGTGAGTCTCCCGTCCGTCGGTCATCACGCGGTCGGGGCGCCGTTCCTCCACGTTGCCATCGGCGTTGACCCTTAGGATGCTACACTCGTTAAACAACTGCCAACGGCCAGAGAACCAGTCGCTGACGCGCGGACTCTCCAGACGCTTGCGTAGCAAGGCGGTAATTTTTTCGCGCGTCACTTCGTCATCGTAGAGTATGCCGTCGTTCTGCAACTGTGACAGCGCCTGCTCAATGTCTGCCGTTGTACGGATGGTTGAGAATATCTCGTGGAGCACGCTGCCCGTTTTGATATAGCTGAGTTTCTGCTGTTCGTCGTCACCTTCCAGGAAGTCACGGCTGCGGTTGCTCTGGCGGAACTCAGTCATCACGTCGAAAGTCTCGATGGTGATGGGCTGTGGTGTCACGGGTGCCAGGAAAGGATTCTCGCTCTGGGTTCCGTGTTGTGGACTATGGTCATCCTGCCTGATGGGGATGCTGCCATAGGTGAAAGTGATGGGTTGCTGCTTGTCATCGATGCCTTCCAACAGCGTGCCGTCCATGCGGAGCTCTTGCAACACGCTTTCAACCAGTGCCGAACGCGTGTTCTTGCCCTCCCGTCGGCCTATCACGGTAAGACTCCTGGCGGCTCGTGTGAAGGCTACGTAGAGCAGATTCAGATTGTCGACCGTCAATTGCAGGTGCTCGTCCAGATAGTCGTGGTCGTAGATGGTGCCGCGCATCTGCTTCTCGCTGTAGTCGATGGGGGCGATGGGGAGTGCACTGAATGGTTCCTCCTTGGGCTGGCACCATAGTACGTTGGCGTGCTCCAGTCGCCAGTCGCAGAAGGGGATGATGACGTGGTCGAACTCCAGGCCTTTGCTCTTGTGGATGGACAGGATGCGGATGCCGTCGGTTCCGGTACTCTGGATGGTCTTGGCGCAGAGCGTTTCCTCCCATTCGCGCACAAAGGCATCGATGTCAGTCGAATTGTCCTGGGCAAACTGGTTCAGTTGGTCGTAGAAGGTGCAGACGTAGGCACTCTGCTCGTTGAGTTGGTCGAGTTGGAAGATTCGGTATAGCCGTTCCGTCAGTTCGTAGAGTGGCATCTGCAGCAGTTCCGCCGTATGTCCGGTAAACGCCTCGGGCAGCAGTTCGTCTATGGGGCGGCCCTTGATGAAAAGTTCGCTGTCGGCAGCCTGGTTGCCTAATACGGATCGCTGGTAGATTTTGGCTATCGTGGCACGTGCCAGTTGGTCGTCGGGATGGGTCAGCAGATGGAGGGCTTGTACCAGCAGGGTGACCGATGCGGAGGCGTCGAGTCGGAAGGCCTCGTCGCTGACGATATGGATTTGGGGCAGATGAGTGGCAAAATAGTCGGCCATCAGCGGAATGACGTTGTTGGTACGTACGAGAATGGCAATCTGTCGCTGGCAGGCACCATGGGCCAACAGCGTTTCCACCGTGTCGGCCACTTCTGCATAGGTGTTTTCCTGATAGTCCTGCTGTGGCAACAGACGGATACTGACGAAACCCTCGTCAGGCCGGTTGTCAGGCACCTGCTGGGCTACGTCTTCATAGGCATGGCGCAGCTGTTCGGCCCCTCCGGGATATTCTTCGCGCTGGGCCTCATACTCCTGCCGGGCAGCCTCTGTGAAGAAGGCGTTGTTGAAATCTATGATGCGCCGACAGGAACGGTAGTTGGTCTCGAGCGGTCTTACCTCCATCATGTCGGCAGCATTTGGGAATTCCCTGTCGATGGCGTTGAGCAGTCGCCAGTCGCCTGAGCGCCAGCGGTATATGCTCTGCTTGACGTCGCCCACAATGAGGTTCTCGGTGTCAGCGTGGCTCATGCATTCCTGCAACAACACCTTGAAGTTCTGCCATTGTACGGTTGATGTGTCCTGAAATTCGTCTATCATGATGTGCTCCAGTTGAGTGCCTATCTTCTCGAAGATAAAAGGTGAATCGGAGTCCTTGATGAGCGAGTGGAGCAGCTGCTGGGTATCGCTGAGCAGGAATCGGTTGGCCTCTTCGTTCATTTCGCGCACTTTGTGTTCGATGCTGCCCAGGAGCCGTAACTGGTTCAGATGACGCAGGGTGAGGTCGGCCGACTTATAGAGTTTCCATTGGCGGGGCCGTTCGTCAATGGCATGGCGCAGGATGGGAATCAGCGACTGCTCGGCCACGGCATGAATCAGCTCTGCACGTTCATGCTTCTTGGCATACCATTTTGACGCGTCTGTCATGCAGTCGGTAACACGCTTGCCCACAATGTCTTCGTTCATTTGTCCGTTGCGAAGCTTTAGGAAGAAGCCGGCCACCCCCGTACGTCCGTAGGTTAAGTCTTCAATGGTCAGGTTTTCATTTTCAAGGGTGTCGAAGAACCTTTCGGCAATCTCCTTCATCCGCGCTTCAGCATTGTGGCGAATCTGTCGCATCTGTTCCATGTAGTCCTGCAGGAAGTTGCCTTGTTCCAGTAGCTGGTTCAGTCGGGCACTTTGTTCCTTGTAGTAGTCGCGGAAGATGGTCTTGCCGAACTGCTTCACCTGTCCTATGATGTTCCACGAGCGGTCGTCGCTGATGGTCTCCATGATGTATTTCAGCAGCCATTGCAGCATCACGTTGGTATGAGTCAGCGAGTCGATAAGCCGGTCGACAGCCTGCTCCTCCACTTGTGTGTCGTTCAGTCCGATGCGCAGGTTGGCGGTGAGGTCGAGTTCTCGCGCCAGGTTTCTCAGTACGCTTTGGAAGAAGGTGTCGATAGTTTCCACGCGGAAGTAGTTGTAGTTGTGTAGCAACAGGTGCAGGGCTTCGCCGGCCCGTTGGCTGACCGTCTGTTCGCTGAGTCCCGTGCTTTTCATGATGTGTAACAGGTAGTTGTTGGAGTCGGGCAGCTGCTTCCAGATGCCATACAACTGACTGAGTATGCGCATTTTCATCTCCTCGGTCGCTTTGTTGGTGAAGGTGACGGCCAGTATGTTGCGATAGCTGGTGGGGTTGAGCACCAGCAGTTTGATGTATTCGGTAGCCAGCGTGAAGGTCTTGCCAGAGCCGGCACTGGCCTTGTAGACTGTGAGAGCTTTTGTCATAGTGTTACCATCGTCTGAATAGTTCTATTGTAAATTTCATGCTGAGTTCCTGGAATTTGTAGTTGAGGAAGCTGGCAAAGATGCCTGTCGAGAAGAAGCGGTTAGTAAAGCCATAGCCCAGTTCTGTGTAGGCATGAGTGTTCTCGATGCTGAGGATGCTGGCATAGAGTCGCTCTTTCTCAATATATCGTCCTGCCCAAGGCAGCCACGTGAGAGCCAGCATGGGCGACTCGTAGGAGATGTGGCCCCGCAGGTAGTAGTCGGAAGCGTTGTACCACCGGCTGTCCAGCAGTTGGAACTGTCCGGTGTAGTCGTCTTCCCAGCCCGTAGGGAGGTTGTTGTCGTGGAAGTTGGTGAAGTCGACAAAGTAGTCGGTACTGCGGTGGGTGTAGAATCCGGCTCCGCCACGTACGTTGAGGTAGCGCATACAAGGCAGTTTTTGCTTGTATGAGGCATCCAGCTCCCACCGCTCATAGTTGAGATTGGATCGCATCACGTTCTGTATGCTCCGTTCGTAGTTGACGGTCAGCAGGGGTCCCGTCGCCCAGGGGGTGATGTGTAGTGCCAGCATAGGCGCGAAGCTGCGATACTCTTCAGGGCGCCCCAGTTCGCGCATGAGCGTGCGGTTGCCGGAGCGGCGCCGGTGGTAGACGATTCCCGTCGTAATCTCCAGCCAGTCGAACGCCTCCACATTGTTGAGCAGCGTGACCGATTCGTCCTTGAACTCCGGTACGTCGAACGTTTCGCCCATCTGCTTGTGGATGTCGTCTACCAGCGCTCCGTTTGAGATGCGGTTGCCGTTGGCCCACGTGATTTGTGCATAGCCGTTGCGCTTGGGGTTGTAGGTCATGCGTAGCGGCATTTCATAGTAGAATTGCTTGAGTTTGAAGTTGTAGCCCAGTTGCGGGTTCAGCGTCAGATATCGGTTGGCGTTCCAGTTGTAGCGAAATCCTAACCTGATTTTGTAGCTAACGCCTCGGCTGCCGTGATAGCCCAGATAGAGGGGGTTCAGAAGTGGCGACACGTAGACCGATACGGCACCGGTTTTAGCGTGGGTGCTGCTGATGAGGTTGTCGCCGATGACGTCCCACAGGAATTCCACTATGCGGTTCGGTCGTCGCTGGCTTGTGGTGTCTTCAGCCACCGAGTCGGCCCGTTCGTGGGCTTGCTGTAGTGAGTCGCGCTGCAGGTAGATGTCTTCCTCAGACTTTTTCAGCGGTATGGGGCGCAGCGTACCCATCACTTCCCGGCTGTCAAGATTTTCGAGCGAGTCGGGCAGTTGGGTCTGGCAGTTGTAGACTGCCGAGAAAGTGGCGTTCACCTTGTTGCCCAGCATTTTGAAGCGTGCCTCGGTGATACAGCGTTCGGGCAGCTGGTCGTCGATGCTCTCTCGATTCATGACGGCCGTCACCTTGAAGTTTACCATGTCAAATTCTCCCTCGAAGACGACGTTGAGCAGCTGACCCGTGTTGAAGTTGACCATGGCGTGGCCGCTGACGAGCTGTGTGTTCTTGATGTGCGGCTTGAAGCGCACGATGACGATGTCCTTTTCGTCGGTGGGGCTGACGCGATAGCTGTAATAGAAGCGGTTGGCCCGATGGAATGGTGACAGCATCTCGTCGTTGTAGATGCTCATCCCGTAGAGGTTGGGGGTGATGTATTTCGCCACGTTCGACATGGTGAAACGGTTGTGGGGAATGGTGCCGCACACCACCAGCCTGTCCAGGTCGAAGTCGCTGATTTTTCGGAATCTCACCTTGCAGTATGACTCGCCGATGAAGGTGCGGTCGCCACGTGCTACGGTGTACATGTTGGGCACCAGGAATAGGGTAGGGTTGCGCTTCGGAACATTAAATGTATAGCGCAGATACATGTTCTGTTCCAGTCCGTTGACCGAACGGGTGTAGTTGCGCCGGTAGCTCCATATTCTTTTCAGCACCAGCGAGTCAAGGCTGGTACGTGAAAAACAGATGCTGGGCATGAGAGTCATCATGCCCAGCATCAGTAAACTTATGGTTGCTATGCGTAGCTTCAGATTCACGACCCCAAAAGTACAAAAAATATTTGGAGCCACAAAACTTTTAGCCTAAATATTTCATCAAGATGCGTGCATTGCCCGAATCGCGCAATTTGGTAATACTCTTTTCGCGAATCTGGCGTACGCGCTCACGGGTGAGTCCCAGCTGGTCGCCGATTTCCTCCAGTCCCTTCTCGTGACAGCCGATGCCGAAGCATTCGCGGATGATGGTGATTTCGCGGTCTTTCAGCACCTTCTGCAGTACGGTGTTCAGTTCCTGGGCCATCGACTCGTGGTCTACGTGGCGGTCGGTACGTGAGTCGTCGCCTGAAGCCATCACGTCGAGCATACAGTTGTCTTCGCCGTCCTGGAAGGGAGCGTCGATGGAGACATGGTGCCCGTCGGCCATCATAGACTGCGAAATCTTGTCCTCGTCCATGTTGGTGGCATCACTCAGTTCGGCAATAGAGGGGTGGCGCTGGTTCTCCTGCTCGAAGCGGTTGATTTCGTGGCTGATTTTGTTCAGCGAACCTACCTGGTTCAGCGGCAGTCTCACGATACGGCTCTGCTCGGCTATAGCCTGCAGGATGGACTGTCGAATCCACCATACGGCGTATGAAATGAACTTGAAACCACGGGTTTCGTCAAACTTCTGTGCGGCCTTGATCAAGCCAATGTTACCCTCATCAATCAAGTCAGTCAGAGTCAGTCCCTGATGCTGATACTGCTTGGCTACAGATACTACGAATCGGAGGTTGGCAGTTACCAACTTGTCCTTGGCGCGCTCGCCTTCAGGTCCGCCCTTGCGTATCTTCTGAGCCAGCTCGATTTCTTCGTCGATGCTGATCAGAGGCGCACGGCCGATTTCCACCAGATACTTGTCCAGTGCTTCACTTGAGCGATTCGTAATACTCTTCTGAATCTTTAATTGTCTCATCTTTTACTCCTTAATTTTCTTCTAAACACCTGAAAATCAATTAGGTGTGTGTGGTAATACCTTTAAAAGCGGTGCAAAGTTACGAAAAAAAGCGATAGGTTGTACTCCTTAGGTTGAATATTTAACTTAAAAAACTTTAATTCTTCTTGGGCTTCTTGCCGCCTTTGTGGTTTCTGCCTCTTGGTTTGCCGCCCCGTCTGCGTCCTCCCCGTCCGCGCGAACTCTTGTGTGGCGCCGATGTGCGGTATTCGGGGCCTGCCCCTAACTCTTCGGGCATGGCATTCTTGGTGATCTCGCGTTCCAGGAATCGCTCTATGTCCGAGAAATAGCGCATGTCGCTCTCGCTGACCATGGTGATGGCAATGCCGTCGCGCTGTGCGCGTGCGGTACGTCCGATGCGGTGTACGTAGTCTTCGGCATCACGTGGTACGTCGTAGTTGATGACGCAGAGGATGTCGTCGATGTCTATGCCGCGTGCCACGATGTCGGTGGCTATGAGCACGCTCACCTGTCCGGCCTTGAAGCGATACATCACGTCGTCGCGCTCGGCCTGGCTCAGGTCAGAGTGCATGGCTGCACAGTTGATGTGCATGTGTTTCAGTTCGCGGGTGATGTCCTTCACCTTGTCTTTCTTGCCGCAGAAGATGATGACCCGTTCCAGTTCGCCGGCCTTGAAGAGATGGCGGATGATGCCCAGTTTCTGTGGTTCGTAGCAGACGTAGGCCGACTGCTGTATTTTCTCAGCCGGTTTTGACACGGCAATCTTCACCTCTACAGGATTATTTAATAAGGTACGCGCGAGCTGTTGTATCTTGTTGGGCATGGTGGCCGAGAACATGATGGTCTGGTGGTTGGCAGGCAGCATCTTGGCGATCGACAGGATGTCGTCGGAGAATCCCATGTCGAGCATCCGGTCGGCCTCGTCGAGCACGAAGAAGCTCAGCTGGCTGAGGTCGAGGTGTCCCATGCGGATGTGCGACAGCAGGCGTCCCGGGGTGGCAATGACCACGTCGGCCCCCATCCGGAGTCCTTTGGTTTCTGTGTCGAAGCGTCCGCCGTCGTTGCCGCCATAGACGGCTACCGACGAGATGCCGTCCAGATAGTAGCCGAAGCCCTGCATGGCCTGGTCTATTTGCTGTGCCAGTTCGCGTGTGGGCGACATGACGATGCAGTTGACGGCATCCTTGGGGTAGTCGCCGTCGTCGATCATGGAGAGAATGGGCAGCAGGTAGGCCGCTGTCTTGCCTGTTCCCGTCTGTGCTACGCCAATGAGGTCGCGTCCGTCCAGTATTTCGGGGATGCAACGCTCCTGGATGGGTGTCATCTCCTCGAAGTGCATGTCGTAGAGTGCATCGAGTATGTTGTCGTTCAAATAGGTTTCTTCAAATGTCATCTTTGTTGTTTTCGATTTTCTGTTTTTTCCCTTATCACTTATCACTATTCACTTATCACTTAATTCGGAGCTTGTCTGTAGCAGAAGTAGGCGATAAACAGATATAGTATATTCGGCACCCATGCAGCCAGCAGGGGCGGTGTGTCGGCGTTGATGGCGAAGGTGGCGCTGATGGTTTGCAGCAGGATGTAGGAGAACGACAGGGCCAGTCCGATGCCCAGGTATAGTCCCATGCCGCCCTTTCGCTTGCGCGACGACAGCGATACGCCGATGAGAGTCAGTATGAACGAGGCGAATGACGATGCTATTCGCTTGTGGTATTCCACCTCGTACTGCACGACGTTGCTGGAGCCTCGTGCCTGCTGTTTCGAGATGTAGCGCAGCAGTTCCGGCGACGTGAACGTTTCCTGCTGTCCTCCTGAGAACACCAGGTCCATGGGTTCCATCTGTATGAGCGTGTCAATTTCGTTGCCGCTGGTGATTTGCTCGCGCATGCCCTTCAGCGTGCGTATCTTGTAGTTGCGTGCCTTCCAGTGGTAGCGCTCTTCGGCAATGGTGTCATACTGGATGACGGAGGCGTTCATCTGGCTGACCAGTTTCTTGTTCTCAAACTTGTACAGGGCAAAGCCATAGCCCGTCTTGCGGATGTCGTCGTATTGCGATATGTAGGCCACCACGCCACGGTCCACCATCAGCTGGATGTTGGAGGCCGAAGTGTTTTTCTTGTTGTTCTTGTAGAGCGATTCGAAGTCGTGGCGCACCACGGTACCCTTCGGTATGACGTAGGCCCCCAGGTAGAAGTTGAGCGCGGCGATGAGTGCTGCCGAAATGAAGTAGGGCCGCAGCAGCCGCTTGAAACTCATGCCGCTGGCCAGCATGGCGATAATCTCGGAGTTGCCGGCCAGCTTCGAGGTGAAGAAGATGACGGCGATGAATACGAACAGCGGCGAGAAGAGGTTGGCGAAGTAGGGCACGAAGTTGGCATAGTAGTCGAAGACGATGGCGCGCAGCGGTGCATGGTAGTTGGTAAACTTGGCCAGGTTCTCGTTGACGTCGAAGACGATGCTGATTGATATGATGAGCAGGATGGAGTAGATGTATGTTCCGACGAACTTGCGGATGATGTACCAGTCCAGCCTTTTGACATGCCGGAAGGGATTCAGCTTGCGCATCCATGCCATTTTCTGCCACGGTATGCTTCTCCACATCCTGCGAATGCTCCATGCCTGGTGTTTCAGTAGTCTCTTGTTCATCTGCGTCTTCCTAAGTTGTCGATGACGGAGCGTTTCCATTGGGTGAAGTCGCCCTGTTCTATGTGTTGGCGTGCATCCGTCACCAGGCGGAGGTAGAAGCTGAGGTTGTGGATAGAGGCTATCTGCATGGCCAGCAGTTCCTGGGCCTTGAACAGGTGGTGCAGGTATGCCTTGGAGTGCAGCCTGTCGATGTCGCATCCGTCGGGGTCGATGGGTGTGAAGTCGTCCTCCCATTTCTTGTTGCGCATGTTCATGGTGCCTTCGTAGGTGAAGAGCATGGCGTTGCGGCCGTTGCGGGTGGGCATGACGCAGTCGAACATGTCGACGCCGCGCTCGATGGCCTCCAGGATGTTCTGCGGCGTTCCCACGCCCATCAGGTATCGCGGGCGGTCCTTGGGCAGGATGGCGTTCACCACCTCCACCATGTCGTACATCACCTCCGTAGGTTCGCCTACGGCCAGTCCGCCTATTGCTGCTCCGCCGCCGTCGTTCAGCCGGCCCAGGACGTCCACCACGTGCTTGGCAGCATCCTGTCGCAGGTCCTTGTAGGTGCATCCCTGAACGATGGGGAACAGCGTCTGGCGATAGCCGTAGAGCGGCTCGGTGTCGTTGAATCGCCTGACGCAGCGCTCCAGCCAGCGTTGGGTCAGTCCCAGCGACTTCTTGGCATACTGGTAGTCGCTCTGTCCGGGCGGGCATTCGTCGAGTGCCATCATGATGTCGGCTCCGATGATGCGCTCCGTGTCCATCACGTTCTCAGGGGTGAAGACGTGGCGTGAGCCGTCAATGTGGCTCTGGAATTCGCACCCTTCTTCGCGCAACTTGCGTATGCCCGTGAGCGAGAACACCTGAAAGCCCCCCGAGTCGGTCAGTATGGGTCGGTCCCAGGTGTTGAACTTGTGCAGCCCGCCGGCCTTCCGCAGTATGTCGAGTCCCGGCCGCAGGTAGAGGTGGTAGGTGTTGCCCAGTATGATCTGTGCCTTCACCTGCTCGCGTAGTTCCTGGAAGTGCACCCCCTTCACCGCGCCGCATGTGCCTACGGGCATGAAGATGGGTGTCTTGATGGGTCCGTGGTCGGTGGTAATCAGTCCGCAGCGGGCGTCGCTCGCATGGTCAGTATGTTGTATTTCGAACGTCATCTTGAGGCGTGGTGGGCAGTTTCTTTACTCTTCACTTTTTTCTTTCTTGTTCTCTTCCTGGATGGTGAAGTCCAGCGGATGTTCCACGACTTCGTCGGTCAGGGCGAAGTCCCAGACGTCCTTCACGTTCTCCACATAGTGGAAGGTGACGCCCTTCAGGTACATTTCGGGTATTTCGTTGATGTCCTTCTCGTTCTCCTGACACATCACGATGTCGGTGATGCCGGCCCGCTTGGCAGCCAGTATCTTTTCCTTGATGCCGCCTACGGGCAGCACCTTTCCGCGCAGCGTGATTTCGCCGGTCATGGCCGTGTTCTTGCGCACCTTGCGCTGGGTGAGCGCCGAGGCTATGGAGGTGGCGATGGTGATGCCTGCCGACGGGCCGTCCTTCGGCGTGGCGCCTTCGGGCACGTGGATGTGGATGTTCCAGTTGTCGAAGATGCGGTAGTCGATGCCCAGCACGTCGACGTGGGCCTTCACGTATTCCAGGGCTATCACGGCACTTTCCTTCATCACGTCGCCCAGGTTGCCCGTCAGCGTCAGCTTGGCGCCCTTGCCCTTCGACAGCGATGTTTCGATGAACAGTATTTCGCCGCCTACGCTGGTCCATGCCAGTCCGGTCACCACGCCGGCATAGCTGTTGCCCTGATAGATGTCGCGGTAGAAGGGGGGCTTGCCCAGCAGGTCCTCAATCTCGGTGGGCGTGATTTTCAGGGGCAGCGGGGTGCCGTCCTGGCTGCCATTGCCCATCACCCTCTTGTATGCCAGTTTGCGCATGGCCTTGTTGATTTGCTTTTCCAGCTGGCGCACGCCGCTCTCGCGGGTGTACTGCTCGATGATTTTCTCGATGGCGGCCTTGTTGAAGGTCAGCTTCTTGTCCGTCAGTCCGGTGTTCTCCTTCTCCTTGGGTATCAGGTGGCGCTTGGCAATCTCGTATTTCTCTTCCGTGATGTATCCGCTCACCTCAATGATTTCCATGCGGTCCAGCAGGGGGCGGGGAATGGTGCCCAGGTTGTTGGCCGTGGCTATGAACATCACCTTCGACAGGTCGTAGTCTACGTCCAGATAGTTGTCGTGGAAGGCTCCGTTCTGCTCCGGGTCCAGCACTTCGAGCAGCGCCGAGGCGGGGTCGCCGTTATGGGTGTTCTGCGTCACCTTGTCGATTTCGTCCAGTATGAATACGGGGTTGCTGGAACCGGCCTTCTGGATGCTCTTGATGATGCGGCCGGGCATGGCCCCGATGTAGGTGCGGCGATGGCCGCGGATTTCGGCTTCGTCGTGCAGTCCGCCTAACGACACGCGCACGTATTTGCGCTTCAGGGCGTCGGCTATCGACTTGCCCAGCGACGTCTTGCCCACGCCCGGCGGGCCGTACAGGCAGAGGATGGGGCTCTTCAGGTCGCCGCGCAGCGACAGCACGGCGATGTATTCCAGTATGCGCTCCTTCACCTTCTCCATGCCGTAGTGGTCGCGGTCCAGTATTCTGCGGGCACGGTCCAGGTTCATGTCGTCCTTGGTGTATTCTCCCCAGGGCAGCCCCACCAGCGTCTGCAGGTAGGTCAGCTGCACGTTGAAGTCGGGCGAGTTCTGGTTCACCTGGTCCAGCTTCTCCACCTCCTTGTAGAAGTATTTCTCTATTTCCTCGGGCCATTTCTTCTTGCGGGCCTTGTCCAGCAGGTCTTTCTTCTCCGGCGTGTTCTCGTTGCCCATTTCGGCCTGCAGGTTCTTGATTTGCTGCTGCAGGAAGTAGTTGCGCTGCTGTTCGTCAATGTCGTCGCGCGTCTTGTTGCGTATGTCCAGACGCAGCGTCTGCAGGTGGATTTCGCGGTTTACGATGCGCATGGTGCTGAACAGTCGCTCCTTCAGCGAGTCGAGGCTCAGCAGGGTCATCTTGTCCTTGATGCTGAAGGGCATGTTCGAACAGATGAAGTTCATGGCCATGATGCCGTTGCCCACGTTCTTGATGGCAAACACGGCATCCTCGGGAATCTCGTCGCTCATCTGGATGTATTCCGACGTCTGGGAGCGCAGGTCCTCGATGGCGGTCTTGAACTCTACGTCGTTGCGGTCGGGCGAAATCTCCGGAGCCGTGGCCACGCGGCCTATCAGGTAGGGCTTGTATTTCACCAGGTCCAGCAGTCGCAGGCGCCCCAGGCCCTGCACGATGGCCGTCAGGTTGCCGTTGGGCAGCGTCAGCGTCTTCAGCACCTTGGCAAACACGCCGATGTCGTACAGGTCGGCGCGGATGGGCGATTCCACCTCCGGGTCGCGCTGGCATACCACCCCGATGATGGTGCCTCCTTTCTCGGCCTTGTGGATGAGCGACATGCTGGAATCGCGGCCTATCAGGATGGGCGATACCACTCCCGGAAACAGCACCAGATTCCTCACGGCCAGAATGGGCACGCTGTCTGGCATCTCCATATTGGTCAGGTCGCTGTAGTCGCCCTCTACGTCGGCAATCATAGAAATCGACCTGTTCTTATTATCCATATACATAGTAATCTTCTCTTCCATAATGGGCTGCAAAGGTACGGATTATTTTCGACATAGGCAAATAAATCCCCCGTTTTTCTTTGCCGTACGGAGGATTTATTTGCCTTTGTTTGCCTATGTCGCTGCTTGTAGGATGTTTTGAGCGGGGCTACATCATCGTGACTTCGCCTGCTGCGCCCAGTATGGCGGCAATGATGTAACCGAGCACCTTGAGAATAGTTTTCCATGTCTTGTTCATAATCGTTGTGTGTTTTTTTTTTTGATGGGTTAATAAATGTGAGTTAATCGTGTGTGTTTCATGGTATTAGACTACCTTTCAATTACCCTACAAAGGTACGAAAAAATCCTGAGACTGCCAAATATTTGGGGCAAAAGTTTGGCAGGAAACGGAAAAACTTGTAATGTTTGCAGACATGGACAAAGACAGCTACGTCATCTTTTTTTGATTTTATTTCCTTGTTTCAGAATTATTCGTTATCTTTGCGCAATAAAAATTAACGCAAATGGTACTACTAATTGACAAGCTAACTTGTAACTATTTGAACTACAATGTTTTACCCCCCCCCCGGTAAACGGAGGTAAGGCAAATTATTTTACAAATTCTCTTTGTGTAACCTTAATCTGTCGCGGCTATGGCGGAACGGCAGATTAAATCGCGACAGCGAGTGGCCGAGCGTGGCGAGGTGTTTACCGCCGAGCGCGAGGTGAACGCGATGCTTGACCTGGTGAAGCAGGAGACGGAGCGCATCGACTCCCGTTTCCTGGAACCTGCCTGCGGCAACGGCAACTTCCTCGTGGAGATACTGCGTCGCAAGTTGGAGGTGGTCCGTCGGCAGTACCAGCATCAGCTAAACGCTCTCGAACTGCAGGCCACCATCGCTATGAGCAGCATCTACGGCATCGACATCATGCACGACAATGTGGAGGAGTGCCGCCAGCGACTGCTGGACATCGCCTGCCGCTGGTATCAGCAAGTTCATGCGCAGCAGCAACCACCCTCTGCCGATCTTGTCACCGTGTGGACGTATCTGCTGAGTCGCAACATCCTGTGGGGCGATGCCCTGACGCTCTGCGAACCCGTAGCGGTCGATGCCACCGTGGTGGAGCGTCGCGATGCTGCGCCCATCACCTTCAGCGAGTGGTCGTTCATCGGCGACATGGTGGTGCGCAAGGACTACCACCTGGCCGCCCTGATGCAGGCGCAGAGCCAGAGCGTGCCCGACCTGTTCAGCGACCTGGGCGACGAGGCCTACCTGCCGCCCAAGCCGGTAAGAGAATACCGTCCCATCCACTATCAGAAAATTTCCACCTATTATGATGCTAAACAATAATTATAATCCAGACGTGCTGACGTGTCTGGCCAACCTGTCGAACGACGAGGTGTTCACGCCGCCCCAGGTGGTGAACCGCATGCTCGACCTGCTGCCCCAGGAGCTGTTCCGCAGCAAGACGACCCGTTTTCTCGACCCCGTCAGCAAGAGTGGTGTCTTTCTGCGCGAGATAGCCAAGCGGCTGATGGCGGGGCTGGCGACAGAGATTCCCGACATCTACGAGCGGGCCGACCACATCTTCACCCAGCAGCTCTTCGGCATCGCCATCACGGAGCTGACGGCCCTCACCAGTCGCCGCTCCGTGTATTGCAGCAAGAAGGCCAACGGCCCGTATTCCGTCTGCCGCAAGTTCCAGAACGAGGAGGGCAACCTGCGCTTCCGTGCCATAGAGCATACCTTCGTCGACGGGAAGTGTAAGTATTGCGGGGCCTCGGAGTCGGTCTTCGGCAAGGCGAAGCGCACAGACCTGGAGAGCCACGCCTACGAGTTTATTCACACAGACAAACCAGAAAAATTATTCGGAAACATGAAGTTCGATGTTATCATAGGGAATCCGCCGTATCAGCTGGACGATGGAGGTGCGCAAGCTAGTGCAAGTCCAATTTATCAGATATTTGTAAAACAAGCGTTGAAACTTAACCCTCGCTACCTATCAATGATTATCCCAGCTCGTTGGTATGGTGGAGGCAAAGGTCTTGATGATTTCAGGAAGGACATGTTAGAGAATAAAAATATTCGTATTCTACACGACTTCCTTAACGCATCTGATTGTTTTCCAGGTGTAGAAATTAAGGGGGGCTGTTGTTATTTCTTATGGAATAGAGACCAATCAGGCGTCTGTAGGGTTTTCACTCATACAGGCGACAATGTGATAGAACAGAAACCACGTTTTTTAAAAGAAAAAGAATCAGATGTTTTTATACGTTATGAAATTGGTGTAAACATACTTCATAAAATAAAGAAGCTAAAAGAAAAAACGGTAGACAGCATAGTGAGTTCCCAGAAACCTTTTGGGTTGAGAACATTTGTAAAAGGGAATAAACAACCATTTAAAGATTGTATCACTCTTTATCAAAATGGAGGTATAGGTTATATAGATAAAAGCCAAATAGAAAGAGGAGAAGAATTGTTAGATAAACATAAGGTGTTTATTTCAAGGGCCTATAACGCAGGAGACAATTACCCTCACCAAATTATAGGGAAACCAATATATGGAGCACCCAATACTTGTTGCACAGAAACGTATGTGGTAATCGGGCCATTTAAAAACGAATCAGAATCTATGAATTTTATCTCTTATATATCTACTCTCTTTTTCAGATTTATGGTTTTTCTGTCAAAAGTATCACAAATGGCTCCAGCGAAAGTCTACCAGTTCGTCCCCCTCCAAGACTTCTCCCACCCTTGGACTGACGCGATGCTTTACGAGAAATACGGTCTGACGGATGACGAGATAGCATTTATCGAGAGTATGATACGACCCATGGAATAGACAAACGTCAAAAGAAATAAGAACAAAGCGCGCGATCTTTGAAATCTTGATGAAGAAAAAGAGATGAAAATTTGGTAGTCTTACAGAAAAGGTGTATCTTTGCGCCATAATTCCAGTAATTATGAATACGCAAAGAAGAACTATCCAACTGGCTATACCTCAGAGCGATTATGCCCTGCTGTGCCATTTGTCGCACGACAACGGTTGGACCATCATCGGCCAGGAGGCGGAGGATGAGCAGGCAGAACGCTACAGCCGCGCAGAGGTGATGGCCCGCAAGATAGCCTTTACGGAAGAAGATTTCCTACGCATGAAGGAGCACGATTTCTATATGTATGAGGCTCCGGAGCAACCCGTTTATGCCACTCCGGAAGAAGAGGCTGCTGCACTCGATGCGTACGACGAAGAAGGCTACGTCAGCGATGAGGAAGTGGAACATCTGCGTAATCTATGGAAAATCTTCGACTGAGAATATCCGAGAAAGCATCCGACAGGCTGCAAGACCAGGTAAAATGGTATATAGAGAATGCCGGGTACAGCTTTGCCAAGACTATGCTTGATGAATTCTGGAACGATGTTGACCGCCTTTGTCTGATGCCAACCATCGGCAGAAAGACTGATATTCCCAGCAAGCACGAAATCCGTGTGTTTGTTTCTAATAAGAAATGCCTGATTAAATACTGGTTTAATACACGTTCGCTCTATATTGTAGACATCGAATTCACCGACACTCATTCTCCCCGCTTCTTCAGATAACAGATTGATAAAGACTAGCGCCATAATGAGAAAAGAACGATTATGGCACAGACAGATTTCTTTCCCCGGCGGCCCGACCTGACGCCGCAGATCTATGCCTACAGCGACCCGCAGTATGAGGGCCAGCTGAAGGTGGGCTACACCACCCACGACGTGCAGAAGCGCGTGGCGGCCCAATATCCCACGAAGCGCCCTGGCGACAGCCTGCCCTACCGGATAGTCTTTCAGGACAGCAGCGTGCGCGACGACGGCACGGCCTTTACCGACAAGCTGGTGCATTGGTGGCTCCGTAAGCAGGGCTTCGTGAATACCGGCGGCGAGTGGTTCCGCTGTACGGCCAGCGACGTGCGGGCGGCCATGTATGCCCTGAAGAGCGGCACGGACAACGACGAGCACCGCACAGAGACCTTCGCTATGCGCGACGAGCAGCGCGAGGCCGTGGACAAGACGGCCGCCTACTTCCGCAACTATGAGCGCGAAACGGGCAAGACGCCCCACTTCTTGTGGAACTGCAAAATGCGCTTCGGCAAAACCTTCACGGCCTATCAGCTGGCGCGCAGGATGGGCTGGAAGCGCATCCTGGTGCTGACCTTCAAGCCCGCCGTGGAGAGCGCGTGGGAGGAAGACCTGCGTACGCATGTGGACTTCCGGGGCTGGCAGTTCATATCGCGCACCTCGGAGCTGACCTACGAGCGTGCCGACCACGAGCGGCCCATCGTCTGCTTCGGCTCGTTTCAGGACTTCCTGGGCAAGAACAAGGCCGGGGGCATCAAGGTGAAGAACGAGTGGGTGCACCTGGTAAACTGGGACGTGGTGATTCTGGACGAATACCACTATGGTGCCTGGCGCGAGAATGCCAAGGATTTGTTCTATAACGAGGACAAGGCCGAGCAGCAGGCGCAGGACGGCGAGGCCATCGACTACTTCAGCGAGGACAGCATGCCCATCACCACCCGCCACTACCTCTACCTCTCAGGCACGCCCTTCCGGGCCATCGCCTCGGGTGAGTTCATCGAGGAACAGATATTCAACTGGACCTATAGCGACGAGCAGCAGCGGAAGGAGTCGTGGGCCGGCCAGGGCGAGAACCCCTACGCCATGTTGCCCCGCATGGTGCTGATGACCTATCAGATGCCTGCCGAGCTGGTGCGGGTGGCGCAGGAGGGCGAGTTCGACGAGTTTGACCTGAACGAGTTCTTTGCTGCCGACATCCCGGAGGGTGGCGACCACCACTTTGCCCGCTTTCGCCATGAGACGGAGGTGCAGAAGTGGCTCGACATGATTCGCGGCGCCCTGCGCGAACAGCTCCGCGCCGACCTGCAGCAACGTCCCGACAAGCCGCCCATGCCCTTCAGCGATGTCCGTCTGTTGCGCGTGCTCAACCATACGTTCTGGTTTCTGCCCTCGGTGGCCTCCTGCTATGCCATGCGCAACCTGCTGGGCCAGCGCAACAACGTGTTCTACCACGACTTCCGCGTCGTCGTGGCTGCCGGCACAGAGGCAGGCATCGGGGTGAGCGCCCTGCCGCCTGTGCGCAAGGCGATGGACAACCCGCTGGAGACGCGCACCATCACCCTGTCGTGCGGCAAGCTGACCACGGGCGTAACGGTCAGGCCCTGGTCGGGCATCTTCATGCTGCGCAACAGCTCGTCGCCCGAGACCTATTTCCAGGCGGCATTTCGTGTGCAGAGCCCGTGGGTCATCAACAATCCCACCGACGACGACCCCAACCGCCGCGAGATTATGAAGCGCGAGTGCTACGTGTTCGACTTCGCGCCCAACCGCGCCCTGCGCCAGATAGCCGACTACTCGTGCCGTCTGAACGTTGACGAGACGCAGCCCGAGAAGAAGGTTGCTGAGTTTATCAAGTTTCTGCCCGTGCTGGCCTACGACGGCATGCACATGAAGCAGATTGACGCCGCCGGCATCCTAGACATCGCCATGAGCGGCACGTCGGCCACCCTGCTGGCCCGCCGCTGGGAGAGTGCGCTGCTGGTGAACGTCGACAACGTCACGCTGCAGCGGCTGCTCCACTCGCCCGAGGCGATGGCCGCCCTGATGAACATTGAGGGATTCCGCTCGCTGAGAAAGGACATCGAGACCATCATCAACAAGAGCGAGGCCGTGAAGAAAGCCAAGGCCAAGGCCAACGACGACGACCTCAGCATCAAGGAGAAGCGACAGCTGACGGACGACGAGAAGCAGATGAAGTCGATGCGCAAGCAGATACAGGACAAGCTCATCAAGTTTGCCACGCGCATTCCCGTATTCATGTATCTGACCGACTTCCGCGAGCAATGCCTGAAGGACGTCATCACGCAGCTGGAGCCCGGACTGTTTCAGAAGGTGACGGGACTGACGGTCAGGGACTTCGACCTGCTGGTGAGTCTGAACGTGTTCAACTCGGCCATCATGAACGATGCCGTCTATAAGTTCAAGCGCTACGAGGACAGCTCGCTGGAATACCTCGGCTTCGACAACTTTACCAAGAAGACCACCCAGCGGGTTGGCGGATGGGACAGCTCGCTGCCCAGAGATGTGTTTGAGGAAGTGTTTTTAAATCAGGACAGATAGAGTGAAGATGAATAGCAAACATTTCGAGGATGCAGGATATACTTTCGCCAGAATTGACAGTCTTGACGAAATAGAAATCGCCTTGAACCGTCTTGAGCGACTGCTGTCAGAGATTGACGACTATCATGACAAATCCTTGTTCTTCCAGAACCCCGAGGTGATTGGCAATTGGATGAGGTTAGCCCAGGCACTTGAAAAAATAGAAACTGAGCTTCCGGCAGAAGAAGCTGTTGACTATAAGAAACGTACAGAGCCATACGCGGCATACCCGCTCAAAAGAAGATTGCTTCGACTAAAATATGGTGATTACATAAGGGCGTATTATGAAGAAATAAAAATGCTCTTGGATCAATATGGCGAATGTTTGGACGGAGCATGTATTAGCGCGGAGGATATGAAGGCAATCTCAGTCGGCCAATTCGGAAAGGAACTGGAAGACATGGATGACATGGGCCAGTTTCTTGCAGAACTGAATGACAATTCACGCCAGGCCCGCTTTTCCACATACAAAACACTCTCAGATGTTTACAGGCTCTTTATTGCCTTGATGAATCGTTGTGGAGACATCGTCTGGCAACTTGACCCTTCTGACGACGACTTGGCCAAAGCCATTGACAGCGACCTAAGGGAGTGGACGCTCTTCTTCGGGAAAGATATTTTCAAGGAAGCCAAAGAGGACCTCAATCGCCATTATAAAACACATCGTACGGACAAGAACACGCCGGAACTATGGAGCGAAATGTTTGAGGCCGACGAAGAAGCCTTGAAGTTGGCAAAGACGCAGGAGCTTGCGAAGTGTGATGCAGAAAAGCAAGAACATTGGGGTGAAGACATGAAAGCTCAGATGGACGCAAACGGCAGACTGATGCAACAGATACTTATCTCATGCCAAACCGACGAACTATTCAATTTCAGTAAGGAAGAAAATGTCAAGCCATTCATCGAGTTGTTGACACCTGACAATCTCGAAATGTTCTACGACATTATCGTCAGACGAACGCTTATCCAATGCGAGATGTTTCCAGAACTGAAAGCCCTGCACGACGAATGGCTGAACCCGACCAAGGCGGGGCAGCCGGAAGCTGCAGAGGGCGACGAGCCGCTCTCTGACGATGCAGCAGCTGCCGCAGCCGATGAAAGCAGAGAAGATAGTGATGAGGACAATGCCGGGCTTGAGGGCAGAAAACCTGGCGCCAAGGCAAAATCGTTCAGGGAGTTTGTCATCAATCAGAATGAAGCCGACCGGGTGGTAGACATCATCAAAAGGAATCTGCTCAAAAACAACCCCAAACAAGCCGCCCTGCTTATTATTGCTGCCATAGAAGCCCTTAAAGTGTCGCCCACGGTGACTATGCCAAGCATATCAAGGGAATTTGGCGTAAACGAGAACTCCATCAAGCCGCACTTCACAAAATACAGGAGTGCTAAAAACAGTAACTCTCCGCATTTCACAGCATCAGAAATAGCACCCTACAAGAAGTTTTTCGACGACAAATAGCAAGTTCTTTCTGCCCATAAGGACAGCGAAAAACATACGGTAATTAGCGATAAATATACGGTAATAATGACGTGTATTTATCGCTATTCCCATTTCTTGCCAACTTGCTGGAAACATGGTATTTTTGCACCCAGAAACCGAAAGTACTGGCTATTTGCACTACCCGGTACCGTAGGTGGATGGAGGTGGGTGCAACCGCTGGCCGTCACTTTGTTTTCACCATCATAATATAAGTATAAGAAGATGGCAAGAAAAAACAATCAGCATTTGAAGGCAGGCTCCGCCAAGTCAAGCGAGCCTCGCCTCTTGGGGAGCATCATCAGCGACATGCTTCCAGTTTGGAACCGCTCGACGGAGCTTTGCGTCGACCTGAAGACCCAGCTGCGCTCGGACACGTTTGTGCGCCAGGGCAAGGATTACCGGGGCGTGCTGCGCCGCGACCATGATGCCGACATCGACGACTTCCGCTGCCGCGACGCCCACTTCACGTTCACCGAGACTGCGGCCCAGAGCGATGACAAGCGCAACCCGCACGTCTTCCTGGGCCAGTACATCACCATCACGCGACGGCCGGACGGCACGCTGCGCCCCAACTTCCGACCCATGCCTGCCGGCATCCCGGCAGAGCGGTATGCCCTGGGCGTGAGCAACGAACTCATCTGGGGGCTGGAGGGCCTCTTAGAGGAAGTGTGAAATAACACGCGAGAGAATGACAGGCCCCCCTCGGCAGTCTCACGGTCTCACAGTCTCAGTCTCAGTTCGAAAAAAGACATACCTACATTTTTCGAAATCGCCTATGTATTCGTTATAACTTATTAATAATCAAATATATATATAATATATATAAGATGAGAAACGGAAAGCGGGGTGTCTCGAAAAACAACTGAGACTCTGAGACTGAGACAGCCGGATTTACAATCGACAATTAAAAACATCTGAAACACAATGAATTACAACATTTTCAGCAACATCGCTCCGGCGATGCCAAAGCCTGCAAAAGGCACAGAAATCGTGAAATTACTCCTCTCTCAGGTGTCAGAAGAGATGCGCCAACCGCTTCTTCCGATGACTATTCCCGCCCTGGCTGCCCACGTCTCAGGCGTACAGTTCAAGTATTCCGACAACAAATACTATGAGCTCTGCGGCCAGATGGGCCATCTCATCGGGCCCTCGGGCATAGGCAAAGACCAGCTGCACGACCTGATAGAGGCCATCATGCGCTCGTTCCGCAGTCATGACGAAGGGGAATACAAGAAGCTGGAGGACTGGGCCCGCCAGCGCAGCACCAAGGGCAGTAACCGGGACAAGCCCGAGCGCCCCGAGGTGGCTATCTGGTTTCCGCCAATCGACGTCACCAGCGCGGCCTTCCTTCAGAATGCCCTGGGACTGGAGAAGCTGGGCGGGCGCACGCAGTATCTGAATCTGCCCGAGGTGGAGATGGTCGACAAGATGTGTGGCGGCCATAAGCAGGTGAGCATCATGGTGCGCAACATCTACGACCGCAAGCGCGTGGGTGCACTCAGGGCCACCAGCGAGGGCGTGACGGGCAATCCGCTCATCAGGGCCAACCTGACGTTCAGCTCCATACCCGAGGTGGCGCGTTCGTTCTACAAGCGCGACATGATCAATGGCTTCTTCGGACGCATACCCTTCTCCTACAAGGCACGGGGCGAGCGCAAGGGAAAGATTCCGCGCAAGGGCGACTTCGACGATGCTTTCCTGGAGCAGCTTGACCGCTATCTGGTGCGACTGGACAACTGCAGAGGGCGCTTCGTGGTGAAGCCTCTCAACAAGATGGCCGACCTGCTGGCCGAGAAAATGGCGCGGCTGGCCGACCTGGCCGACGACGACATACTCTTCGAACTCTCCCACCGCAGCATCTTCTCTGCCTGGAAGAAGGCTGCGACGCTCTGGATACTGAACGACCAGACGTGGACGCGCTCCATCGGCGAATACATGGTGTGGTTCTGCTACTACGACCTGTGGTCGAAGGTGCGTGTCTTCGGCGACATGTTCAAGACTGGCGATGCTCCTGGCGACGAGGCCCAGAAGAGCGGCCCGAAGAATATGCTCGACGACCTGAGCGACCCTTTCACCGAGCAGCAGCTGGAGGCCCTGCGCCTGCAACTTGGCAAGTCGAAGGACGGCACGCGCCATCAGCTCAACGTATGGAAGAACAGGGGCTTCATCACCTACAGCTGCCAGACGGGGCTCTACTCGAAGACCGATGCCTATCTGAACGGAAAGTGAGCAGTATGGATAAGTATGACATTCAGCGCCTGCGCGACCTGCCCATCGAGTGCGTCGCCGGGCGGCTCGGACTCAGGGTGCAGCGCCACAAGGCGCTGTGCCCCTTCCACGACGACCACCACGCCTCGCTGTCGTTCCACAATGGCAAGTACCGGTGCTTCGTCTGCGGGGCCTCGGGCGACACCATCAGTCTGGCCAGACAGCTGCTGCAGAAGGGCTTCGTGGACACGTGCCGATGGCTGGCCGACGAGCACAACGTCATCATGACCGAATACAAGCCCGAGCAGGATAGGCAGCAGGCAGTCTTCGACGCCTCGCGCTATGTCCGCTACTTCGAGCACCCGTGGCTCTCTGACGAGGCGCGGCGCTTCCTCTTTCAGGAGCGCAGGCTCGACCAGAGGGTGGTGGCCTGGTGCCGCGTGACGTCATGGAAGGACCGCCGCCAGGTGCCCTGGCTGCAGATTCCCTACTACGACCGTGACGGCCGACTGGTGGGCGTGCAGAACCGCAACATGGTGCGCGGCGGCGAGCCCCGGTTCCGCTTTCCGGGCGGTTCGGAGTGCGGCATCTACAACCTGCCCGTGCTCAATCTGCTCCAGCCCCGCGAGCCCCTCTACATCGCCGAGGGCTGCAGCGACTGCTGGGCCATGCTCTCGGCAGGCCACAAGGCCATCGCCATCCCATCGGCCACGCTGCTCAAAGCCCGCGACCGTCAGTTGCTCCGTGACCTGAACAGCGAGTTGCAGCCACAGTTCCACATGTTTCCCGACCGCGACGCGCCAGGCGAGAGGCTCTTCATGCAGCTGCAGCAGTTGCTGCCCGACATTGTGCACCACCAGCTGCCCATCGGCTGCAAGGACTACAGCGACCTGTACCTCCAGCGGCGTCCGCCCTGACCCGCCGTTATCTGCCAACAACCCTGCCTTATTGCGGAATAACCCTGCCTTATCCGGAAATAACCCGCCCTTATTGCGCAGTATGGCGCAGCCGCTCCCCGCCCCCTGTAAGGGGAGGGGTAGGGGTGGGGGTCAGTAACTTTTGACCGAAATAAATTGGCTGTTTCATGAAAAGTCGCTAAATTTGGAGCATAATATATTTGTAGGCAGAAAAGATGAATACGGCCCAAGTCATGGTTCTGCGAAAAAAGTTGCGAAAATATTTGGTGGTTACAGGAATTTTTCGTACCTTTGTAACCGTAATCAATGAGCTGGTTACAAGCGGGATGCGGGCCACCCGGAGCAGTTGGTCCGAACAGAGTTTCTAATACCATAAAAAACACAACAAAGGTATGATAGAACTTTATCTTTCCAAGGTGACCGAAACGTCGGAAACCGAACAGGCGGGCAAGACCTACGCCCGCGTGAGTTACAAACAGACGCTGGGCGTCAAGGAGATGGCTGAGCACATGGCCCACCACAACACGGGATTCTCCGAAGGTGCCATCACGGGTATTCTGATTGACTTCGTGAAGTGTGTGCGCGAGCAGGTGATGAACGGCAACACGGTGAAGATTGACAACCTGGCCATCTTCAAGGCGTCCGTGGAGGCCAACGCCCTGGACACCCTCTACGACGCACAGACCGACCGTGTGGCACAGGCCACGCTGGGCACGCTGGCCGAGGGTCAGAAGACGGGTCCTGCCGTGCGTGCCGTGAAGCTGCTGGCACAGTCGACGGGCGACTTCACCCGCGAGGAGCTGAAGAAGGACGTCAAGTTCGGCTGGACCGACAAGGCCAAAGCTGAGATTGCGGCTGCCAAGGGCGACAGCACCGGAAACTCCGGAAACTCCGGAAACAGCGGTAACAGCGGTAATTCCGGCGGCGGACTGCCCGGCGACCTGGGCAACGGCTAAGCGGTAAGCAGTAAGCTGTAAGCGGTAAGCGGCAAGACCATATATCTTGCGCTTACCTCTTACTTTTTTTTGTTCTTTTTCTTGTGCTTTTTTCTCTCGGTGCGGTTTTTTTTCTTATCTTTGCACCACCAACAAATCTTTGCTACGAGCGATGTTTCAATTCAGGCAATTCACGATAGAACAGGACCGGTGTGCCATGAAGGTGGGCACGGACGGGGTGCTGCTGGGCGCCTGGGCGCGTGGCGGACGGACGGTGCTCGACGTGGGCACGGGGACGGGCGTCATGGCGCTGATGATGGCACAACGCTATGCGGAGGCGCTGGTGACGGCCATCGACATCGACCGTGGCGCCGTGGAGCAGGCGCAGCAGAATGTGAGGCGGTCGCCCTTTGCCGGGCGCGTCAGCGTGGTGGAGGCCAGCGTGCAGGCTCTGTCAGGCATGGAGCAACACCGGGGCCGCTACGAGGCTGTGGTGAGCAATCCGCCGTTCTTCATCGACTCCCTGGGGGCTCCTGACGGGCAGCGACATATAGCCCGCCATGCCGACACGCTGACGTATGGCGAACTGATGGAGGCGGCGTGGCAACTGCTGACGGAGGATGGTGAGCTGAGTGTGGTGGTGCCCTTCGACTACCGACGGCGCATGGAGGACGAGGCTACCTTCCGCGGATTCTTTCCCAGCAGGCTGTGTGCCGTCAGCACCCGTCAGGGCAAGCCTGCGCGCCGCTATCTGCTGGCCTTCCGCAAGCAGCCCTGCGTGTGTCAGCGCGACATGCTGACCATCGGCGATGACCGCTACCGGGAACTGACCCGGGACTTTTATCTTTTTTGATATACGGATAATATACTTGAAATTTGAAAGCCAACCTGACTGGCTGGATGGTGCTACTGGTGGAATCCCGTGCGCAGGAAAGCCTCCCACTGGCCCTGATAGCCGTTGAAGACATTGATGTCTACCGGTCCCGTGATGCCGCTGACACGACCGTCGGGCGTCAGTTGCCAGTACACCAGCTTCACGTCGGGCTTGTATTCGCCATAGCGCGCTATCCAGACGTTGTAGTGCTGCTTGATGTCGGCCGCATCCTGCAGGTATTTGTTGACAAACATCTGGTTGATATACAGGATGGGGCGCTTGCCGGTACGGTTTTCCACGATTTTCAGCCATTGGCGCACGCGGTTGAGCAGCACCTCGCCGCCGCCAATCTGC
Organism: uncultured Prevotella sp.; assembly: GCA_946623195.1. Next base: position 40,824 of record CAMOQW010000004.1, read on the forward strand.
CGGATCTGCGCATCCGTCGGCTCCACGTCCAGCACGGGCGGGAAGTCGTCGCCGCGCACGAGCGTGTTCTGCAGGAAGTAGGTGGCCTGAGCCTCTGCCGTACTCTTCAGCGAGAAGAAGTGGTAGGCGCCCACCTTGATGCCCAGCCCCTTGGCGTGCACGTAGTCGTTGACGAAATAGCGGTTGCGCACGGTGGTGCCCTCCGTCGACTTGATGTAGACGAACGACACGGGGAACGTGCGGCCCTGGGCATCGTGGCGCGAGCCGAGCGACGTGATGCGCAGCTGCGACCACTTGATGGCATAGCGCTTGCGGCCCTTCTCGTGCTGGTGGCGCGAGATGTCGATGCCGTAGATGCGCTCGTTGGTGTACTGCAGCCGCTCGCCCAGGAAGCGGCCCTCTTTCCATTCGCCGATGCGCACCTGATGGTGGGGCGACGACTCGAAGCCGAAGCCGTGGCGACGGTCGCCCAGGAAGAATCCCTCGTAGTGCGAACCGTCCAGTCCGTCGTAGACGCCCTGTCCGCAGGCCTGCAGCCGATGGTCCATCTGGCCCGTGAAGACCCCCGCCGAGTCGCGGCGCGAGGCATAGACGATGGTGTCGGCATCGAGGCGGGCACAGACGATGCGGCCTGCCGAGTCGCGCAGGATGGCCTGCCCGCTGAGTCGCCCGTGGCGGTGGAAAAGGCCTGCCTTCCAGTAGCCGTAGGACATCACGACTGCTGTCATCGGACGCTGGCTGGCGCTGATGGTGTCGCGGCGTAGGATGCGGCCCGTACGACCTGACAGGGCTGCCAGCCGCTGGTGCAGGGTGGTGTAGTATTGTGCGATGAGGTTGTAGCCCTCGTCGGTCACGTTATGCACGCGCATGTAGTAGTCGATTTCAGCTATCTGCGAGCTGATGCTGGTGCTGTCGCCGTGCGGCTGCTGGGCATAGTGCAGCAGCACCTTGTCGGGGATGCGGGGCGGCTCGGCAGGCTGCGTCACCAGGGGGTTGAGCATGACGAGCAGGGCCAGCACGAGCAGGTCGGACAGTCGCGCCACGCTATTGTTGCGCCGCATGTTGCTGAGGTATGGAAGTGAGCGATGCTTCATGTCGTTTCTTCCAGCCAGGCATCGATGAGCTGGCGGGCTATGCTGAGTTTTTCAGGGATGTGGGGCAGGTGGTCGCGGTCGAACCAGGAGCCTTTCGACAGCTCGGACCGCTGCAGGTGGATGCGCCCGTGGTCGTAGTCGGCGGTGAAGCCCACCATCAGTCCGCAGGGGTAGGGCCAGGGCTGCGAACCGAAGTAGCGCAGGTGGGTGATGTGGAGCCCCGTCTCCTCCATCACCTCGCGGTAGACGGCCTGCTCCAGCGTCTCTCCGGTCTCCACGAATCCCGCCACCAGTCCGTAGTGGTTGTCGCGGAAGTTGTTGGCATGCACCAGCAGCACCTCGTCCTTGCCGCCAGCGGGACTTACCGCCCGCTTGCGGATGAGCACGATGATGGCGATGGCCAGCGACGGCCATAGCTCCTTGCCGCAATGCTCGCACTTCTTCGAGATGGCTGTGTCGAAGTGCATGGTGCCGCCGCAGACGCCGCAGTACTTGGTGTTCTGGTCCCAGTAGAGCAGCTCCTGGCACTTGCCGGCCTTCAGATAGTCGGCTTCGGGCAGCTTGTAGTACGACTGGCGCAGGGGGCACATCTCGTAGCGGTCGTCGTGCGTGATGGGCTGGTCGATGCGGTAGGCCTTGGCCCCGTCGACATCCATCACCGTGGTCCACGGCTTCACGTCTACGGGCGGCTCGGTGGGTATCTGGTAGTGGTCGCCATCCTTCTGGAGCACCAGGTCGGATTGGCAGAATACGAAGTATTTGATGGGATTCATGGCTTCTGTGTGTGTGTGCGTCTTGTTATTCGTTGAAGATGAGCTTGCGGTCGCGGCGGATGGCGGGCTCAGCCCACTCGGCAGGCACGAAGCGCCAGTTGCCGAAGGCCTTGGCACTCACCGTGCCCTCGCGCTCAATCTTCTGCGTCAGGTAGTGGCGCTGGTCGCTGTCGCTCATATATATAATACGCGCGGGAATACTGTCCATGGGGATGCCGGCACCGCGCGACAGCAGCTCGCCGCCGCCATTGCCGCGATAGCTGTTCATGGCCACGCGATACCAGGCCTCTTCGTCGAACGGTCGGCCGTCGGAGAACTGCAGGATGCGCACCTTCTGTCCGTCGGGCTTGGTGACGTCAACCTCGTAGTCGATGCCTGCCGCAGAGTCGAAGTTGAAGGTCAGGTTCTTGAAGCCCATCCGCTGCTGGTCGTTCCATGCATGGTCGGTGAGCAGCATGATGTGGTCGTCGGGCGACGTCATGGTGTTGACCCATTGGTCGTACGACATCTCCAGGAATTGGCGTATCTCGCGGCCCGTCATGCGGAGCGTGTAGATCTGGTTCTCGTAGCGGTAGAGCTTGAACATGTCGCTGATGTAGACGGGACCGGCTTTCACCTCGGTGTCGAACTGCAGGGGGGCGTTGAACGACACGTCGGCACCCGTGTGCTCCAGTTGCAGCTGGTGGATATAGTCGGTAAAGGGTGCCGAACCGAAGAAGGCGTCGCGTGAGCGCATGGGCGTCAGGAACGTGCCAATCTGGCGGTCTACGAAGTTGCGCACGCTGTCCATCTGCGGCTGGAAGTGGCTGATGAAGTCCTGGTCGATGGTCTCGCCCGTGATGTCCACGATGTGGCCCTGCTTATCTGTAATTTTCAATCTTCCGTCTTTCCTCTGCAATGTGATAGTGGCCTCGGCCACCTTGACGGCATTGCAGGAGGGGTCGAGACAGAGCACGCCGTTCGGCGTCGTAGAGTTGTGCTCGGTATGGTCGTGGCCGAAGAAGATGACGTCGAAGCCCTCCACCTGTTCGGCCACCTTCTTCGTGGCGTCCTCGTCGTAGTGCAGGGTGGCGATGCCGCCGTCCCAGCCGCTATGGAAGAGTCCGATGATGACGTCGGCTTTTTCCTGTTCGCGCAGTACTTTCACCCAATGGCGGGCGCTGCCTACCATCTCCTCGAAGCGCAGCCCTGACCATAGGTTCTGGTGCAGCCAGTTGGGAATGGCCGGAGTCAGCATACCCAGAATGGCCACGCGCACGCCCTGGCGCTCCAGCAGCAGGTAGGGGTTCACGTAGGGCTTGCCCGTGCGGGTGTCGATGATGTTGGCACCCAGCGTGGGACACTTCAGCTCCTGAATCCACTTGTCGTAGACGGCATGGCCGGTCTCCACGTCGTGGTTGCCGAAGGTCTGTGCGTCGTATTTCAGATAGTTGACGACCTCGGCAGCCACGTTGGGCAGGTCGGTCTTCACGTAGTTGGCATAATAGCAGGAAGGCTGTCCCTGCAGGATGTCGCCGTTGTCGACCACGATGAGGTTGTCGCCAAACTCCTTACGCTGGCGTTTCAAGTAGGTGCTCACGCGGGCCATGGTGCCGCGCATGGGGCGGCGTTCTATGAAGTCGTAGGGGAAGAAGGCTCCGTGCACGTCGCTGGTTTCTACGATGCGCAGGGTGATGGTCTTGGGTTGTTGGGCCATTGTCATGGTGGTAAGGCCCGTCAGGGCCAGTGCTGTGATGATTATTCGTTTCATGCCCGCAAAGGTACGAATAAGTGAGCGAAAATGCAAATTTATTTGCAATTTTCCGAACGGGAGTACCTAAGACCGAAGGTCAAAGGTACGAATAAGTGAGCGAAAATGCAAATTTATTTGCAATTTTCCGAACGT
>CAMOQW010000005.1 GCA_946623195.1 uncultured Prevotella sp.
AAGCGATCACTCTCCATCAACAAAAAGGGATGCCCCAGCGGGCATCCCTTTTTTACAAATCAAACTATACCTATTGTGACCTCAAAAGAAGAGGTAAAAGATGGAGCTATGAGCATGGAATAGAAGAAATATGGGCTGAAAACTTGGTGGATTGGGAAAGATTGCTTAACTTTGCAGTCGATATGACAGAGAACAGTAAATACGTCCGCTTCGACTGGGCCATCAAGCGCATCCTCCGCGATAAGGCAAACAAGGAAGTTCTTGAGGGCCTCATCACCGTGCTGATAGGCGAGCCGATAAAGATCACCGACATTCTGGAGAGCGAGGGCAATCAGGACTCCCGCGAGGATAAGACCAACCGCGTCGACGTGAAAGCCAAGACGGAACGCGGAGAGTATATCATTGTTGAGGTACAGCTGACCAAGGAGAAGGACTTCTTCCAGCGCATACTGTTCGGCACGGCGAAGAACATCACCGATCAGATCAGCATCGGCATGGACTACAAGGTCATCCGAAAGATATATTCCGTCAACATCCTGTATTTTGACTTCGGCTCAGGCGACGACTATGCCTATCATGGCGTGACCACCTTCACGGGCATGACCAAAAAAGATGCCGTCCTGCGCTTCAACAATGCCAAGGAGGAGCGCTTCATGGCGGTGCAGGCCCCAGTGTGGCCTGTGGCAGGGCCCTCTTCCGTCACTCCGCCGGACGATGTGTTCCCTGAGTATTTCCTGTTGATTGTCAACAAGTTCGACGAGATAGCCCGTACACCGATAGAAGAGTGGATGCGCTATCTGAAGGATGCCGAAATTCGTGAGGACACCACAGCCCCCGGTCTGCAGGCAGCACGTAAGAAACTGGCCATCATGAGTATGACGGAGAAAGAGCGGCGTGCCTATGAAGACTACATGATAAGTGTGCACGCCGCCCGCGACGCCTGGGAGACCTTGAAAGAAGAGGGCCGTGCCGAGGGCTGGGAAGAAGGCCGTGCCGAGGGCTGGGAAAAAGGCCGTGCCGAGGGCCGTGAAGAAGGGAAAAAGGAGGCCAAGGCCGAAGCCATGCGAGAGAAGATGGAGTCAGCGCGGAAACTCAAAGCCACAGGCCTAATGACGGCAGAACAGATTGCCGATGTCATCGGCATTGCCATAGAGGATGTCAACAGTCTGTAGTTGATATCTGACTCCACCCCTGCCACTCCTCCCTCCACCCCTCCACACTCCACCACAAAACTCAAAAGAAGCAATCAGGCCTCACGCTGTGGAGCGTGAGGCCTGACGATGCATGTGGGCTTGCGGAATGTAGTGGCGGCTATTCGGCCAGGGGGTCGAAGGTGCCGTTGACACCACCCTTGTTGTAGTCGCCCCAACCGATGGTCTGCGGCAGATACTTGTTCTGGTTCTGCACGCCGCTGCTGAAGCCCAGCAGGTAGTACTGCGGCTTAAACTGGATGTAGAGGTCGTTGTGCTGCGAGTCGCGTCCGTCGCCCTTGCGCTCCTTCACCACGAGGTTCTCGGTGTACCAGTCTTTCAGCTCTGTCAGCTGCGTGGTGAGGTCGGCCTTGCGGAGGTCAACGCCGGCATAGCGCACGGTGCCTGCTGCCAGCAAGGGGTCGCCATCCCACTGTGTGGTGCCTACGCCATACTTGTCGGCCACGCGGAACTCGATGTTCTCGCGGCGCTGGCCGTTCAGCGGCTTGTAGCCCAGCCATGTGCAGGTGTTGCCGTTCCATCCCGTCAGCGTCCAGGAGGCGGGAGCGCCCTCAATGCTGGCGAAGTTGGCACCGCCGTCGTAGAGCAGCCAGCGGCGCATGTCGTCGAAGCGCTTGCCCTCGTAGGCCAGCTCAATCTGTCGCTCGTAGAGGATGGCCGACATGCAGGCTGCCTGGTCGCTGGTGAGGTTGCTCTGCAGGCCGTAGTTGTTGTCGGCGGTATAGCCGGCGCGTGCACGAATCTTCTGCAGCTGCTGCACGGCATAGCTCATGTCGTTGGCACCGCAGGCCGCCTCGGCCAGATTGAGCAGCACCTCAGCATAGCGCAGCTCGATGAGCGGAGCAGCCGAATAGAACGGGCCGGCCCCCGACTTCCAGCCGGCAGCATTGTAGGTGTAGAGTGGCGAGCCGTTGGCATCCAGGTCGTCGCTCTTCTTGCGGACGTAGACGCCCTGCTTCGAGCCGAGCAGGTTGTCGGCACCGTAGGAGTTGCCGCTTTCGGGGTTGCCCTGGTCGTTGAGGTCGGTGTACCATACATAGTTCCACAGCACGTAGTTGGCACCGTCGGAGGGGTTGTGGACATCGTGTGCGCTGGCATCGCCGTTGTAAGCCCAGCGGAAGCCCGGGAATGCGAAGGTGCGGTAGAATCGCGGGTCGCGGTCTATGAAGGGATAGCTGTTGTCGTAGTTGACAGCTGATGTCTCCAGCTTGGTGTAGTTGGCAGCGGCGGCAGGAATCTTACCGTCGGCCATGGGGAAGAGGTCGATCATCATGCGCGAGGGGTTCTGTCCGTTGCCGCCCGTGTTGTCAGGACGTATGAAGCGCTCCCAGGTGTTGTTCTTGGCAGCATCGTCGATACCGGTCAGGATGACGGTGGTGTTGTAGAGCGTGAAGAAGACAGCCTCGCGGTTGGCCTGCTTGCCCACCTGCGTGAAGATGCCGGCAAAGTCGGAGCCGTTGACGTTGCTGCCCGTCTGATAGAGCCCGTAGCCGCAGGCATTGATGACGTTCAGGTCATCCTTCATCTCGGCATAGGCTTCGGCCCAGCGGCTCTGGTCGTTGCTGCGGTTGAACAGCGGGCTGGCCCAGAGCAGCATCAGGCGTCCCTTCAGTGCCAGGGCTGTGCCGCTGGTGATGCGACCGTAGTCGGCACCGCTCTTCCATCCCCCTTCTCCAGTCTCGCTGAGCAGCATGAGGGCCGAATTCTCCAGGTCTTCCAGGATGAACTCATAGGTCTCCTTAGCTGAGGCGCGAGGTATTTCGATGCCCTCGACGGGCTCCAGCACCTCCTTGACCAGGGGCACGCCGCCGTACCATTTGAAGAGGTTGTAGTAACACCAGGCGCGGAAGAAGTAGGCCTGTCCGAGCATGATGTTCTTCTGGGCTTCGGTCAGCGTGCTGCCCGAGACGCCACGGATGAAGTCGTTGATGTTGCGGATGCGTCCGTAGACAGCCTCCTGGATGTTGTTGGACGTAGCCATGAAGTAGTCGGGCACGCTGACGGAGGTGGAGCCGTCGGCCGACATGGAGGTCTGCGGGTCGACGAAGATGCTGAATCCGGCATACTCCTCGGTAGACTTGCCTGCTATGTCGCTCAGTCCGCAGGACGGATATTTCCACGACATCTCGCTGGTAGTGGGCAGGCACCATCCGTAGAGGTCGTTGAGTCGGCCGTTGGCACCGTCGAAATCGTTGTAGACCTCAGCACCCACCTGGTCGTAGTTCTTCTTGTCCTGCAGGAACTGGTCGCTGCAAGCCGAGAGTGCTAACATGGCTGTAAGGCCATAGCTGAAATATTTGATTGCTTTCATAATTCCGTATATTTTCTGATTTACTTACTTTACCTTTTAGAAGCTCAGGTTGACACCCAGTGTCCACTTGCGCAGGTTAGGATACTTGCCGTAGGAACCGGCCATGGGGTTCATGAACTTGTCGGGGTACGGGTTGTAGAAGTTGATGAGGTTCTGGCCCGTGATGTTGACGCGGATGCTCTTGATGCCCACCGACTTGTAGAGCTTGTTGGGAATGTTGTAGGCGATGGTCAGACGGCTCAGTCGCACGCTGGCAGCACTGACGCGCCAGAAGCTTGACTGTACGCTGTTGATGCCGTAGGCCAGGTTCGGATACTGTGCCTCGCGGTTCTGCTTCATGACAAGGTTGCCGCTGCCGTCGTAGATGTCCTGATAGACATACATGTTGTCGGGATTCCAGAACGACGGCATGTTGTAGAACTCGATGTTAGAGCCGGACGCCACGCCGCGTGCCTCAGCGGGCACCAAGGTATAGCCGCCCCACGATGCTCCGAGCTGTGCGGTCAGCGAGAAGCCCTTCCAGTCGGCACCTAAGTTCATGGTGAATCCGTAGGGGTTCGTACGGTTAGAGAGACATACCTGGTCGTTGTTGGCATCGACGATGCCGTCGGGAGCAGCATACTCACCCGTCTCCTGGTTGTACTGTCCGCGAATGTCCTTATAGATAAGCATACCCGGGCGCACCTGGTCCTTGGTCATGCCCATATAGGACGTGATGCCGTACTTGGCGAAGTATTCCTCGATGTCCTGGAACGAACGGAACATGCCGATGCACTGCATACCCCAGGTACCGATGTCTGTGCGTCCGCCGTAGACAATCTGACGATAGATGTAGTCGTCCTCGAAGTCCATGACGAGCACCTCGTTGTCGTGGTAGCCGGTATTGAGTCCGATGCGGTACTTGAAGTCCTTGCCGATCTTGTCGCGCCAGTTGATGCCGATTTCCCAACCCCAGTTGTTGATCTTACCGACGTTGGTGGATGCCGACTGTGTGCCGATAGGCGAGATAACGTTTTGTGCCATGTTCAGCAGCATCTCGCGGTTCTTTTCGTTATAGTAGTCGATGTTGACGGCCAGTCGCTTGTTGAGCACCTGGAAGTCCAGACCGATGTTGGTCTTGTATGACTTGTCCCAATGCACGTCGCGGTTGACGGCCGAGGTGGTCTTGTTGATAGAGATACGGGTGTTCTTGCTCGGGTCGATGTTGGTGCCCTCACCGAAGATGATGCTCTTGTTCTTGTCGAGGGTGTAGACCTGGAGCCATTGCCATGGTGACAGGTTGTCGCGGCCGGTCAAACCCCAGCTGGCACGAATCTTCAGGAAGTCAACCCACTTTAGGGCCTTGATGTTCTGGAACCAGGGTTCCTCGCTGATGACCCAACCGGCCGAAAAGGCGGGGAAGGTGCCCCAGAAGTTCTCGGGAGCGAACTTGGTGGAAGCATCCGAGCGCAGCAGGAACTCGAAGAGGTAGCGGTCAGCATAGGCGTAGTTGACGCGTCCGATGTATGACAGCGTACCGCTCTCGGCGCGGTTGAAGACCACCGACTGGTCGCCCTTGGTGGAGTTCGACTGGTGGGTCGAGAAGGAGTAAGGCTCGTTGGCCTGTCCCGTCTCGTATTCACTCTCCGTTTCCGACTTCTCGATGGAGAAGAGGGCACCGATGTGATGCTTTCCGAAGTCGCGGGCGTAGTTGACGGTGAAGTTCATCTGGTAGTTGTCCGTGCGCACCATCTGTCGGCTGGTGTAGTTGCCGTTGGCATACTCGATGGGGTTGAAGTCGGAGTAGTCCAGATAGTCGAAGGAGGCATCGTCGCCTGCGGTCGGCGTGTACATGTGCTGACCGGAACCGTAGCGGCGCTGCATGGTGTAGAGCGTGTAGGCCGTACCGAACTCGTTGGTCTTGTCGGTGTTGATGCTCTTCGAGTAGGTGAACTTCAGCTTCAGGCCCTTCAGTATCTTGCTCCATCCGAAGTCGTAGCTCAGGCTACCGTTGATGTTCATGTTCGACGTCATGCTGCGCGAGAAGTCGCCGTTATTCTGCAGCACCTGGAAGTGATAGTTCTGGTTCTGCACCTTGGAGGCATTGCTGGGGCCGTAGCTGGGCACGGCATAGTCGTCGACATACTCCGGCATGTAGCGCGGGCGCGTGAGCATCAGGTTGTAGTCCTTCTCGGCATTGGTGCCGCCCACCTTCAGCAGGGGCTTGTTCTTCTTGCCGTAGTCGCCGCTGACGGTCAGGTTGGCCGACAGGTGGTCGCTGATCTTCACGTCCACGCCGGCGCGGTAGTTCCAGCGGTCATAGTCAAGCTTGCCGAGGTTACCGTCCTGCTTGAAGTAGCTGACGCCGGCAAAGTAGCTCACCTTGTCGGTGGCACCGCTGATGTTGATGGCATGGCGCTGGGTGAAGCCCGTCTCCCAATACTTGTCGAGCAGGTCGTAGTTCAGACCCTTCATGGCCTCCAGCTCGTCGGCCTGGAAAAGTGCCGTGGTGTGGTTGAGGCTGGTGTTGGTGGGGTCGGCAGCCGTCACGGCGTTGAAGAGCCGTCCGTAGTCGTAGGCGTTCAGCATCTTGGGGCGCGACACCTCGTTGGTGAAACCGAACGTACCGCTATAGGAGATGCTGGGAGCCCCCATCTTACCCTTCTTGGTGGTGACCAGGATGACACCGTTGGCAGCGCGCGAACCATAGACGGCAGCCGAGGCATCCTTCAGCACGGAGATGCTCTCCACCTCTGAGGGGTCGAGGTTGTTGAAGGCCTCTTCACCCAGGTTCTGGTAGACGTTGCCCACCTTCACGTCGTTGGGGTAGATGTAGCCGTCGATGACGTAGAGCGGCGACTGTGCCGAAGAGCCTATTTCGCCAAACGAGTTGACGTCACGGATGCGCATGGTGGCATTCTCGCCGGGGCGGGCGTCACCACCCGACACCGACAGACCGTTGACCAGTCCGGACAGCGAACTGGCCAGTCCGCCGTTGGCGAGGTCCTGCACGTCGTTCATGTCGACGGTGGCCACCGAACCAGTCAGGTGAGCCTTCTTCTGGGCACCGTAACCCACGACGACGATTTCCTCCAGGCTCTGCTTGTCCTCCTGCAAGGAAATGGTTCCGCCAGCTTTCGTGGTGACGGGCAGATAGCCGATATAGGAGATGGTCACTTTACCACCCTTGGGGACGGAAATCTTGTAGTTACCGTCCAGGTCGGTCACGGTAGCGTTCTTCGTGCCGGCCACTGTCACGGTAGCACCGATAACAGGTTCGCCCAGTTCGTCGAGCACCTGACCCGTGATGGTCTCGTTTTGAGCCACTGCCGATGCCGAGAACATCAGCATCGTGCCGAGGCATAAGGTTTTCATATATTTTTTCATAGTCTTTACCTTTTTACTTTGTTAGCTACTTAACTATTAGGGAAGCCAGCGTGGGTCACCGGTCTTGCGGGCTACCTGCGTAGCACCACTGATGTGGAAGTCGCCGGCTGCGGGGTTGGCAAACTGCGGGTCTTCCTCGATAACGGTGCCCGAGAGGTCGTAGTCGTGCTGGCCGTCGCTGGTGAGATCCTGGAAGGTGACATTGCCATCAGCGTCGTATGCCATGTAGGTGTTGTTGTTGAATTTCACATCCTGTCCCTTCTTACCATGGAGGAATCGACGGGCAACGCCTCCGGCCTTAGAACAGTCTACGAAGATGCAGTCGGTCATGACCCAATGAGAACAGGCGCGACCACTCATACGGTTGTAGTTACCCCACTGACCGCTGTTCCAGCCGATATGATAGAAGGTAGAATTGGTATAGTTCACCGAGTTGGTGGCACTTTCCTTGACAGCATAGATTTCCTCACCGCTGACCATACCGGCCTGGTAGAAATACTTGATGTCGCCAGCACAGTCTGGCAGTTCAAAGAACGTTGAGTTGTTGATGTACAGGTCGTTGATGTGACCGCCCTTGTTGGTCCAGAACACGCCGCCTGACATGTTGGTCTCAGGTGCCAGGTGTACCACGCAGTTTTCTACCAACATGGTCATGGCACATACGGCAGTCTGATTGTCCCAGAAGAAATAGCCCTTGACGTTCTGGAAGTTGGAATTGGTGAATGTCACGGGATTGAGAATCAGCGGATTTTTCCATTTGTACTTGGCGGCATCAATCTCAACACCTGTGGGCGAGACGGGTTCCTTACTGAAGGCAAAGATGCCATGGTTGGTACCTATGGCCTGCTCAGAACAGTCTACATCCAGGTATTTGAAGTTGAAAGCAGAAGCAAAGTTGATGGATGCTGCATTCATGAACTTAATGGTGGCATGGTTGTCCTTGCTGTTAGAGCGCAGGGTGACGGGCTGAGCATTGAAGTCCAGCACGCTGCTGATCGTATAGGTAGCACCAGCCTCCAGGTCGTAGTTCAGATTCTCTTCAGTCATGCCTTCGGGAATGGGGTTAGCCTCAAACCATTCATTCAGGTTGCTGCCGGCGGGAATCGTCTTGTAGGTCGGAGTAAAGGTAGAGAAAGCTTTCAAGACACTTTCTGATGCATCGGAGTTGTTCTTCTTCTTGTTGCCTAAAGCTAAGATGGTTAGCTGATAGTTGACATCCTCCTCACGTTTGGTGGTCACAGAACAACCGTCGACGATGCTGTCATTGATCAACGGTTCATCGGGGTTGCCCACGTCAATCAGGTTGATACGATAACCTCCTGCTCCCATGACAACGGGCCAAGATATGGTTTGCGTCTTACCATCGGCACTGGACGAAATCGTAATGTCGTCGGCAGAGATGTTTTCTACCTGCACATTCGATACGCCACTGTCGAACGATTCGTCGTCGTAACCATCCTTAGCGCACGATGCAAGGAAAAGAGCACTTGCTCCTGTGAGGGCAAGCACGCACATCTTACTGCACGTAAAGAAATGATTCTTCTTCATAAAATCTTTCATTTAGTTTGACTTGTTATTAATAGTTTATTCGTTCTCTTTCTGAAATATCTCCTTCAGATAGGCCACGTTGCGGCTGAAGTTGCCCCGGACGTTGTGGACGTCCTTGGCATTGCGGCTGCGCTCCACGACGAGCCAGCCGCTCCAGTGCATGCGGTCGAGGGTACGCTTCAACCGGTGCAGGTCGATGCGGGGGTCTTCGTCCAGCGTCACGCTGTCGGTCAGCGAGGCGTGAATCTGGGCGACATGCTGCGTACCGAGCTTCTTGAGCTCCTTGCAGGGGTCGAGACCTTGGTCGACGGCATCCTGCAAGTTGTAGTAGATGCGGATGCCGCGACTGCCGACCTCCTTGAGCAGGCGCCGGTTCTGCTTGGCATCCAGCCCAGTACGGATGGCTACTATTTTGCCTGCAGCTATGGCGCGCTCGCCAATGAGGCGCAGCCTGTTCACCATCTCGGTGTGTGCTGCGGTGCCTTTCTGCTTCCATTCGTGGCCGCTGCCGCCCAAGGGCAGAAAGGCTGTCTGGGCCCCCATGACTTGCATCGACTGCAGGCAGTCGTCGATGAGTTCGAGGTAGTTGTCGCGCTTGAGCAGATTCTGGGCAAAGAAGCCAGACATAGCCATCGAGGGCACCAGGATGCCCAGGGAGTCGGCTGTGTGGCGGAAGAGTTGCCGGAAGTGCTCGTCGCGTAGCTTGTTGTCGAACATAGTCCGCTGTCCCAGCGGTCCCATGTCCATTTCAATGCCGTCGGCCCCGATATCCCTGGCCAGGCTGAACTCTCCAATTTTCTGTCGTTTCAGCATCATCCAGTCGCAGGCCGCCACACGGTATTGCTGTTGAGCGTACACGCCAAGCGGCAGTGTGCCCAACACCGCGAAAGCCCCTGCCAAGAGGCATCTCCTTAACATTGATATGTCCATTTAGTAGTTTATAAACTATAAAGCTTTACGTTATTTAAGACGTTTTATGATTTAGTATGTCATCAGCAGTAGTTGTTTTTTTATTTCTGGATGCCGAAGTCGGCCTGCTGGGCTTCCACTTCCTGCAGAAGCTGGGCTTTCTCGGAGTCGGAGAGGGATTTTTTAGGGGAGGTAGGGGAGGTAGGGGGGGGAGGTGTTGTAGGGGAGGTAGGGAGGTTGATGCCGTCGCAGAAGCTGTCCTGAGCGGGCACGCTCTCTATCACCAGTTCAGCGGGCGTGGGGGCATGAGTGCCGGGGTACTGTACTTCAGCTTTGATGCGAATCTTGCCGGCCTTGCGGGTGGAACGGATGAGCACGGGTGCCGAGCCCCATTCCACGGCGCGGGGGTTGGCATGGATGGCGGCATCGCCAATGATGCTGCCTTCACCCTCGACGGTGAAGCAGATGTTTTCCTTGGCCAGTCGGCGTACGTGACCCAGGTCGTCGGTGACTTCACAGATGACGACGATGAAGTCGCTGCCGTCGGCAATGAGCTGGCTACCCATCTCGTCGGCACGAAGGCGCAACTTGGTGCTGCGGCGTGACGGCATCCTCTCGTCGGTGCAGACTACCTTTCCGCCGATGATGCCTTCCGCTACCATCTTGACGCTCTGCCACGACTTCCGGGTGTAGCTGTGGTTGCGGGCCTCGAAGAAATCCCAGGCGTTGCGGAAGACGACGGGAGCGGGAATCTTTCCGGAGGTGCCGGCGGCGTTGCCGTCAGCGTCGAGAACGGGGAGCGTCCAGTGGTGTTCGCCATCATACATGGTCAGGCGCACGGAGTCGCAGTTGGTAAAGACCGTCACGTCCCTTTCGCTGAACTGCGTCATCTCGTGGGCGATGGTGACCAGAGGTGAGGGGTGAGAGGTGAAGGGAGAGAGTGCGGCAGCAAACATCGACAGGGCGGTCTTGGGCTGGCGGAAGGCATCGTAGATGCCACCCCAGTAGGGGTCGGGGTGGTAGCCGCGCTGATGGTCGAAGGGATGCCACTGACAGCCGCCAATGAATTGCCCCGTCGTATGAAAGAGCTCGTCGGTGCTTTTCCATAGCGACAGAGCTTGCGTCAGCATGGGACGCTCGCCCCAGGAGCGGGAGGCGCGGTTCAGGTTGTTGTGGGCATACCAGTCGTCTACCAGTTCACCGAACTCACGGGTGAAAATGCACTGTCTGGGTTTGTCGCTCTTGAAATCGTCGCCCGGCCAGCCGTAGACGACATCATAGTTGTCGGCCACACCGGCAGAATGCACGTCAGCAGCTGCCGCAGGGCGGTAGGGGTAGGGATATTCGTCCTTGGTAATCTGGAGGGCGTCGAGGGCGAACTGTTCCGGGAAGCGCGTCTCGTTGAGGATGGGTTCCCACATCAGCACGCTGGGGTGGTTGCGGTCGCGGCGGATGATGAGGCGCGTGTTCTGCTGTACCTTGTGGGCCCAGCCTTCCATCTTGTTCCAGTACTGCCAGCCGGGGGTGGCCACGATGATGAAGAGTCCCAGCTCGTCGCAGGCATCCATGAAGGCAGGGTCTTGCGGATAGTGGGCCGTGCGGATTATGGTGAAACCGGCATTGCGCAGCCGTTTGGCATCGCGCCACTGCTGCGAGTTAGGCAGGGCGTTGCCCACGTAGGCAAAGTCCTGATGGCGGTTGGCGCCCACCAGTTGGTGGTAGCGCTTGCCGTTGAGGTAGAACCCCGGCTGGCGGCCTTGTGCATCGTCGGTACCTACGAATTCAAAGGAGCGGATGCCGATGCGGGTGATGCCGCCGTCGAGCGGCTGCCTGCCGTCACGTATGCGGGTATTTATATGATATAAAAAAGGCGATTCAGGGGACCAGAGGCGGGGCTTCTTCACCAACAGGCGGTGGGTGACGGTGCGCGTCTCGCCAGGCAGTAGGCGGAGCTTGGTGCGCTGAGACAATGGCGCGGCATGGGAGGGCTGAGACGATGTCTCAGCATAGGGGGACAACGGGGACGAGGGGGACGAGGGAGGCGACAGGGGCGCGGCATCAGGCGACAGGGTGTTTTCTACGGTGATGGTCCGGGGCTTGGTGTCAGCGTTGCGCACTTCCGTGGTGATGAATACCTCAGCACTCTTCTCAGAGATGTTGGCATAGTGGACGAAGATGCCGCCGCCCGCTACCTTGTTTTCCTCCAAGGCATCGGTGATGGCCACCTTCTGCTTGGCGATGAGCCAGACATCGCGATAGATACCGCCATGATAGGCAAAGTCGAGCGTTACCTGAGGCTTGCCGGGAGGATAGGTCTTGTCGTCGCTGTTGTCGGCTTTGACAGCGATGACCAGCTCGTCGCCGACATGACAGCCCAGGGTGGTGAGATTCAGGGTGACGGGGAGATAGCCGCCTTCGTGCTGTAGCACCTGCTGACCGTTGACATAGATGGTCTGCTTGCCCATGATGGCCTCGAAATGGATGGTGACGTCGCGACCTTGACACTCAGCAGGCAGGCGGAAGTGCTTGCGATACCAGGCAATGCCCTGATAGTTGCGACAGCCGCTGGCTTCGGCAGGCATCAGCTGGACGGAGTGAGGTGTGCTGACCACTTCCCACGACTGGTCGTTGTAGCTTGCAGCTTCGGCTCCGGCGGCATCGCCCAAGTGGAAGCGCCAGCCGCTGTTGAAGTTCCATACCAGGCGACCGCTGTTCTCCAAGGGAAACAGACCGGCAACAGAAACCTCCCCTAACCCCCTTCCGTGGAGGGGACTTATGGAGAAGAGACCCAGAAAGAGGAGGAATAAGGCTTGTATCTTTCTCATGTTTACGTTTTTTAGTTCTTGATAGTAAAGCCCCCTCAGCAAGAGGGGGTGGGGGGGCTATTTCGGTTCGTTATAGTCGCCCTTGCTTTGACCATTGATGGTGCTGGTGTCCCAGTCATCGGTACGGAAGGAGGATACGGGCAGTCCGTCGTGCATCAGGTCGCCTACGGCCCAGTCCTTGAAGGCATAGCGCACGGCTGCGGGCTGCTTGACCCGGTCGGAAATGACATAGACGTGATTGCGCGATACCCATACCTTTGAAGCCGGGTGGAATACGCGGTCAGGTCCGGCCACCTCGAAATTGTCGGACACCGTGGGGCCATGCTCCAGATACACCCACTCCTTGGAGCGGTCGAAGGCGATGACGCAGGTGTCGTTCCGGAAGGCCACTTCCTTATAGACGGCAAAGTCGGGCAGGCCCTTCACCTCATAGGTGTTGGCCAGTGCCAGGAGTGCCAGCCGCTCGCCGGCCTGTCGCTTTTTGCGTGGGTGGATGCCGTACTCCAAACCGGCATCCATCAGGACCGCCATGCGGGCATTGGGTATCATGGCTTCAGCCTTCAACTGCTGCTCTCGCAACAGTTGACTGTCCTTCCACCCGATGAGGCTGTAGTCGTAAGGAGCTATCTGGCAGTAGTAGAAGGGGAAATCGCCCTGCTGCCAGTCCTCGCGCCACCCCTGCACCATGCGGGCCATGAGTGGCGCGTAGTAGTCGTAGCGGGGGATGTTGTCCTCGCCCTGATACCATATGGCCCCGCGCATGGTGTAGCCGATGAGAGGTCTCAGCTGTCCGTTGTAGAGCGCCGTAGGACAGCGCTGTTGCAACTTCTTGACGTCAGCCTCCGTCACATGCTGGTTGACCTTGGGGAATGCCTTCAGCCAGTCGGCCTGCATCCAGGCCTCGCAGGCCGAACCGCCCCAGGAGGTGGCGATGAGTCCGACGGGCACGCCCAGAGTCTGGCGCAGGGCCCGTCCGAAGTAGTATGCCGTAGCCGAGAAGTCGCGTACCGAGGCACTGTTGGCCTCGTCCCAGTGGCCCGTCACGCTGTCTGTGGGTGTCAGTGAGGCATGACGCTTGACGGTGAAGAGTCGCAGTTGGCTGTCCTTGCAGCGTAGGAGTTCTTCCGTGGTGCCCTCGACGGGCTGCTGCTTGAAGCCCTTCATCTGCATCTCCATGTTCGACTGGCCGGAGCATATCCACACCTCGCCAATCATCACATTGTTCAGCGTGACCGTCTCGCCATCCCTGAAGCTGATGGTGTAGGGGCCACCGGCCTCCGGGGTTTTCACCGTCACCTGAAAGCGTCCGTCCTTCCGGGCAGTCGCTGAATAGGTCTTCTTGTCCCAAGGAGTCAGAATCAGCACCTTCTTCCCCGGTTCTGTCCAGCCCCAGATGTTACAGTCGGTTTGTTGTTGCAGCACCATGTTGTCAGCGAAGAAGTTCGGCAGTCGAACTTTGGCGGCAGCAGCTATTGCGCAGAGGGTGCAGAGAACGATGACGAGTCTTTTCATAATGCTATTTTTCTATTCTGATGACGGGTTGTGCCAGCAGTCCGGCAGGCAGCAGGCCGTCGCCCTCGGCACGATATTTGGCGTTGGTCCAGATGCCGTCGTAGGGAGCCTTGCCTTGGTCGGCACCACGCAGGGCATTGTGCCAGGTATTGACGACCTCGATGGCAATCTTGTTGTTGCCCTTTTTCACGGCATCAGTGATTTCCACCTCGTAGGGAGCTGTCCAGGCATAGCCGCAGTCCTTGCCGTTGACCCATACATGGGCGATGTCCTTGACATCCGGGAAGGTCAGCCAGACACGGCTCTTTGAAATCTGGCTCCTTTTCAGTTTCATGCTGGTGGTGTAGGTGGCATGACCGCTGAAATAGCGGATGTGGTCGTCGCCGTGCTTGCTCCAATCGAAGGGAGACTGCTGCTTCAGCTTCTGGCCCGTCTCTTTGAATACCACGTCCCAAGGCTGTTCGATGGTCTCAAATTTTGGTTTTATGGTTCCCACCTGCGTGAAGATTTTTTCACCCTCGACGGAAAAAGTCTTGTTACCCATATTGACAAACAGCGAGCCGTATGGAGGTAGCGTGATGCTGCCGTTGAACGGTGTGGTCACATTAGTCAGCGGGTTATACACGACGGCCGTCTGGGAAGTCTGGCGGAACTGTGGCTTGAAGGTCTGCTCCCGGTTCGTCTGGTTCGACAGGAAATAGAGGTCGAAGTCATCACCGGCACGGTGGGTGTAGGCGATGCCTTCAGGCAGCACCACGTCTTGGGGCAGACGGTCGAAGGAGTTTCCGTTGTAGGGTTTATACAAAACGAGCACCCCCCTATCGGCCAGCGTTGACAGTTGCTGGTGTACGGCTTTCGTCAGGGCGGTGCCTTCCGGAACGACCAATACCTTATAGTTAAAGGGCTGGGTGAGCAGGGCATCCTTGTTCATGGAGTCGTACTGGTAGCCGTGCAAGGGATTGATCCAATCCTTCAGGTCGAGGATGCCGGCCGAATGGCGCACGCCGACAGGCGACTCCGTCATGGGTTGTCCCTGGTTGGCGAGACGGGCACGTTCAGCGGCTACCCGCTCCGGTCCGAAGAGTCCCGGCAGCATGGGCACCAGGCGGTCAGGAGTCAAAGCACGGCTGGGGAGCTCTTCACCCGTATAGACGGCGATGTCCACTACGGGTCGGCCCTGTTGCAGCAGGTTCTGGCAACGGGTGATGTAGTCAACAAGCCCCTTCGACTCCGCGAACCAGGTCTGGTCGCGCTGGAAGAAGAGGCCAATGCCGTCGAGCGTCATTCCCGGTTTCCTGTCGAGCCAGGGATTATGCGTATTGACATGGAAGAAGAGCCGGTTCATGCCGAGTGCAAAGTTACGGTCGAGCAGGGGCTTGATCATGGCCGGCGTCTCGTTCCAGACACCCCGCACCTCCGTAAACCCTTCAGCCTGTACGATGTTCTTGCCGTAGACGTGGGCGGCACTGATAGCGTCCAGCATATCGTTCGGTTTGTCGTGGGTAGGCGAGTTCAGCCAGTATTCGCCCATGGGCAGGTCTACGTATCTGTAATGCTCCATACCGTCGGAAACCATTGTGGGAGCCACGCTTTCCGAAGACAGCAGCACACCATACTGGCGGGCTTTCTGTGCGCAGGTGGCAAAGAACACCTCGTTGGTCAGTTCGTTGATGGTCTGACGTACCTCGCGCAGCATCAAGTCGCCTTCAATCATGGCGACACCGGCCATGATGGGTAATACCTGTTTGAGGTCATAGCCGCGACGGCGGATGAACTCATTCAGGAACAGGCGGCTCCAGTTCTGGCTGCCACACTCCCAAGAGTCGACGTGCATGTATTTGATGACCTCATGATGAGGGCGCTGCATGAACTTGCCAAACCAGTTGTCAATCTGCTTCTCGACAGCCTCGCGGGAGAACTTGTCGCACTCCAGGCCTTTTCCGCCACCGCCCGTTGCATTGGTATGGCCCGTTGATGTATAGCCCATTCGCAGGATGCGGTAGGTGCCGCCTAACAGATTCACGTCAACAATGTCGCCATTCAGGGGAATATGTACCAGGTCGGAGGCATAGAGGCAGTCCTTCTCACGGATGTCTGATGAGGGCGTGTCAGGGGCGATGCGCCATACGTAGCCGGCCTTGCCTTCCCAGTTGTCGATGGTCGGCATGGTGCCCAAGCGCAGATTCTTCAGTCGTAATACCGGTTTCCATTTTGCAGCGTCCAGGTCTTCTGCTCCGGGTTCCGTTCCTTCCGGTGTCCATTCGAAACGGAAGAAGCGGGCTTTCGTAGGCGGGATGCTGAAGGTGGTCTTGAAACCGGTGTTTTGCCAGCCCTGTCTTGGTGGCGTCAGCTGTTTCACCTCACGGAACGTGATGCCGTCGTCGGATGCTTTCACCAGCAGCCGCTGGCACTGGATGTTGTTACCTGACGGTTCTATCTCCACATTGAAAATCAGTGTGGGTTGTTTCATCTCGTATTGCAGCCAGCAAGGCTTGTCGGCACAATATACCCCCTTGTCGTTGATGGTGACTTCAGGGGAACAGCTTGTCTTCTTGCCATCCTTGAAAGAGTAGTGCATCTGCAGATCGCCTTCCCTATAGGCAAAGATTTCCTCATTGAGCTCGGCTACGGGAATGGCATAGGTGGCGATATCCTCGTAACAGTTCTCATAGTGCTGAGGCTTTGGCATGGCGAAATGGTGAGAGCCGCCGCGAACGATGGTGTCGCAGAAGACAATCCTCTGCATCGACTCCTCCGGCTTAATCCATGGGCCGCCAGCCAGTGCGAACCCGTCGCAGACATGGATGCCCATCTCCAAACCAAGCGAGTCGGCCTGAGCCAGCGAGTAGTCTACCAGTCGCCAGAAGTGATCACTGAGGGCATTGGCCTGCCCATTGTATTCCGGGTGCTCCTGAGTGCCGCGAACGGGCATCAGGTAGCAGCCTCCCAGTCCTGCATCCTTCATGGCTTGCAGGTCGGCCTTGATGCCTTGCTCGGTGACGGCACCATACATCCAATACCAAAAAGTCCAGGGCTTCGTGGTGTCAGCAATAGCGAATTGCCAACAGCTCATAGCAAATAGCGATAATATTGTTAATCTTCTCATATCTAATCAAATGATAATGTTGCGTAAATGTATCCTTTTCCTTTACTCCAATAGGGTTGTGCCGAGGGACCGTTAAGGTCGGTGGTGTTCACCTTGTTGCGCACGGCAGGGATAACCTTGAGGATACTGATGCCTGTCGCGGGCAGGGTGTAGAGCAGGTGGTCGCGACCGTCGCGAGGCGTATAGATGCCCACGTAGTCGGAGGGGCCGCTGATGCCTATCTTTCCCTCTGTCGTCTCTATCTGCATCCAGGTGACATCGGAGAAGTATCCCTTGAACTCAGGATATTCGAACGACTCGCCGGGAATGGGGTCGTTGTAGCGGGTCTGCCAATAGCCGTACTGCGGACCTTCCATGCGGTTCTGCCAGACGCGATACGGGCCACGGCCCACCCACTGCTTGCTCTTCACCTGCTGCTCGGGATAGTCGAACGCGATGCCCATCAGGTCGACCACTCCATTGAAGGTGTAGTCGGCCTGCAGGCTGACCTCACCCGTATTGCGGAACGCCCATGTGACGGTGTTGAGCGACCCATGCCGATAGTGGGCATACAATATGCCGCTCTTCATCTCAAAGCCTGCGAAAACACCCTGGTCCTGATATTCCGTATAGTCGGTCTTCTTTTGGAAGGCTTCCTTGTCGTCGTGGTTGTAGAAGCCATCCTGCGAGCGGTCGCTGCGCTTGGCGGCTACGAAGCGGGGGCCATTGCTGAACTTAATGGTCTTGCCGCCTATGGCCACTTGCATCAGGCGTCCGTCTTTCTTTGAGAAGGTGTAAGTTCTGTCCACGGCAGTCACGGAGAGCTCGTCAGCCGTCTCCGTCTGCGTGTACTCTGTGCCGGCACCGTGGCTGACGGTGTAGGCTTCCGACTTGAAATTCCACGTGAATACCTCCTCGCCTTGCGGGTTAGTAGCAGTGACCTGCAACACGTCGCCGCTACCCTTGGGCTTGTCGATGGTAACACTTGCAAATGGTGCTACGCTGCCAGTGCTAAGCGTTCCTTGGCTGAGTGTCTTGACGTCAGACTTGCCAAAGGCGGGCATCTCTAAATATTGATACGTGAAATGGCAGTCCTTGAGGTCAGTGAAGTGATAGCAGTTGCTGATGACTAATCGTCCGGCTTTCACAGCTATCTGTATGGGTGACCACACCTCGCGGATGGTATAGAATGAGCCTTCCTTCTCCATGTGGGGGCCAACGATGCCGTCAGAGCCGAAGTTGCCCATGCAGTCGATGATTCCGGGATTTCCGGGCTCTATATCTGTGCGGAGTACGCCCTGGTCCATGAGGTCCCAGAGGAAGCCGCCTGCACAGCGTGGATTCGACATCATGAGGTCCCAGTAGTCCTTCAGTCCTGCACCATGCCCACCATCATAGAGACCATGCAGAAATTCTGTGGGCATGAAGATTTCCTTCTGCCGCATATACTCCGCTGTCTCTCCCCAGGAACGATAGTGCTTCGTCTCAAAACCATTGCGGTTGGCCCAGGGGTATAGCACCACGCGCTGCTGAGGGTCAAATTTCGAGAACACGTGCTCCAGTTCGTAGTTGAAACCACCCTCGTTGCCGTTGCTCCAGAAGATGATGCTGGGGTGGTTGACGTCGCGCGTCACCATCTCTTCTACTATCTGGCTGCCGATGATGGTCTCGTGGGGCCAGTGCCAGCCCGGCTGTTCACACTCCACATAGAGTCCCAATGAATCGCAGGCATCTAAGAACTCCGGGTCGGCAGGGTAGTGACTTAATCGGACGGCGTTCATGTTCATCGCCTTGATCAGTTTGACGTCCTCGATATTCTTTGCCTTTGAGAGCGTTCGACCCGTCTCCGGGCGGAACGAATGCCGGTTGGCGCCCTTCACGATGACCTTCTGCCCGTTGATGAACAGTCCGTCTTCCTGACAGCCGTAGACATGGTTGCCCGTCTCTTTCCTGCTGGCTGCTGAGAGAGGGTAGCTGTGTCGATACTCGATGGTGCGGAAGCCAAAGCGCTGCCGCTCCACATGGAGGGCCTTCCCTTGCGCGTCCTTGAGTGTAAAGACGGCGGTATAGAGGTTGGGCTGCTCGGCATTCCACGTCTTGGGGCCCTTTACCTGGAAGTCTGCCTTAGCCCCATCGCTGCTGACAGGGAAGGATGGGCTGGTGGCTACCTTCTTTCCTTTTGCGTCGACGATGTCGACGCACAGGGAACTGCCGGGAAGGGCACGGTTCAGGAAGACATCGGCCATGAAGCGGCCGTCGGCCTTGGCGTCAATAGCGACGCGACGGATGTTCAGCGCCGGTTTGGAGATGATGAACACAGGCCGCCAAATGCCACCAAAGTTCCAGTAGTCGGCACGGCGTTCAGCCAGGTTCACCTGCGGATTGGTGCTCTCCTTCAGCACCTCAACCTCCAGGCGGTTCTTCTTGCTGCCGAAGAACACCCGGTCCGACACGTCTATCGTATGGCGTGTAAAGCCGCCTTGATAGGTGCCGTTACCGGCTTTACGACCGTTAATCTGTACGCGGATTTCCGTAAAGGCTGCTTCAAATACAAGTTGAATCTGTCGCCCTGCCCACGCCTGTGGTAGGGTAAACTCCGTCTTGTATTTCCCCTTTTCATCGGCAATGCCTTCGGGAGTGGCCTTGCCGTAGAACCGCATTCCGTATTGGTAGGTACCGAAACCCTGAAGTTCCCAGCACGACGGCACCCCAATCTTTGTCCACTTGCCACTGTTGCGCCCGTCTGTGCACAGGAAGTCCCACTCCACCATGTCGTCGCAACCATGACCGCTCAAATATTGGCGCTCCGTCTGGACGGACAATTGCGCCTGCACTGCTGTGCCCATCAGCGCCAGCACAGCTAAAAGGAAAGTTCGTCTCATGGGTATAGCTATACTTATTTACCTATAAGACGAACCAACAGTAATGGTGTCATCAGCTAATCAGGAAAACACTATCGTCCCCTGAATGGGCTGTTCGGGCGTTGGCTGGTCATTGCGCTGCTGGGGCTCTTCACCGCTTGCCTGTTCGTAGATGCTGTCAAGGATTTCGCGTGTACGCTTGTACGTCGGAGTCTGTTCTACTGCTGAGATGACATCATCGTTGTCGAGGTCTTCAGGTCTGAACAAGTAGATGTGCGGACGACGCTTGTAGCGACGCGTCTGTCCGTCGCTGCCGTAGTAGCGGTTGCGGCGGTCGATGCGCTTGGCCTCTTCTTCCTGTTGAGCAGCAATACGTGTGGCCTCCTCCTGCGTGTTGTGGCGCTGACGGTGGTTGGCCATTCCGTCTACGCGGTCGATGCCAAAGCCGGTAGCCAGGATGGTAACCTTCACCTTCTTGCCCAGTTCCGGGTCAACGGCCAGTCCCCACTTGATTTCAAAGTCGTTGCCGAACTTTGCCATGAAGTCGTTGACATCGTTCATCTCCTCCATCATCAGCGACCCGGAGCCGTCCTTGTTGCCGGCAAAAGAGATGCTGAGCAGGATTTTCTTGGAGTTGAAGACATCGTTCTCATTGAGCAGCGGTGAGTTGAGCGCATCGTCGATAGCCTTCTTGACACGACCCTCACCCTCACCGAAGCCTGTTGACATAATGGCCACGCCACCATCTTTCAGTACGGTCTTGACATCGTTGAAGTCGAGGTTGATCAGTCCGTGTACGGTGATGATTTCTGCAATGGACTTAGCAGCGATGCTGAGCGTGTCGTCTGCTTTGCCAAAGGCATCCAGAACCGTCAGTTCAGGATAGATTTCGCGCAGTCGCTCATTGTTGATGACAAGCAAGGCGTCAACGTGCTTGTTCATTTCCTCGACACCATCAAGGGCCTGGTCAATCTTGCGGTCGCCCTCAAAGCGGAAGGGAATGGTGACGATGCCCACCGTAAGAATGCCCATCTCCTTCGAGACACGGGCAATGACCGGTGCAGCTCCCGTACCGGTGCCGCCGCCCATGCCGGCCGTGATGAAGGCCATGCGAGTGCCGTCGCTGAACATCTGTTTGATGTCTTCGATGCTCTCCTCTGCTGCGGCACGTGCTTTCTCGGGGCGGTTTCCTGCGCCCAGTCCCTCCTTGCCCAGTTGCAAGTGAACGGGTACTGGAGAGTCGTTGAGTGCCTGATTGTCTGTGTTGCAGAGTACGAAAGACACGTCGTGGATGCCTTCCCGATACATGTGGTTGACGGCATTACCGCCGCCGCCGCCTACGCCGACCACCTTGATGATACTATTCTCCTTCTCGGGCTCGCCAAAATCGAGCAATACATTGTTGTCTGCCATAATCAAATCCTCCTATTCTTCGTCTTCTACCATTTTCTTACCAAACTCCTTCAGACCCTTGACAAACTTGTTCCAAGGGTTGTTCTCCTTCTTGATGCGAGCTGCTTCGCGGGCCTCTTCCTCAGCTTTCTCACGTGCGATACGCTCCTCTTCATCTTTCTTTCGCTTAGCTTCCTCTTCGGCACGGCGTATCTCGTCAGTGGTGCGCACTACACCGGCAGGTGTCTCGGACGCCTGACGGGCACGTCGCTCCGTACTCTCTGTTGCGGGCTTTTGTGCAAAGAGGTCGCCGTTGGGATTGAACTCGCCTCCGGCGCAGTTGATGTCACCCTTGGCCAGAAGCCCGAGTACGGTATTCAACTTACCGTCGTTGGCCTTGATGGCAGGAATTTGCGACACAATGGTGGGCAAAACTGTCTTGGCAATGCGAATCTTGTCGATGTGTGTATAGTTCTGGAAGGCCTTCTCGATATCCTTCATGTTGGAACCGCCACCGGTCAGGATGATGCCGCCTAACAGTTTGTCGCAATATTCCTCAGGCACCTGGCACCAGACGTTGGCAATGATTTCCTCCAGTCGTCCTTCGACAATCTCGATGAATTTGCGTGTTTCCACCTGTCGCTCCAGGTCGATGGAGTACTTCATGTTGTTGTCGATGTCGTTGTTCTCGGTATAGGCAGTAGCATACTTCAGCATCATTTTCTCGGCATCGCTCTCCTCAATTTGCAATGAGGCGATATCCTTGATGATGTTGTTGAAGCCCAACGGTATGACAGCCAGATGTCGCAGGATATTCTTTGAATAAACAGAGACCGTTGTCGTGTCTGCACCCAAGTCTACCAGTGTACAGCCCGAACGGCGCTCAGTTTCGGTGAGCACGCTGTCGGCCAGTGCCAGTGGTGCCAGATACATTTCAGCGACGTTGATGTTAGCGGCCTCAAAGCACTTGTTCAGGTTCTTGTAGAACGTTTTGCGTTGCAGGATGTTCAGGAAATTACCCTCGATGCGCTGGCACTGAATGCCCACAGGGTCGAGTTGCAACTGTGAGTCTACTTTGTATTCCTGTACTGCTGCATCGAGAATTTCCTGGTCGGCATATTTCATGTTGCGATTGGCATCCATCAGTTCAATGACCATCTCCTGTGTGATGAGCGTCTCGACGGGCAGTTCTTTGGTGATGACATTGCGAATAGAGCGAATAGACTGTCCGCCAACCCCCACATAGACTTGAGTGATGGTGACCTTAAGCTGTGCCTCCAGTTTGTTGACGATGTTTGTAAGGCACTGGGCTGTCTTGTCGATGTTGTAAACCACACCTTTGCGGATACATGCAGAAGAGTCCTCTTTCACATAGGCGAGTACCTGTATGCTGCCGTCGAGGTTCTTCTTGCCCGCAATACCGGTCATCTTTGATGACCCCAATTCGATTGCTACGATAAAATCCTTTGGCATCTTTGTAACGTATTATATTTATTATTTCTTTATCTTTTTGCAGATAATCTGGTTGTTGAACTCCAGATTGATGTAAGAGTATTTGTTCCATCCGGCCTGCGATAGTCCGTACTTATAGAACTTCTCCAGCCGGTTGAGTTTTCTGTTTAATTCAGTAGGTTGGCCAAGATAGACGATGTGGTCACCCACGCGAGGCACCATCTCGATGCTGCCGTCAGTCAATACGTTGATTTGCTCTACCTGGCTGCGCCATAGCGGGTCTTGCAGCAGCATGTTGCCAATGGACGAGAGCACCTTTTGCGCATATTTGCGCTGGATGTGTCCTGTTGCGATGACCAAATCGCTGGCATACTGTGTGTCAGGCATGATGGCACCGTGGTTGTCTACATAGTAGTCATCGCCGGTATCAGATTTAACCCGTATGACAGGTATGCGCTGCGTGATGTTGATATAGACCCGTCCCGTCTGTGTCTTGTAACACTGTACCGTCTCCACGAAGGGATTATGGCGCAGTGTTTCCTCTATCTTGCGGACGTTGACATCACTCATGAGGTCGCCCAAGGGGTAGAGTCTGATATTCTGAAGGTGCGCCTTGATGGCATTGGCCGTCAGAAAGCCTTTCACCACAGAGTCCTTGATGTCTATCCTTACCTCGTTGCACACGTCTGATTGCTCGTCAGGGTTGTTAAACGCCGTGACGGCAAGCACCAGATAGATGCCCAGGACTACGTCTGCTGCGATAATGGCACATTTCTTCCAGTTGATGTTCATACTTTCGCTTGTAATATTTTGGTCATTTGTGGCACCATGTTGTCAAGGTCGCCGGCCCCAAGCACAATCAGTACGTCGAAAGAGCGGCTCTTGACGAGTTCCAGTACGTCGTCCTTCCGTATCATCTGTTTTGTGATTCCGGGTCGCAGGTTTTCATAGATGAGCGCTGACGTGACCCCCTCAATGGGCTGTTCACGAGCGGGATATATCTCCGTGAGGATTACCTCGTCCAGCAGGCTCAGTGCGTCAGCGAAGTCCTTGTAGAAATCGCGTGTGCGGGTGTAAAGATGAGGCTGGAAGATGGCAGTAATCTTGCGGTTCTTATACAACTCACGAATGCTGCGTGCACTCTGGTAGATTTCTTTCGGATGGTGAGCATAGTCAGAAAGGAATACGATGTTCTCGTTCTTGATCTTGAAGTCGAACCGTCGTTCCACTCCTGCATAGGTCTTCATGCCAAAGCGCAGCTCGTCGGCCGTACATCCTGCCAACTGAGCCATGGCCATGGCTGCGATGCCATTCTCAATGTTGATGGGAACCGGCTGTCCCAGTTTGATGTCCCTGACCGTCTCAAAGGGTGAGATGAAGTCGAAGGTTATTTCGCCATTGTCAATGCAGATGTTCTCGGCATGGAAGTCACCCTCGTTCAGGGAATAGTCAAAGCGACGTACACCGCTGTTCAGATGTTCTTTCATCTCGAGGTCGCGATGGATGATTAGCGCTCCCCCCGCCTGTATGAGTTCGGTGTAGTGGCGGAAACTCTCCAGATAGGCTTCCTTGGTGCCATAGATGTCCAGATGGTCCGGGTCGGTACTGGTTATAACGGTCATGTAGGGTGAGAGCCAATGGAACGAGCGGTCAAACTCATCAGCTTCAATGACGACGTAGTCGCTGTCAGAAAGGATGTAGTTGGAACCATAGTTTTTGGAGATGCCCCCTAAGAAGGCATTACAGTCCAGGTGGCTCTGGTGCATGATGTGTGCGCACATCGTTGATGTCGTGGTCTTTCCGTGTGTGCCGGCCACGCACAGCCCCTTATGCCGACGGGTCAGCGAGCCTAATACCTGAGCACGCTTTTGTATTTCGAACCCGCTTTCACGGAAAAATACCAACTCCTTGTGGTCAGCGGGTATGGCAGGCGTATAGATGACCAGGCAAGTTGCCGGCTGCTTGCAGGCATAGGGTATCTCGTCCACATTCTCCTCGTAGTGTATGAGCATACCTTCCCGCTCCAGCTGGCGGGTCAGGTTGCTGGGCGTCTTGTCGTAGCCTGCCACTATCAGGCCTTTCTTGATGAAGTAGCGGGCAATGGCACTCATACCGATACCGCCAGCCCCTACGAAATAGACAGCTTTTAAATCCTTAATTTCCATTTTCTGCTAATTTTATGACTTCCTTGGCTATGATTTCGGCCGAGTCGGGCAGGGCCATTTTCAGAATGTTCTCACTGAGCTGCTTCAGTTTCGTTTCGTCGTTGACCGTGTCGGTAGCCAACGGGAGAAGCAGTTTGGCTGCTTCGACATCCTTGACGTAGAGTGCAGCCTGCTTGTTCACCAGAGCCAGTGCATTCTTGGTCTGGTGGTCTTCCGCTACGTTGGGACTCGGTACTAAGATGACAGGTTTGCCGAGCAGACAGAACTCGCTGATGCTTCCTGCTCCCGCACGGCTTACCACGAGGTCGGCAGCTTGATAGGCAGCCCCCATGTCGGTGATAAAATCGGTGACCTTCAAGTTGGGAATATCATGACCCTTCATGCGCTCAGCGATTTCTGCACTATAGTATTTGCCTGTTTGCCAGACGAACTGAACATTGCTGCCTTTGATGAGATCGAGGTGCTGTAAGACACTCTCATTGATGGTGCGTGCTCCAAGACTGCCACCAACGAGCAGGACCACCTTCTTGAGAGGGTCGAAACCGAGAGACCGTACAGCATCGTCGCGTGTGACGGCCGTTTCCAGCAGTTGCTGACGTACGGGGTTGCCAGTCAGCATGATTTTCTCAGCGGGGAAGAAACGCTCCATACCCTCGTAGGCCACACAGATTTTGGCGGCCTTACGGGCCAGGGTCTTGTTGGCTAGTCCCGCGTAGCTGTTCTGCTCCTGTAGCAGGGTGGGGATGCCAAGCGCATTGGCGGCACCCAAGGCGGCACTGCTGGCATAGCCTCCGACGCCCACGGCCACCTGCGGGCGGAAATCGCGCAACAGCTTCTTAGCCTTCCACTTGCTTCGGAGATAGTCGACAGCCACCCCGACGTTGCCCGGTTTCCATAGTGGGCGAAGAAATCCGCGAATGGGCAGCCCTACGATCTCATATCCTGCAGCGGGTACGCGTTGCATCTCCATGCGCCCTAAAGCTCCTACGAACAGAATCTTTGCCTCAGGGCGAAGCACCTTGATGGCATTGGCTATTGACACGGCTGGGAAGATGTGGCCTCCCGTGCCGCCACCGCTGATAATCACTCTTAATTCGTTAGTCATATCTCTTCTTCATTTGTTTTTTCTTTCTTCTTTGCCGACCGGCTGACACTAAGAATGGCGCCGATATAGGCACAGTTTATGATGGTTGAGGTGCCACCCTTGGAGATGAGCGGAAGCGGTTGTCCCGTGACGGGTGCCAGTCCGACAGCCACCATCATGTTGAAGGTCGCCTGTATCACAAGCAGCAGTCCCAACCCCATGGCCAGGAAAGCCGGGAAATTGTTTTCGCATCGTGAGGCAATCCGTGCACACCGATAGAGCAGGATAATATAGAGGAATGCCACAAAGACAGCCCCCAGGATTCCCAATTCCTCGATGACGATGGCAAAGATGAAGTCGGAGAAAGCCTGCGCCAGGAAGTCGCGCTCAACGCTCTTGCCCGGTCCCTTGCCTACGATGCCACTCGACACAATGGCGATATTGGCGTGAGCTACCTGAGCATCCTTGTCGAGGTCATACTGCTGAGGAGACGGGTCCTCTTTGCCGAAGTTCAGGATACGGGCCTTCCATGTGTCGGCACGGTGCAGCAATTTCTCAATCTTGCTTTTCTGCTTACTCTTTTCCACCTGCTCTACCTTCGTCAGCTGGTTCTTTTCCTCATCCGTGATGTCATGGCCGACAACCATCACCATTGAAATGGCGAAGATGCCTATAGCTGCTATGATGGCCGCTAACTTGCCCAACTGCCGGAGCGGAACCAGACCGATGAACATCATGAGGAATACCACCGCAAAGAGCAGGGCCGCCGTGGAGAGGTTCTCCACGCCAATGGCCAGACAAGCGGGTATGGTAATCCACAGAATCCATTTGAAAGCTTTCTTGTCGGCACCATTTTCGCGTTGCATGGCACTCAGAATCTGTGCCACGGCCAGGACGATGGTGCCCTTGGCAATTTCAGAGGGCTGGATGGTGAACCCCATGATGCTAATCCAGCGGCTGGCATCATTCGTGCTCTTTCCGCCGCCCAGCATGACGATGAGCAGCATGATGACCGTTACCAGCAGCAGGAAGGGCGTCAACAGCTTAAAGAAGCGACATGGAATGTTCAAGGTGATGACCGCCACCAGTGCGCCTATAAAAATGGTAAACGTATGGTAGGCGATGGGTCCTACGTAGTTCTGGCTCTTATAGGTCAGTCCGCTGGAAGCCGAGAAGACCTCCACGATACTGATCATGCAGAGGAAGAAGAACACCATCCAGATGACCTTGTCGCCTTTGAAAAGATTGCCGATATGCTTGTTCATTTACAGACTCCTTGCTAATTCCTTGAATTGTTCGCCTCGGTCCTCCATGTTCTTGAAGAGGTCGAAGGAGGCACAGCAGGGGCTCAAAAGCACCGTCATGCCCGGTTCAGCCATCTCGTAGCAGGCTTGTATGCACTCCTTCATGGAGTGGGTGTCGCGCACGGGGATGCCCATGCCGTCGAAGTTGTCGTGCAGCTTCTGGTTGTCGGCTCCGAGGTAGACCAGTCCTGCACATTTCTCCCTGACCAAAGGCTTAATGGGTTCGTAGTCGTTGCCCTTGTCCTTGCCGCCAATAATCAGGATGGTTTTGGTGCGCATAGACTCCAGGGCATACCAGCAGGCATCGACATTGGTAGCCTTAGAGTCATTGATGTATTGTACGCCTCGCACGACACAAACCTTCTCCAGCCGATGCTCCACGCCGGGGAAGTCGCTTAGTGACTTTCGGATGATCTCCTTCTTGATGCCTGAGATGTTGGTGGCAATACCCGCAGCCAGCGAGTTGTAGATGTTGTGCTTGCCCGTCAGGCTCAGCGATTCCTGCTCCATGTTGAAAGGCTCCGGCTGTTCAATCTTGTACTGGCCTTCCTCTATGTAACCGATGCTGCCCTTCTCTTTCAGTTCAGAGAACGGATACCGGATTGCCTTGATGTCATATTTCTCCAGTTCCTTCTTGATGATGGGGTCGTCGTTCCAGTAGATGAAGGCATCCTGGGGCGTTTGATTCTGAATGATGCGCATTTTGGCATCCACGTAGTTCTGCATCTTGAAGTCGTAGCGGTCCAGGTGGTCAGGTGTGATGTTCAGCAGGATGGCGATGTTGGCACGGAAGTCGTACATGTTGTCGAGCTGGAACGAGCTAAGCTCGATGATGTAGTATTCGTGAGGATCCTCAGCTACCTGCAAAGCCAGGGAGTTGCCGATGTTGCCGGCTAGTCCGGCATCATAGCCGGCCGACTTGAAGATGTGATAAATCAGACTGGTTGTCGTGGTCTTGCCATTGGAGCCGGTGATACATATCATTTTCGATGTGGTGTAGCGTCCGGCAAACTCTATCTCGCTGATGATGTGGATGTCCTTGGCCTTGACTTTCTGAATCATGGGGGCGCTGTCGGGAATGCCCGGACTCTTGATGATCTCGTCGGCATCCAGAATCTTCTCTTCTGTGTGGTGGCCCTCCTCCCAGTCGATGTGGTGGTCGTCCAGCAGTTTCTTGTACTTGTCTGAAATCTTCGACATGTCGCTGACAAACACGTCGAAACCCTCTTTCTTGGCCAGGACAGCGGCTCCTGCTCCGCTCTCGCCGGCTCCTAATACGGCTATCTTATTCATAATATTACCTAATCTTCAGTGTGATAATCGTTAATGCTGCTAATATGATGGAAGTAATCCAGAAACGGATGGTAATCTTCGACTCGTGGAACGGACGGTGCGGCCATCCCTTCAGGATATAGGTGCTGGTAGCGTCGAGTTGCGAGTCCAGCCGGCGGAAAGTGTCGTGGATCGGCGTGGCCCGGAAGATACGTACTCGCTTGCCCTTCCTCTTCTGAATCTTGAACCATTGAGTCTGCAAGATGACGCTGAGGCTCTCTACGAAGAATATACCGCAGAGGATGATGAGCATCAGTTCCTTGTGGATGATGATGGCGCAGACACCAATGATGCCGCCGATGGTCAGCGATCCCGTGTCGCCCATGAATACCTGTGCCGGATAGGCGTTATACCACAGGAAGCCAATCATGGCACCGATGAAGGCAGAGAGGAATACCACCAGTTCCTCGGAGTGGGGTATGTACATGATGTCGAAGTAGGCCGCATAGACAATGTGCGACGATACGTAGGCGAAGATAAGAAGAGCCACACCTATGATGGCCGAATTGCCGGCACACATGCCATCCATGCCGTCGTTGAGGTTGGCTCCGTTGGAAACCGCCGTCACCACGATGATGGTCATGATGATGAAGATGAACCATCCCGCCGCTACTTTGTATTCACCCAGGAACGACATGACATCCGAGTAGTTCAGGTTGTGGTTCTTGAAGAATGGCACGGTGGTCTGCAGAGACTTGACGGCTTCCGCCTTGTGCTTGATGACGATTTCCTGATTCTGCTGAGGCTCCGAAACGTTCTCGCGTACCACAGCGTCGGGGCTGAGCCATAGCGTCAGTCCCACAATAAAGCCGATTGACACCTGACCGACAATCTTATAGACCCCCTTCAGTCCCTCCTTGTTCTTGCGGAATATCTTGATATAGTCGTCCATGAAACCCAGGAAGCCCAGCCACACCGTCGTGGCAATCATCAGCAGCAGGTAGATGTTGCGCATGCGGCCTAACAGCAAGACAGGCACCAGGATGGATACAATAATGATGATGCCGCCCATCGTGGGAACACCTTTCTTTTCAACGCCAAAAGGGTCGATGTTCGGGTCGCGTGCCGTCTCAGAGATGTTGCGTCGCTTCATCCATTTGATGAAGTACTCGCCAAACCATGCGGAGATGAGCAGCGACATAATCAATGCCAACAGCGAACGGAATGATATGTACGACCAGATGTGCGCCCCTGGGATGTTGTATTGCTCTAAGAAACGGAAGATATAATAAAGCATGTTTCGTTATTTTTTCGTTTTTTTTGTTGTTGTGGCGTTATGTCGAGAGTTCGAATTGTCGAGGCATCGAAATATCGAAGCCTCGAATAGCTGCAGTCAGGAGTTGAAAATCTCCCTGACCACTTCGCGGTCGTCAAAGTGGTGCTTGACTCCTTTGATTTCCTGATAGTCCTCATGGCCCTTGCCGGCGATTAGGATGATGTCACCCTTTTGGGCCAGCATGGTGGCCGTCTTGATGGCTTCACGGCGGTCGGCGATGGCGATGACTTTCTTCATCTGCTTCTGGTCGAGGCCGGCCAGCATGTCGTTGATGATGTCCTGAGGCTCCTCGAAACGAGGGTTGTCGCTGGTGATGATGACACGGTCGCTCTGTTTGACAGCCTCCTGAGCCATCAGCGGGCGCTTGCCTTTGTCGCGGTTGCCGCCCGCTCCGCAGACGGTGATGACCTGGCCGCCCTTCCCGTCCAGTACTTCGTGGATGGCGTTGAGCACGTTTTCCAGCGCATCCGGAGTGTGGGCGTAGTCGACGATGGCCGTGACCCCCTCCTTGGAGCGAATGGGTTCCAGACGTCCTGCCACGCTCTTCAGCGTGCTGAGCACTACCAGGATGTCCTCAGGTTTCTTGCCCAGCATGACGGCAGCGCCGTAAACGGCCAGCAGATTCGACACGTTGAATTTGCCTATGAACTGTACGCCCACTTCGTGACCGTCAATCTCGAGATACATGCCTTCGAAGTGACACTCGATGATGTGGGCACGGAAATCGGCCATGCTGCGAGTAGAGTAGGTCTTCACCTGTGCCTTCGTGTTCTGGACCATGACCATGCCGTTCTTGTCGTCGGCATTGGTGATGGCGAAGGCATCCTTGGGCAGTCCGTCGAAGAAGGCTTTCTTGGCATCCCGGTAGTTCTCGAACGTCTTGTGATAGTCCAGGTGGTCACGGGTCAGGTTGGTGAACAGTCCGCCGGCAAACTGCAGTCCGCCGATTCGCTTCTGTGCGATGGCGTGGCTGCTACATTCCATGAAAGCATATTCGCAACCGGCCTCTACCATCTGATGCAGCAGTCGGTTGAGTTCTATGGGGTCGGGTGTGGTATGGTCGGCAGGGATGACTTCGTCCTCAATGTAGTTGCACACCGTGGAGAGCAGTCCGCATTTGTGGCCGAACTTGCGGAACATATTATATAATAAGGTGGCGATGGTAGTCTTGCCGTTGGTTCCTGTCACACCAACCAGTTTCAGGTGCTGCGACGGATAGCCATAGAATGCCGTTGCCACACGGCCTACGGCGTCCTCAGTGGATTTCACGGCAATATAGGTGACGTCCGGTTCACACTTGTCGGGTAAATGCTCGCACAGTACGGCTATGGCCCCCTGTTCTATAGCCTTGGGTATAAACTTGTGGCCGTCGGTCAGAGTGCCGGGAATGGCAATGAATAGGTGGCCGTTCTCGATGCGGCGTGAGTCAATATTCACGCCGGTAATGTCTTTCTCCGCATCGCCCAGGATGTTGAGCACTTCTACGTGTTCGAGTAATTCACTTAGTTTCATACACCTTATTATTATTAATTGATTCCTAATGATGGTTGTTATTCTAAGGTCAGGATGCACTCACTGCCCTGCATGATGGTCTTGCCGGCAGGATAGCTCTGCCGCTTCACCTTCCCACGGCCGTGCACTTTCACGCGAAGGCCGCGGTTCTCCAGCAGATAGACCGCATCGCGAGCACCCATGCCCGTCACGTCCGGGGCTGTGCTTTCGCTGTAGATGTCCTCCGGCTCAGACACTTTTTTGTCGATGCCCAACTGGTTCAGCACATAGTTGGCATCCTTCACGTTGCCGTTCTTGACATCGGGAATGTCGAGTGAGTTCTCGTCGCGGGCATCCTCCACGCTCATTTTCAGATAGCGGGCCATGACGCCCTCTGCTATGTGATGGAACACCACGCCGCTCATGCCGCCGCCGGAAGCAGGCAAGCCCGTTTTCTTGATGCAGACGATGCACGAATAGCGCGGGTTGTCGGCAGGGAAGTAGCCGGCAAACGACAGCCAGTACTGAACGATACCGCTCTTGTAGCCCGCCTTGCCTTGCGACACTTGTGCTGTTCCCGTTTTCCCGGCCACCTTGAAATGGGGCGAACCCGCCTTGCGTCCCAGCCCTTGGCTGACCACATGCTCTAAGATGGTCTGCATGGTCTTGATGGCTTGTGGCTTGGCAATGCGTGGCTTGATGACCTCTGGCGGAAATTCCCTGACCGTTTCACCGTTCTTGACCACCTTCTTGACGAAGCGCGGGCGCATCATCTTGCCGTTGTTGGCAATGGCGTTGTAGAAGGTGATGGTGTTGATAGGTGCTATCTGCGTCTCGTAGCCGATAGACATCCAGGGCAGGGTAGTGGCATACCAGTTGTCGTCATACTTCCCGTTCTTCTTGCGTTTGGGCATACGGATAATGGGTGGCCGATAACCCGGCAGCACGTTCTGCAGTTTAAGGTCTTCACCGATGCCCACCCGATACAGGCCCTTGACGTAGCGTTCAGCCTGTTCGTGGTAGTTCTTGTCTATGACATGGCTGACGCCGATGTTGGAGCTCACCTCCAAGGTGCGGGCCACATTGATGTCGCCATAGCCGCCGCGCCGCCAGTTGTGGTCTTTCATCTCACGTCCGTACATGGGCAGCACGCCGCAGCCGGTATGGATGACGTAGCTGGTGTCTACTACGCCGTCGTCCAAAGCCACCAGGAACGATGCCGTCTTGAATACGGAACCCGGTTCGCAGCGGTAGCTGATGGCCGAGTTGACGGCCTCTATGTAGTTGCCGTTCTCGTTGCGCATCATGTTGACGATGGCCTTCACGTCGCCCGTCTCAACCTCCATCAGGATGGCCACACCCATCTCGCCGTTGACCTTCGGGTCTTTCAGCATGTCCAGGAGCGACCGCTCGGCGAGGTCCTGCATGTTGACGTCGATGGTAGTTACGATGTCGCCCCCGTCGATGGGCAGTCTGACGGGGATGTTCATGTATTTGTTCAGCACCTTGCGGCGCCCCGTGATGCCGGGTGTGCCGCGCAGGATAGAGTCGTAGGAAAGTTCAATGCCATAGTAGGCAGAGTCCTTGGCGCCATAGAGACCGCCGATGGTGCGCAGTGCCAGCGAGGTGAAGGGGCGCCGTCGCGAGTTGTATTCCTCCCAGCAGAGGCCGCTCTTGTTGCGCGACATGTTCAGGAAGGGCAGGCTTTTTACCTCCATGAAGGTGTTGTAGTCGATGCGTCGTGGCCAGATGTTCCACCAGCGTGAACCCACGGAGCCGTTCTTGTTGACCTTCTTGCGCCCCTCTTCCAGGTGCTGTTTGAACTCTGCGGCACTTCTCTGCGGAAATATTCTGTTCAGTCCTTCACAGACGGAGTCCACCTTGTCGAGCCATAGTGAGTCAGTCTCGAAGCCGGCAGCTTGGAAGTCCATGAAAATCTTGTATTCCGGAATCGACGTTGCCATGAGCTGTCCGTCGCAGCTGAGGATGTTGCCCCGGTTGGGTTTCACGCTCACCGAGTCGCGCTTCAGCCGGTCGGCCACTTCGGTCCAGTATTGCTTCTTGACGGTCATGATATAGAAGGCTTTGCCGATGACGGCAACACCAATCATCGACAGCACCACGGCGATGGCCATGTAGCGTGGCATTACTTTATCATTACTGAACTTACTCATTCCGGTACTTCTATTATATAAGGTGGCTGGTCTGCCTGGTGCAGCAGCGAATCGTTGTTTTGTCTCAACACGTCCAGGACGTGGCTCTCACGGCTCTTGGCCGTCAGCGTACTCGACGACGAGAGGGCCTTGTATTTGGCATTCTTGAGTTCGCCCTCCAGTTTGTCGATGGTAATCATGTCTTGCTGGCACTGATAGCGGAAGGCGACATAGATGATGGAGAACGCGACAATCATGACAAAGAGCCAGATCTGTGAGCGAACCATCTGGGTGGTAAGCAGGTCGCCGCCCAAAATGGTGCGCAGGTTGAGCTGCTGCGAGGGGTGCGGGTCCTCCTCGGTGGCCGTCTCTTGGATCTTCTGCAGCGTCTCCTTGATTCTCTTCTCCGCCTCTTCGACTTCCTGTGCCTTGGCCTTGGCCTCGGTGTCAGCCTCCACGAAGGACTCTGCTGCCTCCACCGGCTGTCCGGCATCTTTGGCGTCTTTCTGTATCTTGTCTTCTGCCATAGTCTTATATCTTTTCTGCAATTCTCAGTTTAGCGCTCCTACTGCGTGGGTTGCGCTGTTGTTCTTCCTCGCTGGGTGTGGTCACCTTGTTGACGAGACGGAAGGGCGAGCTGGTGCGGCCGTAGAAATCCTGCTCTACCCGGCCTTCAGCGTTGCCGGCCTTCATGACGTTCTTGACGATGCGGTCTTCCAGCGAATGGTAGGTGATGATGCTCAGCCGTCCGCCTTCGCGGAGCAGTCGGGTGGCACCCTTCAGCATGTCGCGCAGGGCATCCATCTCGTGGTTCACCTCTATGCGCAGCGCCTGATAGACGCGGGCCAGGTCTTTCTTCCATTGTCCGTTGGCTATTGCCCATTGTCCGTTGACGGTTTCCGTAGGCACATGCAGCACGTCCAGTAGCTCTGCCGTCGTGACGACGGGCTTTCCGGCCCTGGCAGCCACGATGCTCTTGGCCAGTCTGCGGGCGTTCTTCAGTTCCCCGTAGAGGTAGAAGACATCGGCCAGCTGTTCCTCGGTGTAGTTGTTCAGCACGTCGGCAGCCGTCGTGCCGGCCCGCTTGTTCATGCGCATGTCCAGCGGAGCGTCATAGCGAAAGGAGAAACCGCGCGTCTCGTCGTCAAAGTGGTGGCTTGACACCCCCAGGTCGGCCAAGAGTCCGTCAATCTTCTCCACCCCGTAGTAGCGCATCCATTGGCTGATATATCTAAAGTTGCTGCGCACGAAGGTAAATCTATCATCATCGACGATGTTTTTCTCTGCGTCAGCGTCCTGGTCGAAGCTGTAAAGGTGGCCATTGCTGCCCAGTCTGGACAGGATTTCCCTGGAGTGGCCGCCACCCCCGAAGGTTACGTCTACGTAAATGCCGTCGGGCTGGATAGCCAGCCCGTCGACGCTCTCACTTAAGAGAACAGGAATATGATATGTTCCAACCGTCGTCGTCATTCTGTGTCGCCTCCCATCAGTTCTTCCAGTGCCGCGCCAAACTCGTCTGGTTTCATTTGCTGTTCGTCGGCTTTGCGATTGCTCCATATCTCGATGGTGTCGCCCATTCCGATGAACTTGATGTCTTGTTCTATTTCGGCCAT
This sequence comes from uncultured Prevotella sp., assembly GCA_946623195.1. The sequence goes on from CAMOQW010000005.1 coordinate 34,891, forward strand.
TCGCTGATAGCGCTTCGGAATCAGGAACCGGCCGTTGCCGTCGAGTGTCAGAAGTTCTACCTCCGAGACGAACTGGCGGAACACCTGCTGCTGCTGTTTGTTCCAGCGATTCAGCCGTGAGCGCATCAGGTCCATCTGCTCGTTCCATACGCATTCAGGATACAGAACGAGGCAGGGCTGGAATACGTCCTTGCGCAGGACCAGGCGCTCCTCGCCCCCGGCCTGCAGCACCTTGCGGAAGGTGGCAGGAAGGAAGGCGCGCCCCTTCGCATCAGTCTTGGCCTCTATGTTTCCTAAAAAACGCATGTGTACTTCTTTATAAGAACTTTTTCGACTTTGGGTGCAAAGGTAAGCATTTTATCCCACAATTCCCCACTTTTCCCCACTTTTTTTAGTGAATATTTTTTAAAACTCTATCGGAATCGGCTTAAAGCACTGAATATAAACCGGTTGTGATTTCCTTACAAAGGTGGGGCAGGCTGCCGCCAAACGCTTTTTTGCACATTTTATGATAAAAAGTGCAGTTGTTTTAAATAAAATCATTACCTTTGCACCTTGTTAGTTAACAATTGAGAGAATGGAACAAGTAACGGAGAAAACTATTGACATCGACAGTATTCTGAAAAGCAAGATGGGAACCAGGGCGAAATGGGTCCCAGGCTTCCTCGTGTCCTGGCTCAAGCGCATAGCCCATCAGGATGAGGTGAACAGTTTCCTGTGGGAGTCGCGCTATCAGGTTGGCACCGATTGGCTGGAGGAGTGCGTGCGCTATCTTCAGATGACGCTGGTGGTGAAGGGGAAGGAGAACCTTCCTGCCCCTGACGACGGCCGTCTCTATACCTTTGTGTCCAACCATCCCTTGGGTGGCGAAGACGGGGTGGCCCTGGGAGCCATCATCGGGCGCCATTACGACTCGCGCTTCCGCTATCTGGTCAACGACCTGCTGATGAATCTGCCCGGACTTGCCCCGCTGTGCATACCCATCAACAAGACCGGCCATCAGGGGCGCAACTTCCCCGCCTTGGTGAAGGCAGGCTTCGAGAGCCGGAACCACATGCTGATGTATCCGGCGGGCATTTGTTCACGCAAGCATCATGGCGTCATCCGCGACATTCCCTGGTCGAAGACTTTCATCGTCAAGAGTGTCGAATATCAGCGCGACGTCGTGCCCATCCATTTCAGTGGGCAGAACTCAAAGTTCTTCTATAGGCTAGCCAATTTCTCTGACAAATTCCTGCCCTTCAACCTGGCCATGCTCTTCCTGGTTGACGAAATGTATAAGAACGTCGGGAAGACCTTTGAGGTAAAGATCGGAAAACCTATTCCCTGGCAGACCTTCGACAAGTCAAAGACCCCGCTCCAGTGGGCACAGTATGTGCAAGAAAAAGTTTACAATCTATAATATGGAACAGCCCATCATTTCTCCCATCAGCAAGGACTTGCTCAGGCGTGAACTGACACCTGACAAGCAGTTGCGCATGACCAACAAGAGTAACAATGAAATCTACATCATCACGGCCCATAATGCACCTAACGTGATGCTGGAGATAGGCCGACTGCGTGAAATCGTCTTCCGCGAGGCTGGTGGCGGCACGGGTAAGGAGACGGACATCGACGAGTTCGACACCTGTCCCAACTGCTACAAGCAGCTCATCGTGTGGAACCCTGAGGAGCAGGAAATCATCGGCGGCTATCGCTACCTGCCCGGTACCGACTGGGAGTATGATGACAAGGGGCAACCCATTCTGGCCACCAGCCACATGTTCCATTTCTCGGAGAAATTCATCCGTGAATATGCCCCGCTGACGGTTGAGCTGGGCCGCTCCTTCGTGTCGTTGCCCTATCAGTCGTCGCGCATGGGGGCCAAGAGCCTGTTTGCCCTCGACAACCTGTGGGACGGTCTTGGCGCGCTGACCGTCATCCGTCCGAACGTGAAGTATTACTTCGGCAAGATGACCATGTATCCCTCCTACATCCGTAAGGGTCGCGACATGATCCTATACTTCCTGAAGAAATACTTTGACGACAAGGACAACCTGATCATTCCCATGAAGCCGCTGGAACTGGAGACCGACCCCAAGGAGTTGGAGGCGCTGTTCGGAGGCAAGACCTTCAAGGAAGACTATCTGGTGCTGAACCGCGAAATCCGCAAGATGGGCTATAACATTCCCCCGCTGGTCAACGCCTACATGGGCCTGTCGCCAACGATGAAGCTTTTCGGTACGGCCATCAATTATGGATTTGGCGACGTGGAGGAAACGGGAATCCTGATTGCCATCGACGAAATCTTCGAGGAGAAGCGCAAGCGCCATATCGACACCTTCATCAAGGAGCATCGTGACGAACTGGAAATTACCAGCGGAGCTAACAAGCTGATTTACAAAAACAAAGAATAGTGTGTGCAGACTGCTGCTACTGTGGGCACTGCTGCCGTCAGTGGCCTGGGCCCAACATCTGGACTCCCTTCACATCATGATTGACGGTGAAGCGAAGTCGAATGCTCCCTATGTCTATCCTACCTTTCAGGCGGCTGCCAGCCATTTCGTGGATGGCGTGACGGTGTACATCCGTCCCGGCGTCTACTGGATTGACGACCCCGACGACCCAACGGTCAGGGTGGGGCGCGACGGCCGCGAACCGTTTGGCATGACCATACGTTGCAGACACCTGACGCTCATCGGACAGGGCCAGACGCCGGAGGACGTGGTGCTGGCTTCGCAGCGCGGACAGACCCAGGGGGCTGTCGGCAACTTCACCATGTTCGACTTCTGGTGCCGGACGCTCCGCGTGGAAAACCTGACGATGGGCAACTATTGTAATGTGGACCTCGTCTATCCGCGCAACCCTCTGCTGAATCGTCCGAAGCGGTCGGATGCCATCACCCAGGCCCACGTGGGCTATGTGCATGGCGACACGCTGACCGCCCGGCGCGTGCGCTTCATCAGTAGGCTGAACCTGAATCCGTTGAACGGTGCCCGCTATTCCTGTTATGAAGACTGCCATTTCGAGTGTACCGACGATGCGCTGAACGGTTCGGCCGTCTATCGCGACTGCCATTTCGACTTCTACGGCCAGAAGCCGTTCTGGAGCACACGAGGGGCCGGCCCGTTGTTCATCAACTGCCTCTTCAATGCCAAAAGCGACAACCGCGAGCTGTACTTCTGCAAGCAGGGAGGTCCCGTGACGCTCATCGACTGCCGTTATGAGGCACCCTCCGACAGCGTCTACATCGGATGGACGGCCTATCCACAACCCTGGCTACGCTGCTATCAGCAGAATTTCACACTCAACGGCAAACCCTACCTGGTGGGTGCCCGCCAGCCAGACAATACCCTGCAGCCTGCCCTGCTGACGCGTGACATGAAGCAGGCTCCCTACTTAGGCATCAGCCGGCATGAGGCTACCCTGCAGACCGGACGCGACACGCTGCTGCTCCGCTGCCCTGAGAGCGTACGATGGCACGTGGCCGCAGGCTATAGTCGCTACGTCAGGCTGTCGGCTGCCGACGATGGCACCGTGGTTGTGGTGCCCACGAACGATAGTGAAGAGACTGCGGCATTCTGCGTGGTGGCTACCACGGACGATGGCCGTGAGGCCGCCTGCCACCTGACGGTAGAACCCTCGCCATTGCCCCCGCCCGACGTCATCCGTTCCCGTCTGCGACTATTCCGCGACAAGGCCGAAATGAACTATACGCTGACCGCAAAGGCGGAGGCCGACGATTCGCGTACGGTCTGGTATCGCGACTCCATACCGGTGGCCGTCACGTATCGTCAGGAGACCTATCAGCTTCAGGAGGCTGACAAGGGCCACGTGCTGAGAGCGGTGCTGCATCCCAAACAGAAGCGCAGCGGCTATGGCGAGCCCGTAGTCAGGCAGGCCCGGGTGAAACGTACGCAACGGCAGCACCGGATGGAAACCGATTTCCATCAGTTATATTGCGACTGGCAGCCCGTCGTGGCGGAGGGACTGTGGACCACTGACGGCTATAAGCCTGAGGATACGGCAGCGTTCCCCTGGTCGTTCGACCGAGGGAAGCCGATGTGGGAGTATGCTGAGGGCTATAATGGGGCGGTCGGCATGGGACTGCTGCAGGCTCAGCGCGGAGCCCGCCTGATGTACACTCCCGTCAGCCGCACGTATGGCGACATGTCGCTGACCCTGAAGGTTGACCCCACCAAGACGGCCGGGCAGGGCTTCGGCTCGGCTACCGGACAGTATATGGACATCTGCTTGAAATTCGATACCCACACGCTGACCGGCTATGGACTTCGCATCATACGCACCACCAAGCATGCTAAGGCCGTAGACTTCCTGCTGGTGCGCTATCAGCAAGGACAGGTCACCGCCCTCACGGAGCCCATCTCCTCCACCTGCTATCGCACCGGTTGCACCATCTCGATTGATTTCGCCGGCCGCCGGCTGCGTGCTCACGTGGAGACGGCAACGCCCCAACCCGCTGGCTCCGTGCTGCCTCATGTGGTTGACCTGGAAGCCGAAGTAGAGCCCAACAGCTATGGCGGCTTACACATCCAGCACACTGGCTCCTGCGGCGAGAGCACCACCATGCTGCATCACCTGATGGCGGAGTGGCAGTAGGCAGTATGGCAAAGTCTGGTTCAGCAGATTATCGGTATTCTTTCAGCAAGGCAATGATGTCGGCAATGAGTTTCGGTGTGCCATACTTGCGCCCGTTCATGCCGTAAACTACAGCATAAGAGAAATTGTCGGCCAGGCACTCTTCCGGAGCGAAGACATAGTCGGTATTTCTGCCCATCACATCCATGAAGTCCGACACTTTGCTGACGGGATAATAGGTGTCCAAGGTATCGATAGGAACAAGAACAGACTCGTTGAATTTGAAGAACGACGCGTCTTGCCCTGCTTCAGCAGATGCCTCGGCCCATGTCTTGGTGTATAGCACAATCAGTTCACACTTACGCTTCACACCGTCGATGGTAAACGTAGCATAGTTGTCCATGTGCTCCACGTCGGGATTGGCGAGAATCATCTCCCTGATGGCTGGCGAGAAGGCATGGTCGGCACCTGTTACCGTAAAGCCTATCAAACTGTACATCCTACTGCGGAAGGAGGGAGAGTTGCGTGTCAGACAATGGAACATCTCGTGGGCGATGGTGTCACAGAATTTAAGCGGCATGCTCTCTGACTTCTTCAGCAGTGAGTCACTTACATATATCTCTGTCTTGTGGGTATAGGCAGACACGACGTCATCAGCAGTTGCTGTCCTTCAGCCAGGGTGGCGAAATGATAGTTGATGACGACTGACCTTGCTGGGTTGTCCCTCTCGACATTCTGGCACGATGACAAGGCGATGCCCCCCCACAGCATCGTGGCAACCACGTACATTAGCTTGATTGTAAATAAGATACCTTTCGATTTCATACTTAGTGACAGTTAGCTTTATTCATCTCGCGTACTAAGATAATGCTTTTGGCTGATTGTACCAAATAATTTACAAAGCTTTTCGAAATGTATCGCTACGAAACGATCAGCAAATCGCCTGTTGATTAAGACAGGTGACTAATCTATCATCCCTCCCTTCACCGTGCCGGAAGCCCTTTCTGCAAAGGGATTCGCCAAAAAACATCCCTCCCTGAATCCCTCCCTGCATCCCTCCCTTGATGTCTCTTCGGCTGATAAGGCTGCCTTATTTCGAAATAACCTGCCTTTATTGCCGAAAAAGGCGCCCTTATGACGAGCCGTAACCTCACTGGTAGTGAGCCGTAACCTCACTGGTAGTGAGCCGTAACCTCGCTGGTAGTGAGCCGTAACCTCGTTTTTCTTGACAAAACGTGAGTCGTCAAAAAAGCGGCGAAAATTCAGTCTGTAAATTTGGATATTCCGGAAAAAGCA
>CAMOQW010000006.1 GCA_946623195.1 uncultured Prevotella sp.
GGTGCACTGCCCTTCGGTGTGCAGACCAACCTGCTGGCTGCTTATGCTGGTAAGGCTACTGCTGCTGTAGAATTCCCGACTGCTGATGCCGGTCTCTATGCTGACCTGCGCGGTGAGGATGATGTACCCGCCATCTCCGTGGAAGACTATAACTATCTGAATGGTCTCGGACTGTGGCCCGCTGGTGTTACTGTGGCACAGGGTGAGTATTTCGTTAGCGAAGCTGAGGATAATGCCGGTAAGCTTTATCTGACTGTGAACCCCACCAAGCTTGACTTTACCGGTACTCAGTTCAAACTGGTGAACAGCCAGGGCAAGGAAGTGAAGGTTGAGCTGTCTGCTATCCGTCCCAGCGACGAGGTGATGCACTTCGGTTGGACTCGTGGTACCAGCGTGGAGGCTCCCTCTGCTAATGGTTTCTATGAGGTGAACGCTCAGATTACTAAAGAAAATGTCGCTGACATGCAGCCCAACATCAAGAAGGAAGTGATTGTTAATGCTGCCAAGAAGGTGATCAAGGAGCACACCAAGACTTCTGTGAAGGATCTGGCCCGGGCTCTCTTCTCTGGTATGCAGAATGTGCTGCAGCGCAACGCTGTGGAGGCTTCTTGGTTCGACGAGACGCTCGGTGAGAACCGTGCCTACACTTCTGAGTATGCTATCGCTGCTGCTGCTGTTCATCCCCTCGGCTTCAGCTTCCTGAAGGATGTCAACGTTCCTAAGACTCGCTACACCCAGCTGCCTAAGTTCACCAAGCAGCTCATCGCTGACTCTCTGCACCTCAATATCGACATCAAGAAGTTGGAGGTTACTACCGCTCAGCGCGAGGATGGCACCTTCGTAATCCTTGTTGAGATTCCTCAACTGGATTTGGATCCACAGGCAATAGATGTCTATACTGATGCTGAAGGAAATGTAACCGCAATGTATTATGGATATCCTATATATCGTGATGCAGATGGATACTGGAGATTTGGAAACATTGAACGGCGTAATGGCTATGCATACCTTGACATGACTCGCGTATTTGAGGAGCTCTTCGGCCGCTTCAACGATGCCTTTGCTGGTCTGAATACTTTGGACACTCAGTTCAATGGCAAGATCGACAACATTGTTGATCAGGTGAACTATTATATCAACAAGTACAACAGCATTGCTGACCGCGTTAACAACGCCATCAACAGCCTGCCTGTTCGCATCAACAACATGCTGCAGCCTGTACTGCTCTATCAGAGTGCTAAGGGCTTCAGCCGCATGAGCGCAAGCTTCCTCGCTACTACTCATCTTCGTCTGAATGGTCAGGCCGAGGGTGAAATCAGCATTCTGCCTACTTCTTACTCTCTCGAACTGCTCGCTCCTTCGTACAAGAAGAGCCTCTTGGTAACCAACGTCTACAAGACTGTTGACGGTAAGGTTCAGTCGGCTCAGGGCGTACAGGGTGACCTGGAGGCTGCTTTGAAGGACCTGAACGGTCAGCTGGCTGACTACGCTTGCTTCAGCAGCTATACCAAGGGTGCCAAGCTGCAGGTCAAGAAGAAGTATGCTGGCATGACCTTCGAGATTGCCTACACCGCTGTTGACTACAACGGTAAGGTGGCCGGCCGTAAGTTCTACTTCACGGTGGCTGAGTAATTCACGGAGTATAAACGGAAATAAAAACGAAAAAACATAAGATTATGAAAATGAAGAAAATCGTAATGTCTTGCCTGCTTCTGGCTGGTGTGCTTAGCGCATCAGCTCAGGAACAGTATCCCAAGACGGTGTATGACCACAATCCTTATTGGTACATACAGTTGCAGGGCGGTGCTCAGTACACATTAGGTGAGATCGACTTCAAGGACCTGATTTCTCCTAACGTTCAGGTTGCCCTCGGTCGTCAGTTTAATCCTGTCTTCGGCGCTCGCCTGGCTGTCAACGCTTGGCAGAGCAAGGCTGGTATCGATGGTCCCGTTTCTTACGAGAAGTGGAAGTGGAACTATGTGGCTCCCGGCATCGACCTGACCTTCAATCTTTCGAACCTCTTCTGTGGTTTCAATCCTAACCGCATCTTCAACTTCAGCGTCTTCGCTGGACTAGGTGCCAACATCGGTTGGGACAACAAGAAGAATGACATCATCGCAGCTGCTCAGGCTAACTATCCCTTGACCTATGCTTCTGAGGGTACGACCCAGAATGCTGCTTACGTTTGGGATGGCACGAAGGTTCGCATGTTCGGACGTGCCGGTGTTGCTGCCGACTTCCGCGTGAGCGATGCTGTCTCTCTGGGTATCGAGGTGAATGCCAATACACTCTCTGACCACTACAACAGCAAGAAGGCTGGCAACTGGGACTGGTACTTCAACGCTCTGGCTGGTGTGAAGATCAACCTTGGCAAGACCTATTCTACTCGCACCATCGAGGCTCCGAAAGTTCCTGAGAAGGTGATTGAGAAGGTCATCGAGCGCGTGGTTGAGAAGCCCGTTCCGCAGGTTGTTGAGCCGACCCGTTCTGTTGCTGAGAAGAAGGAAGACAAGTTCCGTCGTGACGTGTTCTTCATGATTCGCGGTACTCAGGTTTCGAAGGGTGAGCAGTCGAAGGTGAAGGAAGTGGCCGAATATCTGAAGGCTAACCCCAATGCTACTGTTGAGGTGACCGGTTATGCCGACAGAGGTACCGGTAACCCCACCATCAACCGCAATCTGTCACAGCGTCGTGCTCAGGCTGTGTTCAACATGCTGACTCGCACCTATGGCATCAAGAAGGATCGCATCAAGGTTGACTTCAAGGGTGACACCGTTCAGCCCTTCGCCAAGGATGTTGATAACCGCGTTACTATCTGTATTGCTGAGTAATCGCAATACTTGCAGTAAGATTGTATAAACTTTCAGTCCAGCCTATCATCTTTGTGGAAAAACTACATTGATGGGGGCTGGACTTTTTTACATCTAAATACATTTCGGGTATGAAGAAATTCATGATAACTTTATTGGCACTGCTGCCTCTGATGGCGTCTGCTCAGTTCACGTCCGGTTTCTATCGGGTGCAGAACGCAAAGACGCTGCGGTTTCTGAGGGTGGTTGACAACCGTGCCAAGGCATTGCCGGAACAGAGTGATGTCGATGTGGCTGCCTTGAAACTGGTGAGGGGCTTCGATGAAAAGGTTTGTTACGACCCCAATACCATCTGTTATATCGCTCAGGTTTCTACTTATCAGTACAATATCATCGTGGGAAATCTTGACTTCCACACGCAGACGGGTACCTATCTGGACTTCGACCCTGACGTGCCCAGCTCTGCTCCGTCGGGAAGCTATATTATCAGCGGTACGGGTACGGTGAGCGGGGTTACTATCAGCAAGAAGCTCTATGACACGAATTTTAAAACAGATACGGTTGCCGACTTGCGTACGGCTGGCACCAAGGACTATCAGTATTGGTATGTCAGACCCGTGAACGATACCTACTATCTGGGTGTCAAGCCTGATTTCTCTGCCAGTCTTGACGGTGCTGAAGACCGCTATTATACGACCTACTATGCCTTCTATCCGTTTAATTTCGGAAGCAATATGAAGGCTTATTACCCGACGGAAATCAGTGGGGAATATGTGAAGGTGAAGGAGGTCAGCAAAACGATACCTTCTGCTACTGCCATGATTGTGGAATGCAGCAGCAAGACTCCCAAGGACAACAGGGTGGAGCCCATCACGTCGGCTCCTTCCGTGTCTGGCAACATGCTGAAGGGTGTCTATTTCTGCAATGATGTGGCCGGCGACCACCGTAATGTGGTAGAGTATAAGTCTTCCACCATGCGTGTGCTGGGTAAGACTGCTGACGGCAAACTGGCTTTTGTCACTGATAGGAGCTTAAAGTATATTCCTGCCAACAAAGCCTATCTGACGGTGCCTGTCGGTACGCCGTCCACACTGTATGTGGTGACGGAGATTCCTTCTGGCATAGAACAGGTGAAGGCTGATGTGAAACCCGTCCGCCAGGGTGTCTATTCGCTGAATGGCCAGCGTCTGGGTGATACGACGGAGGGGCTTTCCAAAGGTGTGTATATCGTCAACGGCCGGAAGATGGTCGTCAAATAAAAAAAGGCTCCTTCGCGGAGCCTTTTTTCATGCCGGTGCCTGTTCAGAAGAGCCTTCTCGTGATGCGGAGATTGAGCACCGGAAAAACCTTGATGCCGCTGATGAAGTCTACGTAGTCGCCAACCTTTCCGCTGATGTTGGAGACGTCCTTCGACAGGTTCGTGCCGTCGTGGGTTGTAATGGCGGGCTCTCCTCCCCAGAACATGAGTCCTGCGTCGAAGCTGACCTGATAACGGTTGTCGTTTTTAAAGAGCTTACCGCCGTAACCGAATCCCAGATACGGCTTGAAGCTGTTGACCGTAACTTTGGCTGAAACGGTGCAGTTCTCGTCGGGCTCCATCAGATAGGGGGTGCCGTCGTCATAGTCGCCGACATGGATTCCCATGCGGCCACTGCGCTTGATCTTGCGTCGCAGGTCTGGGTCGACATCAAAATCACCAAAAACATTCTCACCCTCAGAGACTTTCTCGTAGATGTTGTTATAGATGTTGACGGCCACAAGTGTCGGGGCGTCTTCCAAGTCGTTGATGGCTTCGGCAATCTGGGACGGTCCCCAATGGAAACCGGCCGTCAGGTGCCAGTGCTTGTTGCGGAAGGGGAATACATCGAACAGCAGTTTGAAGTTCCAGAGGGTGGGCTTGCCGTTCATCTTCACTTGCGAGTCGGCTTTATAGCCGGTGAAGCTCTCCAGGCGGTCCGAGAGATTGTCGAACTGGGTGTCTATCAGCGAACCGTCGTCACTGAACGACTGGATGTCGAAATGGAGGCTTTTGGTGAAACGGGGCATGAACTCAAAGCCGGTACGTATCTGAACATATTCACCTAAGGGTGTTGCCAAGTCGAAACCGATACCGGTGGTGCCCAGCGTTAGTCCGAGGTCCAGATGGTTGAAAGCCTGAAAATCTTTTTTGTCGTTCTGCGCCATACCTGTTGTGGTCAGACAGGCAAGGGCTATTGCTGCGATGGTTTTTCTCATTTTACCGGATGTATTGTTTTGTTTCGTCTGCAAAAGTAGGACAATTTTCTGAAATATCCAATAAAATGCTTTGTTTTTATGAAATAAATACTTATTTTTGCAGTAGCAAAGAAGAACCAAAGTATTATAGTTCAATGAAAAGACTGATATCGTTGCTGGCGGTGACCGGTATTGTGGCGGCTGCTTGGGCGCAGGATGACGTCCAGGTGGCACCGTCCGAAAAGTATAGTGTGACAACGAATGGCTTCTGGCACAACTGGTTTGTCAGTGCTGATGCCACGTGGAGTGCCTTTTATAGCCAGGAGCGGGCATTGGTTGCTCCGTTCCGCAAGTTTCCGGGTGGCTCGGAACATACCAATATGGGTCTCTCGCTGGCCTTCGGGAAGTGGTTTACCCCCGGACTCGGCCTGCGTACCAAGTTAGGACTCTGGCAGTGGGGCAAAGAAGAACAGGGCATCGGCGGTGACAAGTTCTGGTCGCTCAACGAGCAGGTGCTCTTCAATTTGAGCAATCTCCTGCGCGGCTATCATGAACAGCGGCTATGGAACCTGATTCCGTATATCGGAGCCGGCGTCAATCGCAACATGTCGCATAGCCACTATAGTACCCAGCTGAGTGCCGGACTGCTGAACACATTCCGAATCAGCCGCCATCTGAGTGCTAACCTCGACCTTGGCTGGAACAATTTCGAGGCAGGTAACCAGGGCCTCGGCATCAAGAACCGTGCCCACCAGTTTTCGCTGGAAGTCGGTCTGACCTACCATATTGGCAGCAGTCGCTGGAACCATGCTACCGACAACGATGCCAAGGATGCGCTGACCGAGGGCGAACTGGATGCCGTGAATGCCCAGTTGGCGGATGCGCTGGCGGAGAATGACCGGCTGCAGCAGGAACTGGATGCACGCCCGGAGGTAACGGTGCAGCCCGCAGTACAGCCGGCTGTCCGGCAGGAGGTCAAGTATGCCGCCGTACCCATCTCCATTTTCTTCGACAAGGGCAAGGCCGTGTCGGTGGCACCGCGTGATGTGCTGAACATGAAGGCAGTGGCTGAATATGCCAAGGAGCATCCTGTCCGACTCGTCGTGACGGGCTATGCCGATAGCCGGACGGGGTCTGCCGAGGGCAACCTGAAATTGTCGCAGCGACGTGCTGATGCTGTCGCTGATGAACTGGTGCGCCTGGGTGTTCAGCGTAATATGATCGATGTCGTAGCAGCCGGTGGCGTTGATGCCCTCTCACCTTCCGACTTCAACCGCCGGGTTACCATAGAGATGAAATAGGCTTTTTTTGCTAAATCTTTTGGCTGTTTGTGGATTTTGTAGTATCTTTGCACTCGACAACAAAAACTAAATCCCGTACTATTAATTAAACAAAGCAAAAGACTAAAATGATTTGGAATGAGACTGTGGAGTGCATGAACCGCGAGCAACTGCGCGAGATTCAAAGCATCCGATTGAAGAAGATGGCGGAATATGTGTATCATAACACGCCATTCTATCGTAAGAAATTTCAGGAGATGGGCCTGGAGCCTGGTGATATCAAGTCGATAGACGATATCACCAAATTGCCTTTTACCAACAAGCTGGATTTACGCGACAACTACCCCTTCGGTTTGGCGGCGGTGCCCATGTCGCAGATAGTCCGCATTCATGCCTCCAGTGGTACTACCGGTAAACCGGTGGTGGTGCTCTATACCCGGAAAGACCTGGCGATGTGGGCAGAGGCCATATCACGTGCCTTTACAGCCTATGGCGCCGGAAAGGACGACATTTTCCAGGTGGCATACGGCTACGGTCTGTTTACGGGTGGCCTGGGTGCTCACGACGGAGCTACCAACATCGGTGCTTCGGTGATTCCCATCTCGTCGGGTAATACGCAGAAACAGATGACGCTGATGCACGATTTCGGTTCTACGGTACTCTGCTGTACTCCCTCGTACGCCATGTTCTTGGGCGAGGCGATGAACGAGTGCGAATGGCCTCGCGAAGAGTTCAAGTTGAAGATCGGTGCCTTTGGCGCTGAACCCTGGACCGAGAAGATGCGTGTCAAACTGGAGGAGACGCTGGGCATCAAGGCTTACGACATCTACGGCCTGTCTGAGATTGCCGGTCCCGGTGTGGGCTATGAGTGTGAGCATCAGTGTGGCACCCACCTGAATGAAGACTATTTCTATCCCGAAATACTGAACCCCGAGACGGGTGAACCCATGCCCGAGGGCGAGTTGGGTGAATTGACGTTCACCCATCTGACCAAGGAAGGTATGCCGCTGTTACGCTATCGTACGCACGACTTGACAGCCCTGCACTATGAGAAGTGCAAGTGTGGCCGTACGCTGGTTCGCATGGACCGTATTCTGGGCCGTTGCGATGATATGCTGATTATTCGTGGCGTCAACGTGTTCCCGTCGCAGATTGAGGATGTCATCCTGAAGCAGCAGGAGTTCGAGCCTCACTTCCTGTTGACCGTTGACCGCGTCAACAATACCGACACCAGTGAACTGAAGGTGGAGGTGAAGGAAGAATTCTTCACTGACGATATGTCTACGATGGTTGGACTGCAGAAGAAACTGGAAGGCGAGTTGCGCAGCGTGATAGGTCTGGGCTTCAAGGTGCGCCTCGTAGAACCTAAGGGTATTGAACGCTCCACCGGCAAGGCCAAGCGTGTGATTGATAACCGAAAGCTCTAAGCAGACTTTCCTTCAATAGAACAAAGACATCAACAAATAAAAGATACCAATATGTTAGCAAAACAATTATCTATTTTCCTGGAGAATAAGTCGGGCCGTCTGACTGAGGTGACCGATGTGTTGGGCGAGGCGGGTGTCAACCTGTCGGCCATGAGTATCGCCGACAATTCTGATTTCGGCATTCTTCGCTGCATCGTCAGCGACCCCGACAAGGCCTATCAGGTGCTGAAGGCTGCCCACTTTGCCGTTAAGATTACTGACGTCATCGGGTTCGTGTGTCCTAACACCAGCGGTTCGCTGGCCAAGGTGCTGAAGATGCTGAGCGAGGGCGGAGTGTTCATAGAGTATATGTATTCCTTCGCCAATGGCAATGTGGCCCATGTGGTCATCCGTCCTACCGACTTGGAGAGCTGCGAGCGTATCTTGGCCGAAAAGAAGGTCGATTTGCTGGCTGCCAGTGACCTTTATAAGCTGTAAAGATAAAAAAGTTGCGAAAAAATTTGGTGGATTCGGAAAAATGCCGTACCTTTGCACCCGCTTACAAAAAGTAAGGGCGCTTAGCTCAGCTGGTTTAGAGCATCTGCCTTACAAGCAGAGGGTCGGCGGTTCGAATCCGTCAGCGCCCACCAAGGAGTTCCGAAACTGTTCGGAACTCTTTTTGTTAAATATCAATAAAAACGGGCTCTGCCGCAAATAATTCTTAATTCTTAATTCTTAATTCTTATTTTATTTGTACCTTTGCACGGTCATTGAGACAATGTGTAGCTATATATAATTTAAGGTAATAAGAGAAAGTCATGGAATTAGACGCTTTAACAGCCATCTCGCCTATTGATGGCCGCTATCGGAATAAGACGGAAAAACTGGCAGAATACTTCTCGGAGTATGCACTGATTCGCTATCGGGTGCGTGTGGAGATAGAGTATTTCATCACCCTGTGTGAGTTGCCCCTTCCCCAATTGGAAGGTTTCGACCATAGCCTCTTCCCGCAGCTTCGCGACATCTACCTTCATTTCACTGAGCAGGATGCTGCCCGCGTGAAGGAGATAGAGCAGACCACCAATCACGACGTGAAGGCCGTAGAGTACTTTATCAAGGAACGCCTTGCGACTCTTGATGGTTTCCCCCTTGAAACTCAGGAGTTTATTCACTTTGGCCTGACGTCACAGGATATCAACAACACCTCGGTACCCCTTTCTGTCAAAGAGGCCCTGGAACAGGTGTATTATCCCATGGTGGAAGAGCTGGTTGAGCAGTTGAACGACTATGCCGAACAGTGGAAGCAAGTGCCGATGTTGGCCAAAACCCATGGTCAGCCCGCTTCACCGACCCGCTTGGGTAAGGAGATCATGGTCTATGTCTACCGCCTCGAACAGCAGCTGCAGGGTTTGAAGGATACTCCCATTACCGCCAAGTTCGGTGGTGCTACGGGCAACTATAATGCTCACCATGTGGCCTATCCGCAGTATGACTGGCGCGAGTTTGGCAATCAATTTGTCAGCGAGAAACTCGGACTGGAACGCGAGGAGTGGACTACCCAGATTTCCAACTATGACTGGCTGGGAGCCATCTTCGATGCGATGCGCCGCATCAATACCATCATCATCGACCTGGACCGCGACTTCTGGATGTATATCTCGATGGAGTACTTCAAGCAGAAAATCAAGGCCGGAGAGGTGGGCAGCAGTGCCATGCCTCATAAGGTGAACCCCATTGACTTCGAGAATTCTGAAGGTAATTTGGGCATTGCCAATGCTGTCTTGCAATTCCTGGCACAGAAATTGCCGGTCAGCCGACTGCAGCGTGACCTCACGGACTCAACGGTGCTGCGCAATGTGGGAGTGCCAATGGGACACGCCCTGATAGCCCTGCAGAGTACGCTGAAGGGGTTGCGCAAACTCATCCTCAATGAAGAGAAGTTGCAGCAAGACCTTGACAACACGTGGGCTGTGGTGGCAGAAGCCATCCAGACCGTGCTGCGCCGCGAGGCCTATCCCCATCCCTATGAAGCCCTGAAGGCGCTGACGCGTACCAACCAGAAGATGACCGAGGAAACGATTCATGCCTTTATCCAACAGCTTGAGGTCAGTGACGAGGTTAAGAAGGAATTGATGGCCATTACGCCGATGAACTATACAGGAATGTAGAAAACAATTAAAGAATCACAATCGTATAACACAAGAGAGAACAACACAAGAAGTGGAGCCGTGAGGCCCCTTAACAACAAACCAAAAGAAAACATCATGGAATTCGAAAACGAAAAGCAAAACACAGAGCAGGCTGCTGAGCAGCAGCACAGCAACGAAAGCCAAGAAGGAGGCAATCAGAGTAACTATCGTCCGGGACGCTCGCCCCGTCCGCGTATTCACCAGCAGACACGGCCCTACGCACCGGGAGGTCTCAACCACCGCTCGTCGCAGGAGGAAGGTGGCTTCCGTCCTGAGGGCTTCGGTGCCGGTTTGCAGGGTGCTGCTCCACAGCGCGGCGGTTATCGTCCTCGTAACAACTATAATCATGACGGCGGCTATCAGTCGCGTCAGCAGGGTGGC
The DNA here is from genome assembly GCA_946623195.1 of uncultured Prevotella sp. The sequence continues at coordinate 10,281 of CAMOQW010000006.1, forward strand.
TATCGTCCCCGTCCGCAGCATGGTCAGCAGGACGGCGGCTATCAGTCTCGTCCTCAGCAGGGCGGCTATCGTCCGCGTCCGCAGTATGGTCAGCAGGACGGCGGCTATCAGCCTCGTCCTCAGCAGGGCGGCTATCGTCCGCGTCCGCAGTATGGTCAGCAGGACGGCGGCTATCAGCCTCGTCCTCAGCAGGGCGGCTATCGTCCGCGTCCGCAGTACGGTCAGCAGGGTGGCTATCAGGGTCGTCCCCAAGGAGGCTATGGCCCTCAGCGCGGTGGTTTCAACAAGAAGCAGCATGGTGCTTACGATCCTAATGCCAAGTATAGCTTGAAGAAGCGCATCGAATATAAGGAAGAGAATTACGATCCCAATGAACCCATCCGCCTGAACAAGTTCCTGGCAAATGCCGGCGTATGCAGCCGCCGTGAGGCCGACGAGTTCATCCAGGCAGGTGTGGTGACAGTGAATGGTGAGGTCGTCACCGAACTGGGTACCAAGGTTCTGCGTACCGACGAGGTGAGGTTCCACGACCAGCCCGTCACCATGGAGAAGAAGGTGTACGTGCTGCTCAACAAGCCTAAGGACTACGTGACCACCAGCGACGACCCCCAACAGCGTAAGACCGTGATGGACTTGGTGAAGAACGCCTGTCCTGAGCGTATCTATCCGGTAGGACGCCTGGACCGCAACACCACGGGTGTGCTGCTGCTCACCAATGATGGCGACCTGGCTTCGAAACTGACCCACCCGAAGTTCTTGAAGAAGAAAATCTATCACGTCTATCTGGACAAGAACGTGACCGCTCACGATATGCAGCAGATTGCTGAAGGCATCCAGTTGGAGGATGGCGAAATCAAGGCCGACGCCATTGACTATGCCAGCGATACCGACAAGAAGCAGGTGGGCATTGAGATTCACTCGGGCAAGAACCGCATCGTGCGCCGTATCTTCGAGAGCTTAGGCTATAAGGTTACCAAGTTGGACCGCGTACAGTTTGCCGGTCTGACCAAGAAGAATGTCCGTCGCGGCGATTGGCGCTACCTCACCGAAGAGGAGGTGGATCGTCTGAGAATGGGAGCGTATGAATAATGATTAATGAGTAATTACTCATTGCCCATTTCTCATTACTAATTAGAGACAGAATATGAAGAGAACAAAGATAGTAGACGTACTTAAGAGTACGGAATTTGGAAAAGAGGTTTGTGTGAAAGGTTGGGTGCGTACCCACCGTTCGAGTAAAGCCGTCGACTTCATCGCTTTGAATGATGGTTCGACCATCAAGAACGTGCAGGTGGTGGTAGACCCTGCCAAGTTTGACGAAGAGCTGCTGAAGCAGATTACCACCGGAGCCTGCATCTGTGCAGTGGGTACGTTGGTGGAGAGCCAGGGTGCCGGTCAGACTTCCGAGATTCAGGCTACGGCGCTTGAAATCTACGGTCTCTGCGACAACACCTATCCCATGCAGAAGAAAGGTCAGTCGTTCGAGGTGATGCGCAAGAATGCCCACATGCGTCTGCGCACCAACACCTTCGGTGCCGTGATGCGCATTCGTCACAACATGGCTATGGCTATCCACACCTATTTCCATGAACATGGCTTCTTCTATTTCCATACCCCACTGATTACTGCCAGCGACTGCGAAGGAGCCGGCAACATGTTCCAGGTGACCACCAAGAACCTCTACGACCTGAAGAAGGACGAGAACGGAAAGATTATCTATGATGACGACTTCTTCGGCGAGCAGACCTCGCTGACTGTCTCTGGGCAGCTGGAGGGTGAACTGGGTGCCACGGCCTTAGGGGCTATCTACACCTTCGGACCAACATTCCGCGCCGAGAACTCCAACACACCGCGCCATCTGGCCGAGTTCTGGATGGTAGAGCCTGAGGTGGCATTCCTGGACCAGGAAGAGCTGATGGACCTGGAGGAAGACTTCATCAAGTACTGTGTCCGTTGGGCCCTCGACAACTGTAAGGACGACCTGCAGTTCCTGAACCAGATGATTGACAAGACCCTTATCCAGCGCCTGGAGGGTGTCTTAAAGGAGACCTTCGTGCGGCTGCCCTATACCGAGGGTATCAACATCCTGCAGGAGGCCATCAAGAAGGGCAAGAAATTTGAGTTTCCCTGCAACTGGGGCGACGACCTGGCTTCGGAACACGAGCGCTACCTCGTGGAGGAGCATTTCAAGAAGCCCGTCATCATGACCGACTATCCCCGTGCATTCAAGTCGTTCTATATGAAGCAGAATGCGCCGCTCTCTGAGGGCTCCGAGCACTCAGTAGGCTACAAGGGAGCCATTGCTCCCGGTCCGACGATGCAGGGCACCGATGTGCTGTTCCCGCAGATTGGTGAGATCATCGGTGGCAGCGTCCGTGAGGAGAGCTACGACAAACTGATGGCAGAGGTGGAGCGCCGCCAGATGGACCAGACCCATCTGTGGTGGTATATCGATACCCGCCGCTGGGGAACTTGTCCTCATGCCGGTTTTGGGCTGGGCTTCGAGCGCCTCATCCTGTTTGTCACCGGTATGCAGAACATCCGCGACGTCATTCCGTTCCCACGCACCCCGAAGTCGGCAGAGTTCTAACGCATAAAAACATAAAAAAGCCCTGACTTGATGGAAAGTCAGGGCTTTTTCATGGCTGCCTGTCACTACCAGGTAATATTCATACCCAGATTGACACTTGCCTTTGAACTGAGGGGGATGCCTTCTTTAGACTGTTTGCCTAAGATATGATCCATACCCACGAAGAAATTGTAGCCTTTGGGGTGGATGTTAACCAACCAACCGGCACTGGCTCCAAAGCTGCCAACTCCCAGGCTCACGCCACCGTCGAGCCAGCGAAGAGGTTCCCAGTTGGCGCTGAGACGGCCTTCTGTCCAGGAAAAGTCACCTTGGAAACGAGTGCTGCTAAGCAGGCCAAATGACAACTTACGATACATGGGTAGTGTGTATTCCGCTCCCAAGTTGAGGGTAGTGCCGATGCCGGTAGTACGTCCGCCTTTGTCGCCTTGGTCTTGAAGATGTGCAAATTCGGCGAACTGGTCAGCATAGCCATCGCTGGCAGCGCGCATGCCGCCATGACGGGCAATGTCGACATCGTGGAAGCCGTCGAACACAAACTGACTATTGATGTTGCGCGCCTGCATATCGTTCGACCAGCTGATGAATCCGAGGTCAAGCAAAGCCGCAGAGAAGTTCCAGTCGTCATTCAGCTTGTAGGTGGCACCCAGGTCAATGCCGAGACCGAAACCGCCTACGCCAGGACTCTTGACGTCTATATTGTTGACATATTTGTATTCGCCAGGCTTCTGCCTATATTCCTTTTCGTTCTGCTTGTAGATAAAGCCCTTCATGGAAACGTCGGAGGTAGTATTGGCAGAGACAATCCATTTGTCGGCATCGTTCAGCTGGGCCTGTACGTTCTCCATCTTCACATCGGCCCGGCCTACGCCCAGCAGCACTTTCAACTTGGCACCGGCACGCAGCTTTTCGCTGAACTGACGAGAGTGGCCCAGTGCTATTTCCACGTACGAGATGGCCCCGGCAGAAATGTCGCCGATGTCGTAGTTGCGGTTGCCGGTATTCTTTGCAAACTCAAACAACTCATAAGGCAGCGAGACACCGAAGTTGGTCTTCGAGTTAATCTCAATGGTATTGTATCCGCCCCATCCCTTGAAGCCGGCAGAAAGGACGGTGATTCCCACACTACCTATGATGCGGTTGTTGCCTTTGGCAAATCCGTCAAGAGCTGCGGCAGCGTCAATGTATGGGTTCATGAACGATGTCATCGTCTTATTGCCGTAGGGTGTGGGGTTGGGCTTGATGATGGCATCATAGCCAAAGTTGCCCTGAGTGCGGACATTGATGTTGCCCAAGGCGGGGATGGACACGTAGCTCTGGTCGTTTCCAAAGGCAGGGTTCATCGTATGACGGAACTTGTAGTCGTCAGTAAAATATGCTGAGTTCAGCGATTGGGCCGTTGCAGTAACCACCGATAGCAGGAAGGTGGCAACAAGCATGATTCTCATTTGTTTCATCTTTCTATTGCTTTTTACGTGGTTTGACATTAGTTTGCATTATAGATTACCTTGCCGACAACTTTCACGGCCAGGTCTTTCAGCAGAAGCGTCTGTGTGGTTTTGTTAAGTGTGACGCCACGGAGCTGATTGTTGCCCTTGGCTTTCAACTTAAGCTTGATGCCGTCCAGACGGCTAATGTCACCGCTAATCCTGACTTCAACGGGTGACTCTGTGGCACCGTCTTTCGTTCCGGCAACATCTTTCTGGATGAGATCGACATTGAGGATGCTGGCATCCAGCTCCTGTCCGTTTACGTCTAATGGGCTGATGGCCAGTTCCAAGTCGGCAGGAATCTTGTTGACGGCAGTGGCTGTGGCATGAACGTAAGCGCCCTCGGCCAGTTGCAGTTTGTCGATGTCCTTGTGCCAGTCGGTCTCCGTATCAGTATAGACGATAACAGCCTTGTCGCCGAATGCCAACGGACATTCAAACTTGTATTCTGGAGCCAAGCGGTAAGTGTAGCCCAACTTGATGGTAGCCGTCTCCTGGGCAGCCTTGGCACTGGTCACGGTAAACTTGATTTCCATGGGTTCTTTCAGCTTTTTGATAAGATCAGAAAGGTTGTCGACAATCAAGGGCGTATAGCCTGTCAAGCCTGTTGGCGCTTGTCGGCAGATGACGACACGTGTCACGTAGGGGGTTATACCGTCGGGCGAGGCCGCTATTTGTATGGGGGTGACCGCAATCGGTGAGGTGTGAGTGTCGGAGGTCAGCTGTGCATGGATAGTGCCTCCCAAGGGCATGGTAGATGATATGGTCAGCCATATCTGCGGGTTGTCAATATCGGCCACCACCTCTTCCTCCGTCAGGAAATCGGGCAGACTGTTGATTTCCACCGTACCGACATCGTTGAGGTCAATCACTGGGTCGAAGACGCCACGGGCTTCGGTAATGACAATGCTCTCAAAGGATGCCATACCGCTCACTGCGACAGACGAAGTGTTGGGGAAGGCCAGTTCAGCAATCTTTATCTTCAAATTGACATTGGCCTTGAGCATGAACTTCCCGTTTTCCAGTTTGACGTAATTGTTTTCATCCACGGTCTTCACATTGAGGCGTGTGACATTGAAAACAATCTGTAAGCGGCTATTGTTGATGGCATAGTCGGTCAGCGTAAGAACATTATTCTGCGTGTCGAACGAGTTTGGCATAGACGGACACGTCATTGTCAGCATGTCTGGTAAATTGACCTGCAGCTTTGACAATTTCCTGATGGCCTCTGGCAGCGTGACATCGACAGTCAGATTCACGCCTTGACCGTTTTCGCCTAATGCTACATATTCCAAAGACTTGATGGCCGGGTCAGCATCAAACTCATATTCCAAGAGCGAGATGTTGCCCTCAGCCTCGGGAATGTCGATGGTGCCCGTCTGTCCGAGGATGTTATAGTCATACGGCAAGGTAATCGTCGGAGGCAACTGCTCCTTGACGGCGTTAGGGATTGCTGGCAAATCAATGTCGAATGACAGCCCTTGTGAGTTGTTGGCAGCAATGGTGATGCGGTTCACGTTCACCTCGACTGGTGCTATGGGGTTGTCGGGCTCTTTGAAGAGCTTGTAGTCGCCATTGGCTTCAGTCGTAATGAGGTCTGATTTGCTGATGTCCAGTAGGTCGTCCAGCATAATCTCTTTGGTAGAGTTGTTACTGGGTAGCATAAGCTCGTTGCCACCGAATCCCAGGGTGCCGTCAACCTTGTTAAAGTCGTAGTCCTTGTTGATGCATCCAGCCAATAGCAAGGAGCCTCCAATCGCAATCAGACAGAGCAGACGTTTGTTGAAAGTTAGTTTTTCCATACGCATAAGTTTAGTAGTAACACAGCTATTAATATCTTTATATCGGCTACAAAGATAAGCATTAATTTTGAGAAAACAAGAAAAAGAGAACAAATTTCTTCCCAATTCCTTAATTATTCTCCAAAAGTGGGCTGTTCCAACAGTCCGTCGCGCATGTGGATGGTGCGGTCGGTGATGCGGGCCAGTTCCTCATCGTGGGTGACGATGACGAAGGTCTGGCCAAAACGGTCGCGCAGGTCGAAGAAGAGCTGATGCAGTTCGGCCTTGTTCTTGCTGTCGAGAGAACCGCTGGGTTCGTCGGCCAGGATGACGGCGGGGTTGTTGACCAGGGCACGGGCCACAGCAATGCGTTGCTTCTCGCCCCCCGACAGCTCGTTGGGCTTGTGGCTGGCACGTTCGCTGAGGTTCATGAACTGCAGCAACTCCTCGGCCCGCCTGCGGGCTTCCTTGTTGGAGGTGCCAGCGATATAGGCCGGTATCATGATGTTCTCGATAGCTGTGAATTCAGGCAGCAGTTGGTGGAACTGAAACACGAAGCCGATGTGGCGGTTGCGGAAGTCGCTCAACTTGTTGCTTGACAGTTGGGTGGTGTCGATGCCGTCGACACACACCGTTCCCGCATCGGGGCGGTCCAGCGTGCCGATGATTTGCAGCAGGGTGGTCTTTCCGGCTCCGCTGGGTCCTACGATGCTTACCACCTCGCCTCGGTCGATGTTCAGGTCGATGCCTTTCAGTACTTCCAGTGAGCCGAAGCTCTTCTTGATTCCTTTGATGTCTATCATTTCTTTGCTATTCGTTTCTTGTTGATCCAGCGGAGGATGCTGTCGTAGATGCTGCTCTCCTCCTGGTGCTGTGCTGCGGTGAAGGTCATGGCGTCCTCCTTGGCCTCGCCATACTGGTCGGGGAAGATGATCATGATGTTCTTGCCGCTGAAGTGCTGTTGCATTTCGTTGGGCAGTCGCTCCAGGGCACTCTTATACGAGATGGTACCCTTACGTGCCGTGATGACCACGAACATGTGGTCGCCATTGATGGTCTCAGCCAGTTGGGGCAGTTCGTTCCAGTGTGCCATGTAGGTATATTCCGCCCTCACGTTGGGATGACGGTTGTTGATGTATTCGCGAATCAAGTCCATCGACTCGTTGCGCCCGTGGAACTGGATGCGGCAGTCTAAGTTGCCTGCCATGCGGGCCAGCCGCTCCAGCCATCGGTGGAAGCCCGGCTCGAATTCTGCCCGCGACGGTACCACCACCTGTATGCGGCGCAGCGTGTTCAGCGGTTGTACGAAGCGTGTCAGGATAATCTGCCGGTTCAGTCCGTTGTAGAGACTCTGGATGAAGTCGCCCCAGAATTTCGGGTTCACCTCCGTATGCACGTGCATGCCCATGATGATTTCCGAGGCTCCGAACTCGCGGAAGGCGTGCTTGATGCCGTTGGCAATATTGGTGGCCAGCCGCACCTGTGTCTGCATGTGGACGTCCGACGAGGCCGCCCGCTGTTCCAGTTGTTCCAACAGCAGCAAGCCTCTTTCCCGGTTCTTGGCGGCCTGGTCGTCGTCATACACCACGTTCAGGGCTACCAGTCCGCGGTTCAGCTTCTGGTTGCGCATCATGATGGCCATGTCCAGCAGTTGTGGTGCTATCTCAGGGTATTTTACGCAGAGGAATATCTTTTCGTCGTCCTGCTGCCGGCTATCGGCTGTTGGCTGCTGACTGTTGGCAATGACGATTTCCTGTGCCGCATGTTCCGTCATCAGGGTTGAGATGATGCAGGTAATCAGAATCATGATGATGACACCGTTCAGCATCTCATTGTTCACCAGGTAGTGGCCAGGTGCCACCTCCAGTCGCATGCCCACCATCACCATGGCGATGGCACCGGCGGCATGGGCGCAGGTCAGACCGAACATCATGTTGCCTGCCGACTTGGGCAGTCGGAACAGCAGGCTCGACAGGTAGGCCGCCACAGCCTTGCCGAAGGTGCCGAAGAATGCTATCAGCAGTACTATCCAAAGCATGCGAGGCCCCTCGAACAGCGTGCCGATGTTGATGAGCATGCCCACGCCTATCAGGAAGTAGGGGATGAAGAGCGCGTTACCGATAAACTCGATGCGGTTCATCAGCGGCGACACGTGCGGTATATACCTATTTAATATAAGCCCAGATATGAAGGCCCCCACGATGCCCTCTACGCCGATGGCCTCCGACAGGGCTGCCGACAGGAACATGACAGCCAGCACGAAGATGAACTGCATGACGGCATCCGAATAGCGACGCAGGAAATAGCGGGCCAGTTTCGGAATCAACCATACCGTGCCTGCGCAGAACAGCCAGAACTTCAGCAGGAACTGCACCCAGAAACCTATGCCGACATCTTCGCCGTACGACGCTGCCAGTGCTGCCAGCATCAGCAGGGCCAGGAATAGCGACAGCATGCTTGACCCTACGCTCAGCATGACGCTGGAGTCGCGCTGCAGTCCGTAGCGCGAGATGATGGGGTAGGCGATGAGTGTGTTCGACGCCATGATGCAGCCCAGCAGAAATGACGCCGTAGCCGAATAGTCGAGCAGCCAGATGGCCATGATGTAGGTGAGTCCTAACGGCACCAGACAGGTCAGTAGTCCGAAAATGAGAAAGCGCTTCGAGTTCTTCTTCACGCTCTCCATGTCCATCTCCAGACCGGCCAGAAACATGATGTAGAGCAGACCTACCTTGCCAAAGAGCTCGAAGGATGAATCGCGCACCAGGATGTTCAGCCCGTGTTCGCCGACGACGACTCCCGCCAGCACCATGCCGATGATATGGGGAATGCGCAGCTTGCCCATGATGATGGGGGCAAACAGGATGATGAGCAGCACCACGCAGAAGATAAGCGTGGGACTGGTGATGAGTGGTTGTATGTTGTAGCCGGGCATTATTCTTCTCTTATCACATGCAAAGGTACGAATTATTTCTGAATCCGCAAGCAATCGAAGTGTAAAATATTCGCCAGCATCATCATGAAAATAAAAGTAATGGTATCTTCAAATTGTTGACGGAAAATTTGGGTATTCCAGATTAAAATGTTACTTTTGCAGGCGGAAGGTTATGTTCATAGTACGCTGAACGTATGTTTATGGTACTTAGAACTTATGTTTATGGTACTGAGAACAGATGTTTGCAGTACTGGGAATGAGAATAGGAACCAGAGTCAGGAAGAAATAACCATAGGGGTAGAACAAAAAAAGAAACAGAGAAGATGGCAAACTATTACTTACAGAAAATGCCTCAGGGCATGAAGGAGGGCGAGAACGTCGTGTTCCCCCGGATGCAGACGTACACGCTGTTCGACTTCGAGACAGTGCTGAAGCACATGCACACATACGCCGGCAGCATCAGCGAGGGCACGATGCGTGCGGTGTTTGAAGCCTTTTTGCAGACCATGAGGACATGGATGCCGATGGGCCACAATATCAAGATTGACGGGCTGGGCGTATTCTCACTCACGCTGGGCTTCGATATGTCGACACCCTCGGAGCAGGCGCTGGCCAGCGGGAAGGGACAGGAGGGTGCCTCGACGGACAAGGAACCGAAGACGAAGTACCGCCACATCTGCATCAAAGGCATCCGGTTCAAGCCAGACGCTGAACTGCTGGCCACCATGAACCGTGAGACGACCTTCGACAAGGTCAAGAGCGGTGCGGTGGAGCCCAAGAAGGGCGGGCTGAGCCGTGAGGAACGACTCTCGAGGGCGCTGGCCCTGATTGAGCAGAACGGTTTTATGACCCTCTCCGACTATGTCGTGGCTACGGGACTGAGCAGAACCGGCGCCTCGCTAGACCTGAAAGCCCTTGTGGCCGACCTCACGACGGGTATTACGACTCGCGGCAGTTGTTCTCATAAGGTGTGGGTTAAGCGGCGTTAGACAGATGAAGACGGCAATAATCGGCGGCGGTGCTGCAGGATTCTTCCTGGCAGTCAACCTGAAAGAGCTGATGCCGGAGATGGAGGTCGTCATCTTCGAGCGCAGCAGGCGCGTGCTGGCCAAGGTGGAGGTCAGCGGCATTACGGGCGGTTTCAACTTCCAGGCGGCGTGGACTACCGCCTACACCGTGGCCCGAAGTATCGCGGCGTCGAAAGACAGAAGATGAAAAATAGCGGAGTGGCAGTTAAAATTTTCACTTTTCACTTTTCACTTTACCCTTTTTTTATTACCTTTGCACCCCGAATAGTATAACCAAGGAAAAGAATTAGACTTATGAAAGTAGCAATTGTGGGCGCCTCAGGCGCTGTAGGACAGGAATTCCTGCGCCTGCTTGACGAGAGAAATTTCCCGATGGACGAACTGGTGTTGTTCGGCTCCGAGCGTTCGGCCGGCACCAAGTACACCTTCCGTGGCAAGGAACTGACCGTGAAGCTCCTGCAGCATAATGACGACTTCAAGGACATCGACATCGCCTTCACCTCAGCAGGTGCCGGCACCTCGAAGGAGTTTGCCGAGACCATCACCAAGTATGGTGCCGTGATGATTGACAACTCGTCGGCCTTCCGTATGGACGACGATGTGCCCCTGGTGGTGCCGGAGTGTAATGCCGCCGATGCCCTGAACCGTCCGCGTGGCATCATTGCCAACCCCAACTGCACCACCATCATGATGGTAGTCGTGCTGCAGCCCTTGGAGCAGCTGAGCCATATCAAGCGCATCCATGTTGCGAGCTACCAGAGTGCGTCGGGTGCCGGTGCTGCCGCTATGGCCGAACTGCAGCAGCAGTATAAGGAGATGGTAGAAGAGGGTGAGGTGAAGACCATCAAGAAGTTCCCCCACCAGCTGGCCTACAATGTGATTCCGCAGATTGACGTCTTCCAGCCCAACGGCTATACCAAGGAGGAGATGAAGATGTATAACGAGACCCGCAAGATTATGCATACCGATGCCAAGTGCTCGGCCATGTGCGTGCGTGTCAGCTCGTTGCGCAGCCATTCCGAGAGTGTCTGGATTGAGACAGAACGTCCGCTGAGCGTCGAAGAGGCCCAGCAAGCCATTGCCCAGGCCCCGGGCTGTAAGTTGGTTGACGATCCTGCCAACCTGGTTTATCCCATGCCCCTTGAGACGGCCGGCAAGGACGATGTCTTTGTGGGACGTGTCCGCAAAGACCTCAGCGACGACTGCGGTCTGACCTTCTGGCTCTCTGGCGACCAGATTCGCAAGGGTGCTGCCCTGAATGCCGTCCAGATTGGCGAGTATTTAATTCAGGTAGGGAACGTGAAATAAAACCTCGTAGAAGGGGGGCTTTACGGTAGTTTGATGAATCGCGGACTGGCCCAGATTTCCAGATAGCTGTTGGCTGACTGGTAGGGCTGTTGTTCGGACCATACGCCGTAGAGTTCCTGATTCTGCGGAAACTTGAAGACGTTATCCTCCTTCGAAGTCCATTCGCTCCATAGCGTCATGCCCTCCAATCGCCCCGTCTGGATGTTTTCGGAAAGGAAATAGAGATATTGCGAATAAGAGGCTACGGGCGTAGTGGCACTGAGCACCCAGCCCAGTCGGCGCTTGTCGTCCTGTTCGGCTGCCGTCACCAGCCAGTCGGCAGCTATGGCGGTGCCGTCCTTGACGCAGAGGGTGTCGGCATGACAGTGCAGACTGCCAGCGTCGTCGGCCAGAGTGGCGGTGAAGCGGACGGTGTCGATGGTGGCTATGCCGATGCCGTCGTCGGTATCGATGCCTGCCGGCGATGCCACGAGCATCCAGCGTCCCGTCAGCCCCTCGAACGTGGGCGGCGCATCCTGCTTAAACTCAATGCTTTTGATTCCTGAGGTGGGCCACACTTTGGTGGTGCCGTCCTGCATACGGATTTGCAGGTTATATTCCTGTGCTGTGGCTGTCAGACTAAAAAGTGCAGCCGACAGCAATAGCCATTTGCGTATGGTCTTTTCCGTTTTCTTCATAGTAGATATTGTTTGCTTTTCGATGTTGCATGTTAAGTGCGGCGTGCGCCTTCAGGCGGGTGCCAGGCACGATGAAGTCGTATCTCACGTTGCCGCCGACGGTGTATTGCGGTGCCGTCAGATATTGGTATTCCTGCCATAGCCAGGCCTCCATTTCGGCGGGTGGCGTCTGCTTGTCGCTGGGTGTGGCGAAGGTGTCGTCCTCGAAAGGCTCATCGCTGCCCTTGCTGTAGCCGATGCTGGCACCAACGGTCAGCACGCCGTGCCGCATGGCGATGTGGCGGGTGCCCTCTGCTGTCAGACCGGTGGCCGACAGCCGCTGGCGGCGCAGGTAGGGGTAGCAGTAGGCCGTCTGGCGGCGGTGCATGAGTGTCACGACGGCCCGCACGGTCCAGGTGGGCAGTTCGTGGCAGATGCCGTAGTGGCCCGTATAGCCCAGCGTGGTGTTGACCCACCGCTTGTCGCCGGTTTTCACGTCGTCGTAGTATTCGTAGTAGTAGGAGCCCTTCTCGTTCTGCATCTCGCGGTAGGTCTCAGCATTGTTTCGCAGCACTTCGGCGTCGATGTTGGCCGTCAACTGGTGCAGGGTGCCGGCAGACGGGCGGTAGCTCAGTAGGGCGTTGTAGCTGTATCGGTTGCCGTGGTGGTTGGTGAAGGTGATGGTGTAGGGCGAGCGTCGTCCGTAGTAGCCCTTGCGATGTGTGAAGCCGAAGTTGTTGTAGAACGACAGCCCGTCTGCCGGCGTCAGTTCCAGTTGTACGTCCAGCCCGTGCCCTTCGTCGAAGAGCGGCATCTCGCGCGACTTGTCGGTATAGCCGTAGTTGCCGAACTGCTCCACCCGTCCGATGAAGTTTCCGTAGTCGATGAGCGACTTGTACACCTTTTCACCCTTGCCGTAGGTGCTGAAGGTGACGCTCTCCGTTTGGCGGTGGTATCGGTAGTTGGCACCGATGGTGAATAGTGAGCGGTGAGCGGTGAGTGGCGAGAAGGTGAGGCCTGCCGTCAGCGTCAGGTCCATCAGCTTGTTCTTGTGGCGCAGGTCCTTGTATTTGGCGTAGTTGGCGGCGGTATAGTCGATGCGCAGGCCGGCGGCCATGCCTTTGGTGACCTGGCAGCCCACGGCCCCCGTCAACTGGTAGGTGTCGCGATGCTTGCGGCCCAGGTTGGTCAGCGAGTCCTCCACGATGTCGAAGGGCAGGCGTGTCGGGTCGATGAATGCCGACCCCGCCATGTCGCGGCCGGTCCAGTTGTCGTAGTTCATGCGCCCATAGACCACCGTCCGCTGGGAGATGCGGTAGAACGACTCGATGCCTGCCGTCAGCATTAGCGTCTTGGGCGACTCGAAATAGTTGACGAAGCCGCCGCGTCCCATGCCGATGCTCACTTCGGCCTCAGCGATGGCTGCAGACCGGTAGCGCGTCAGTCCGGCGGCATTAGGACCGGTGAGCCATGCCTCCTGCTGCTTCACAAACCGGTAGTCGCGGAGCAGCAGCGAGTCCTGGGCGTGACTGCCGGCATGATATGCCAGCATACAGGACAAGAGAGTGAATGTCAACAGTCGCTTCATGAGGGCAAGAGGGTGAATGTCAGTCTCTTAATGAGCATTTCGGACGCTCGTGGAAGTCGGCGGTGGAATTGTTGGTGTCCAGATAGACGATGTGGGCACCGGCGGCGATGCTGGCTTCGGCATCAATGCCGCTGGGGTCGGTGGTGGAGCCATACACCAGTTTGCCGCTGTTCTCGGGCAGACTCTCGGTAAACTCCTTGTCGACATTGCGATAGAGCGAGTGGCCCATCTTGTTGGTCAGCCACACGTAGCCCGCATCGATGTCGGCAGTCAGCCGTTTCTTGCAGTCGTCGGGTTTCTCCATGGCATACACCTCCATGCCGTCCAGTATCCAGTCGTTGGGCACTTTCACGCAGGTGTGTATCTGGTCCGTCTTGTCGCCGTCGTACCAATAGTTGTCGGCAGTGGTGGCGAACACGTCGGGGGTGACCTCCTGCGTCTGGAACAGGATGACAGCTGGCGACGACATGCTGAACGGCCAGCCGTTGCCCTGGGCATAGCGCACCGCCTTCAGATAGTGGCTGGTGGGGATGACGGCCGAGGGAGTGGGGTAGTAGCTGGTGTGGTTGTAGCCGCTCTCGGGGTCGTACATACAGTAGTAGTCGGCGTTGGCATAGTTAATCGACTGGCTGACGGTAGGCGTGTTGTCAATGGCCCCGCAGATGTTGACCACCACCTGCGAATAAGGTTCGATGACCAGTGAGAACGGGAAATACCAGATGCCGTTCCAGGCCGGTATGAACTTGTCCTTCTCGTATTTCAGTCTGCCGTCGGTGCCGTAGTTGTTGTTCTGGGCCTGGGCGTTGGCCGGTGCTGCCATGCCGATGCACAGATTGTTGGCAACAGCCTGCTGCGGACAGTTGTTGTAGAGGATGATGCACTTGTCGAACTGGAAGTGCGTGCTGCCATCGTCCAGCATGACGCCGCCATTGTAGAGCTCCTTGATGATAATCTGGTCGACATTCCGGTCCTCCAGGCGGGGCATCTGCTGTACGTACTGGATGTCCTTGATGTCGGCTGTCGACACCTCTTGCTGCGAACCGTCGCTCATGGTGATGACCATCTTCCAGGTCTGGGCTTCCACCCCCATCGGGCAGAGCATCAGACACAATATACTCAGTAACAGATAATAGCGTTTCATAAGGCTGTCTTAGTGCTTGATTTTAAAACTATGGGTTGGGGTACGCAGGATGAGGACGCCATGTCCCATTCCGTTCAGGTTGATGCAGGCGCGACCCTCGCCGTCGGCTTTGGTGCTGCCCAAGGTCTTGCCGTCTAAGGAGTACACCGTGACGGCATCGCCGGCCTTCAGACCCTCGAACGCTGCCTCGCCAAAGGCGACGACGGGGCGCACGGCCTTGTTGTCGAGTTCCGCCTGTCGGATGCCTGTGGACACTTCTTCAAAACTGGTCTTCAGACCCTCCATGCTGGTGGTGAGCGTCTCGGTGCCGCAGGTCACGACGAGCTGGCCTTCGCTGAAGGTGATGACAGGCATGTCGGTCAGCGCAAACTTGCTGACGGTGCCGTCCTGTGCAGTCAGCACCAGATACTGCGTGGCGGCTACCCGGAAGGGCAGCAAGGTCATGAGGACAATGGTGCAGAGCAATAATCTTTTCATCATTATAGTATATAGTTAATGTACGATTCTTCGTCTCGACATCTGTAGGTCTATCTTGATTCGGTTGGTGCTGTCGGGCGACACGATGATCATGCTCCGCACACCGTTGAAGTTGTATCGCCACCACGTGTCTCCTGTAGTATCCGTCAGCTGGGTGGCCGTGCTGGCTTCATAGATGCCGGGGGGCACGCGGTAGTGCGCCACCCCCTGTGCATCTGTGCTGTCGACGAAGACGCTGGCCGAGGCATCCTTCAGCTCCACGCGCACCCCCGGGTAGGGGTCTACGCTGTCTTCCGGATACACCAGTTGCACCGTGACGTCGCACAGCTCCATCGTCTCGTCATAGTGGCAGGCACTCACCAGGAGTGCCATGCCCATGATGCTATATAATAGCCTTCTCTTCATTGGTTTATTTCAGCGACCATCCCTTGCGTACGTGGAAGTCGGCGGTAGAGTTGTTGGTGTCCTGATAGACGATCTTGGCACCGTTCTTCATAGAGGCGGCAGCGTCGATACCGCTGGCATCCTGGGTGTCCTCTACGGCCTGGTCGTAGTTGTACACCAGCTTGCCGGCATTGTCCTTGATGGCCTCGGTAGCCTTCTGGTCTACGTTACGATAAGCGGAATACTGCTTGTTTGAGTTGTACAGGGCATAACCGGCGTCGACATCGCTGGTCAGGCGCTTCTTGCTGTCTTCAACCATGGTGGTGCGATAGGTCTCCACACCGTCAACCACCCAACTCTTCTGAATCTTGACGCAGTAGTTGGCTGCTGTCTCCTTGCCGCCGTCATACCAGCTGTTGGCAGCATCGGCGCAGTAGGCTGCAGGCTCGATGCCGGCGGGGAACTGGAACAGCACGATGTTGGGGCACATCACGCTGATAGCCCAGGCGTTGCCCAGTCCGAAGACGGCAGCTTTCCAGTAGTTGGCAGCGGGAATACCCTCGAAGGGTGCGGGGTAGGCATTGGGGTTCACATAGGGGCTCGCGGGGTCGTACATGGCATAGTAGCTGGCATCGGCCAGATTGAAAGCCTCAGGAGCCAGTGCCGTGTGGTCGATGGCACCGTTGATGGCTATCACTGCGTCGGCATACGGCTCGATGGTAATCTCGGGAATGTACCAGATGCCGTAAATCATCGGCAGCCAGTTCTCTGCCTCGTACACCAGTTGGCCGGCTTCGTTGTAGTTGCCGTTGTTGGCATGGGCATTGCCCGGGGGCACCGTACCGATAGCCAGATTGGTGGCCTTGACCGTCTTGTCGCTGTTGTTGTGCAGAATCATACCCTTGCACCAGCTGTAGGTCTTGTTGTCTGTGGTCTTGAAACCGCCACCAACATTAATCTCTTTGATAACCAGGCTCGAAGCGTCGCCAAAGGCGGGCTCAGCGGGAACGGGGTTGTCCTCGATGTTGGAACACGACTGCAGGGCAGTGCTCATGCCTGCTGCCATCATCAGGGCAGCGAGAGCTTTTGCGTAAAACTTCATTGTTTTCATTGTTGTTTTGTTTTTTAGTGTGATTAAAAATGGTGATATGTTTATAACTTGAGTCTCAGGGATAGCCCGTAGTAGAAGCTGGGGATGTAGCTGCTGCCGAAGAGCGATGTCTCCAGGTCGGTTTGCGAGGAGCGTACGGTGCTCATGTTGCGGAGGAAATTGTTGGCATAGAACGACAGGCTGACGTGGTCGCCAATCTCCTTGGTCACACTCAGGTTGGCCGAATAGTAGGCCGACAGGCGGTTGGGGTTCATTACGTAGGCATAGTTGGAACGAACCACCAGTTTCGTCAGGTCGTTGTAGAGGGTCGGGTCGTTGTCCTTGGCCCACAGGAATTTCTCGGCAAAGGGAATCATCTCCGTGGGGTTGTCCCAGGTGGTATAGTATTCGGGATAGACGGCAATGAACTTGTTCTCGCTGTTGCCGTCATAGGGCGTACCGATGTAGTCACTGTTGTTGTCCAGCACATAGCCACGTGTTCCGTCGTTTAGCTCGCTCAGCTGGCGACGGTAGTTGTAGAGCGAAGTTTCCAGGCGCAGGGCCACAATCATACGGATTTTAGGGATATGCGTGGTCACCGTCACGTTCAGGTTGGTTTGTTTCGACAGGATGCCGTTGCTGACTGATGCCAGCGCACTGCTGCCCGCCGTAGTCACGCTCGAACCGCGATAGTAGCCCACGTAGCCGTAGGGCTTGTTGCCTGTCATGGTGGTATTGACTCCTAAGGGGATGTCGGCAAACAGCGTCTCGTCGACACCTTTGTAGCGGTAGTAGTTGCCGTCCAGTCGGATACTGGTGCGCAGGGCCTTGATGGGTGCGAAGTCGATGGTCCATTCCACCCCATAGCGGCTCACGGGACTGGCATTGATGTAGTGGTTGTTGACAGCGTAGGTGTTGCGCTCGCTGTAGGTCAGAGCTTTCGGTTCGGCGCTGCCCGTGGCATCGCTGACGGTGACAATACCCGTCAGCCTGTCAACGCTGAAGCGGCGCTGGTCGGCAGGAATGGTGATGCCGTTGAGGGCCGCCGGTGCCGTGTACTTATAGGTCATGGGGGAAAAGATGTCCGTGGACATGTAGGGCCGGAAGGTCTTGTGATGGAACACCGACAGAGCCACACGCGTTCCCTTGATGTTCAGCTCGATGCCACAGTCGGTCTGTTGGGTGTACTGCCAGCGCAAATCGGGATTGTAGAGAGCCTTCGAGGGATAGGTGTGATAGGCATAGTAGGAACGGTTGTCGCTGGTTGATGTCGAGGCGAAGGCCAGACGGTCGGCATACGACGGACTGGGGTAGAGCACCTGGAACGACGGCAACTTGACGCTCTTGCCCCATCCGGCATGCAGCAGCAGGTCGCTGACGATGCGCTTGCGCTGGTTGCGCCAGAAGATGTAACGTCCGTTGAAGCGGGGCGACAGCGTGCTGACCGTGCCATAGTCGGAGCCGCTGATCAGGGTGATGTCGTCGCGCAGACCGGCTGTCAGTTCCACGGAGGAACGCCGGGCTGTGGGGATGATGACCTTGTCTTCCAGATAGAGCGCTACGTTGTGCATGGTGGGCAGGTCGGCGTAGCGGTATTCACGCCAGGTGGGGGCATAGCGCATGTCGTCGTAGTAGGTGCCGCGACCGCTGTTGTGACTGCCGGAGTAGTCGGCGCCCAGCATCAACCGGTTGGTCCATTGAACATTGAACGTTGAACATTGAACATGGTCTTCGGCTTTCAACTTCACCGACCACGACAGCGGCTTCGAGTCGTTGAAGCTCTTGACGTACCAGTAGCCGGTGGGGCCCAGGATGATGCTGGCATCGGGATTTGCATCGTAGTCTTGGGCGATGAAGTAGCCCTCTTCCATCGTGTGGATGTAGGGCTGTGTCGAGGCACTGCTGGTGCTGGCATAGGTCTCGCTGCGCTTGTCGGCATACGACAGCGATGCTTTCAGCGAGAGGTTGGTGAGCCACGACTTGTTCAATAGCCAGTTCAATTCGATGTGTGCCCGGAATGCATTGTCGCGCACTTTGCGGTAGTCGTCTAACTGTTCGTCGGGGTCGGCCTCCGAGTTGTAGCCGCCTATGTTGCCACTTAGCCCTACGTTGAGTGTCAGTGGCATGGTCCGCTTCATCAGCGTGTTCATGTAGTTCAGCGACAGGATGTTGCGCTGGTAAGCCGTGTGGGGCGAGGCGGCATCGCTGAAGCTGCGTGCGTGTTCGAACGATGCGTTCAGCACTCCCTTGCCTTTGCCTAAGTCAAACCCCTTGTTCAGGGCTATCTGGCGCGTGTGCTGGTTGATTTTTCCTTCTACGACGAAGGGCGACTTGCCGCGCCGGGTGTTCACTTTGACCACGCCGTTCGACAGGTCGCCGTATTCCACTGAGGGGATGCCGGTCACCACCTCAATACTCTCTACGTTCGATGCGCTGATGGTGCGGGTGGAGGCTCCGTTGGTCTCGCCCAAGGTGGCATTGTTGTCCATGCGTACCCCGTCCACCTCGATGGCGGTGCCAAAAGAGGCGTTGCCCCGTTCCTGACTGCCCGACCGCAGGGCCATGCGGCTGTCGCTCATCAGCGAAGGGTTCTCCGTCTTGCCACCGGGCAAGAGGGCGGCTACTTCGCCGATGTTCAGCACCTGCTGCTGGTCCAGAGCAACTCGGTCGATGGTGTAACTGGTGGTTGCCTCGTCGGTCTTGCGGCGAGCGGTCACCGTCACTTCGTCCAGTTTCAGACTTTCCTGTTTCATCTTCAACCGGAGATGGTCTACGTTGCGGGTCAACGTCATGGGCAACGTACGCTTCTGATAGCCCAGACACTGTGCGATGAGTGTCAGCTTGCCAGCCCTCACATTGCGGATGGTGAAGCGACCGTCCTCGTCGCTGACGGCCCACTGTCCCGTCTCTTGCAGCAGGATGCTGGCAAACTCAACGGGTTTGCCGTTGTCGTCTTGGATAATCTGTCCGGATAGTGTCAGTTGTTGTGCCCTTGCCGTGCTGACAAAGGTGACTAAGCACAAGAGCATTGAAACATATCTGATGCGAAGCATGGGCACTCTTTATATTCGGGCGCAAAGTTACGAAATAATTGTTTCTTCTGCAATACCTACTTTTAGGTATGTCCTATTGCTCCTCTTTGCATTCGTGCGGCTTTGGCAGCTCTGCCTGGATGCCTGCCTGACGAATGGCCTGCAATAGCCGGTCAGCGGTCGTCTCGTCGTTGAAGTAGGTGACGGCCAGTGAATTGCGCTTGGGGTTGACGTTCACGTCCTCTACGCCATCCATCGCCAGAACCGTTTCCAGTGTCTCGGGTGTGGCTTGTCCGGCTGGCACGAGATAGTAGGCAAATTCAATCTTCGGACTGGTGTAGTAGTTGACCGGGGTGTAGCCGAGCTTGTTGATGACGGCACGAATACTGTCCTTGCAGGTGCGGTTGGCATCGTAGCGGATGAAGATGTAGTGCTTGTCCAGATGGGGTCCCAGTGAGTCGATGCCTTCCAACTGGTTGAGCCGTTTAGCGATACGGTCGTAGCATTTCCGGCAGTGCATGTCGTCCATGCGCTGGCCCATGCCCTTATGGATGACTTCCTTGGGGTCGTAGGGGGTTGCCTTGTAGCGCTTAGTGGCAGCCAGTCGGGCCTTGATGGAGTCGCTACACGTCAGGGTGGGGTCGAAGGCGATGGTAGCCGTACGGCGCTCTAGGTTGAAATTGATACCGCCTATGCCCTTGTCCTGTCGGAGGACCGTCTTCACTTTGTGGGCACACTCGCCGCAACGCATGCCTTTAATGCGGACGGTGAGTGTATCGCTGGCCGATGCCGCTGACAGCATGGCTATGGCCGATAGTGCCAATAAGAATACTCGTTTCATCGTATGATGTGTTTTTTACCGTTAATAATATACAAACCCTTGGTCGGCCGACCGCTGATGCGGCGACCTTGCAGGTCGAAACACTGCTTGTCAGTCGGCTGGACCATCGAGAGACTACTGATTCCCGTGATGTCGCTCACCTCAGGACATCCCCACATCTCTTTGCTCCATGGGATGAAAGTCACCTCAGCTATGGTGGTCTGCATGGTGTCGGCGATACGGGCCAGAGGACTGGTGGCGGCATCGTTCAGTGCCATGTAGAGGTGCTCGTCGGTTCCCATGTCGCAGTGTCTGTATCCTTCGGTAGCGTAGGTGGCGTCAACCTCAAAACCTGTGCGGTCGGGGGTGTTGACGAACTTGAAGATGCGGTAGTTCTTGAAATCGACAGTTCCCGCTTCGTCGGCCCATCGGGTGGAAACGGTGAAGAACTGCTTGGTGGCCGTGCGATTGGTCAGCGTCAGTGTGTAGGTGCCTGGCTTGGCTGTCAGCACGTAGCCCGAACTGCTGGTGGCAGAATGGGCGATGATGGCCGTGTCCAGCTTGACATTACCGAAAGAGAGTCCGGTAGACTTGGTACTCGACGAAGCACTGATGTTGCTGCAGATGACATCGGCAGGACCTGTGAAGTTGCGGCTGGGCTTGAAAGCCACATGGCCCGAGGCCGGCACTACGACGGTGGTGTCCTTGTCATCCTCGGCAAAAGCATTGCCGGGCAGCATACTGGCAATGAGGGCCAGTACTTTGATTGAAGTAGAAATGTTCATTGTGTTCCTTATTTTTTTTTGTTTCTTATTATTCTCTCACCTCTTACCTCTCTCCTCTAATAATACAACCCGATGCTCACCCCGACGGTGGAGCGGTGGAGACTGTGCTGTGCACCGACATACTGACCATAGCAGCGGGCAAACCATTGCGTCTGCCGACTCTTGATGGGAATGGGGTGCTGGTATTCCAGTTGCAGTCGACCTCGGAAAAAGTCGGCATCCAGTATGGTCACGTCAGGCAACAGCACGGCGGTGGCAAAGTCGGTGGTGGCATCAGCCAGGACCAGGTCGGTCTTCTTGGCAGCATGGTAGCCAGCCTCGGCATCCACCATAAGCCGATGGCCCCATAGCGATACGCCTCCTTCGAGGGTGATGTCCGAACCGCCATGATCCAATTTGCTGACGGGCAGTAGCCGCTTGTTGCTGATGTTGTTCAGGGCATATCTGATGCCCACATAACCTTGTTGCCGCTGGCCATCGGTCATCGTCAGCCGGTAGTGGGCGGTGAGTTGGAGTTGCTTCATCTGGTAGCGCTTACGGTATTCCATGGTGGTCTGCCAGTGTACAGAGGTGTAGCCCGTCTGACCGTCGGTTTCTGAGATGCGCTCCTGGCGGTATTCGTCAGCGTAGGCCTGTTCGTAGTTGACGGCGGCATCCCACGAGTGCAGCAGTTTGCCCCGATGCAGGCGGTTCTGGGTGGATAGGCCATAGCTGTAGGTGTAGTAGCGGCCGGGTTCATACTTGTTGGTACCGTAGATGTATTCCGTGCCGTGAATGAGGGTGATGGCTGTCACATTGTGGAATGCCGTACCCTGAAAACCGTAGCTCAGTTCGCCCCCGAACTCATGGTTTACATATTCCCGCATGTAGCCCTGATAGCCGCCAATCGTTCCTGTGGCTTGTTCGAGGCCTGTCATGACGTAGTATTTCAGATTGGGGTCGGTCTGTATGGTAGTCAGTCCGGTCAGTTTCTCTTTACGGCGTTCGTAGTGCAGGGCGGCTCCCAAGCGATGGCCCATACCCATGTCGAACGTTATGGAGGGTGTGATGCGATAGTCCAGCAGGTTGATGCGTGAACGGGGGTCGCGCAGTCGGCTCAGGTCGCCTACCTCATAGTGCAGGCTGGCCCCGTAAGTGAAACGGCCCAGTTGTATGGTCGACAGGCTGGCATCGAGCGTGAAGTCCTGATGGTCGTACTTGCCGTAGACACTGCTGCCCGAGATGAACGGGTCGGCATCGTAGGAGCGCATCACGTCGCTCCAGGCACGCTGCTTGGTGCGCCCCATGTTGAAGTCGAAGGCGCCATAGCCGTAGAGATAACGGCCAATCTTCTGATAACGCTCAGTGAAGAAACGGAGGTTGTTTTGCATTCCGCCGTCCTGAATACGGTGGTAGTCGCCGTCCACATGGTGATAGTCGAAATAGGCTGTGCCGCGGTTGGCGGAACTGTCGGTAGCGGCAAAGTCGAAAGTCATGCCTGCGGCATTGCGCGTCTGGTGCCACAGCTGTTGCTGGTCGCTCAGCCGATAGCTGGTGGCGGTGACTTGTGCATCGATTGTTGCGGCGATGGCGCAACATATAGAACAGAGGGCGAGGGGGAGTATCCTTTTCATCTTAGTATTCGCGGGGTTTGATAGTGGCAGAGTTGACGAAATCGTTGAGTGAGTTGTT
The DNA here is from genome assembly GCA_946623195.1 of uncultured Prevotella sp. Next base: position 33,054 of record CAMOQW010000006.1, read on the forward strand.
GGTATCCTGCAGTACTACGCGTCCGTCGGACGTGATGCTGGCGGTCCGTCGGCATACCACCTCGCCGGAGTAGCCATTGGCCGACGAACAGTAGGTATAGCCAGCATCCAGATAGTCGTAGAGTCGTTTGGTATAGATGTCGGGGCCGGTCTGCGAACGGTTCTTCAGCACCTCCACGGCATCGATGACAGCACTGGTGGGAATCTCCATAAACAGGTTGCCGCGTGTTTTGCCGTAAGCATAGACGCGAGGCCACTGGGTGACATCCTCGTCAGTGCTGAAAATAACTACGGAGGCTGGCCCGCCCTGTACTAGGTTCATGTAGGTCAGTGTGCTGTAGCAGGTATATACCAGTTCCAGTGCCGGAGTGTCGGGGTTGTTGGTGGTGCGCCCTTGGATGTCCTTGGCCTCGAAGTCGGCATCCAGCAGGTTGTATTCGTAGGCATTCTGTGCCGTCAGCGTATGGTCGATGGCGCTGTTTACTAATAGCAACGTGCCGCCTGGCTCAATGGTGACGGCCGTAGTGGTGGGAATACGGTACACTTGTTTGGCAAATACCGTGTCGGGTACCTGGCCTGGCACGTAGGCTACCGTGCTCTCCGTTTCCGTCAGGGCGATGTATAGTCCGGCAGCATCGACGGTCTCGCCAGAGTTGTTGTAGATTTCTATGTATTTACCGGCCACGTAGTTGCGATTGTTAGCATCCTTGCTGCCTTCATAGTATATCTTGCCGATGAGCAACGACTGGTCTTTCTGTACCGTAGTGGTGAGGCGGATGGGGGTGTCGCTGCTGGCAGCGAGCATCTGCGTGTTCAGACTGCCCGACACCGTATAGGTGGCATTCTCAATATGATTGCCCGTCAGGGTGGCATACTCCTCGGCCGTCATCTTCCATGAGGTTGAAATGTCATAGTTGTCGGGAACGATATTCTGGAAGGTCACCATGCCTTCGGCATCGGTCTCGGCTGTGATATTTTGTCCGTTCAACGACAAGGTGACTACTTTGCCTGCCACGTTGGCTGCTCCGAATCCGTCGGGCATGACAACTTGTACTTTCACTGTGACGGGCTGTGTGGCATCGTCGAAATCCACACAGCTGACGAGCGTGCAGACGGTTAATAGTGTTATCAGTATCTTTTTCATTGCTATTTACAAGTTAAAGAACAATTCTACACCGAAACTATAGGTTCCTGTGTTGCGCTGGGTCAGCGTACTTGAGGTGCTGGTGGTCATAAAGGGTTCGTAGAACAGGGCATTGTTGGCATAGAACGACAGACCGGCTGTACGCCCCAGTTCCTTGGTGAGTCGGAACGAGAGATTCCAGGTGACGGGATTCTTCGTGGTGACATTGCTGCCTGCCTCTTTCTGCTGTTCGGCGACCTTGACATATTCAATGCCTGTCGGTTCGGCGGCATAGTAGTTACCATCGGCTCCCAAGTAGCCGCTCTGCATGTCGGCGGTCAGTTCGTGATAGTTGAGACCGGTATCTATCCAGCCAATCGGTGTCTTGGCGGCAGCATAGCTCAGTGTGGAGTTGTGCCAGATGACCTGACCCGTGAACGAGGCCACCATGCGCAGTTGCGGGATGTTGGTTACCAGTCGCAGCGTGTTGACGAAACGGCGATAGCGGCTGTAGTCCAACTCTGAGGGATATACCATTTTGAAGGGGACGGTCTGATACTGGCTCCAGTTCCAGGTGGTGGTCTTGCTTTGGGGATTGTCTGCGTCTAAGTTCTTGGAGTAGCTCTTTGACTCCTGCCAGGCACCGCTCAGATAGACCGACGTGTTCAGCGGACGGATACGCCCGAGATCAAAGTCGAATTCAATGCCACGGTTGATGCTGACATTGGTGTTGCCCACCTTGCCTGTAGTAGACCAGTAGGTGCTGGGGCGACTGCTGTCAGGGGTGCCTCCGCTGATGTCGATGCGTCCGTCGCTGCCAATGTTCAAACCGGCAGGCGTGGCGAAGTAGTAGACGGGGTAGGTGAGGAATTCCGTCACGTTACCGAAACCATTCGGGGTGCGGTCTTGGTAGGCCAGAATACTCAGCTTGTGCTTGCCCGGCAACAGGATGTCGATGCCAGCCTCTATCTTGGTGGTAGTGGCATTCTTCAGGTCTTTGGAAAAAGCGACATCATAGACGAAGGTGTGATAGCCGAGCATCTGGGCCGATACGTTGTTCTGAGGCATGTAGTTCAAGGCTACGCGGTCGGTATAGTGCTTGTCGGGATAAAGATAGGACAGGCCTGGCGTCTTCGAGTTCAGACCGAAACCTCCGCGCAGGTTGAGCCAGTCGGTCAGCTCCATAGTGACGTTCACGCGTGGCGACAGGGCAAAGGTGCGCACATCATCGAAGGGCTGCATGGCTGTGAAACGGGCACCCAACTGGATGCGGAGGTTACGCTTTCCGGCATACTGCCATGTGAAGTTGTCCTCAGCGTATGCCGCTATCTGATGCAGACCCGGAATGTCGCTGAAGGCTCGCGGACGACCGTCACTGTTGGGACGTAGCGGGTGGCGCTCGTCATCGTTGTAGTAGCCGCGTCCCGAGTTCCAGTCGTACTTGTAGTCAACGCCCACCTTGAAACGCTGGTTGGTACGGCCTGTCTTCAGATAGAAAGAGTCGTTCACCTTCAGGTAGAAGTTACCGGGATGCGAGTGGTTGATGCCGGTAGCCAGATAACTGGAGTTTTCCCATGGAATGCTCCAATATCCTGTCTCGGTGGCGGTGATGATGGGGATGAGACCGCTGCTGGTGCCGACGAACGACGTGTTGCGGCTGTTGTTGGCCGTGAGACTCAGTCCAATGGTGTAGGAGATGTTGCGAGCCAGCAGTTTGTCGGGTGTCCATTTGCCGTTGTGGGTCAGCAGAAATGTTGCCTGGGTATTCTTCGACTGCGTGCCGTCGTCGATGGCATCAGGGTCATTGCCGCTCCAATCCTTGCCGTAGGTGTAGCGTAGCCGGGTGTCGGTATGCCACCGATGTGTGATGTCTACGCCGTAGCCTATGCTCAGGGTGTAGCGGTCGAAAGAGCGTGTCTTCTGGCGGGGATCGCCCCATGCCTGAGCGTAATCGATGTTGAAGTTCAGTACTCCGTAGCGGTCCATCTTCAGTCCTTTGCCCAACGAATAGTTCATGAGCGACGGGTTCACCTTACCCTTTACCTGCCAGGGCGTGATGCCTATCTTGCTGTGTACGACTACCATACCGCTGGTCAGGTCGCCGTATTCTGCCGAGGGGATGCCGCGAATCACCTCCACCTCGTCGATGTCATCGGCTGCTATCTGGCGCATATCGGTGCCGATGGCGGTGGTCGACGAGAAATCGCCTTGGCTTACGACGCCATTGTTCGACAGGGGGACACCGTCTATCACGATACCTGAGCCAAAGCGGTTGGTGATGTTGTTGGCGGAAATCTCACGGAGTTGTAACTGCTGGCTGCTGGTCAGGTCGGCATTGCCCATGATATGGCCAGGCACCAACTGCATGATGTCGGCCAGCGACGAAGCCTGCAGATGGTCGATGGCCTGACGGCCAATGATGCTGCTGGTCGACGTGCCGCTGGCGTTCTGTCGGGCCACCACCATCACTTCGTTGAGGGCCAGAGTGGTAGGTTCCATCTGGAAGGTCAGCGACAGAGGTCCCGATACCCGTATCTGGGTATTGAGGGACTGATAGCCCACATAACTGATGCTTAGCGTATAGAGCCCGGCTTCTACATGGGGAAAAGTGGCCCGGCCGTCCATGTCGGTTACTGCCAGCAGTCCTGTGGGGTGCAGCTGAACGCTGGCCATGATAATCGCTTCTTGTGTCTGTTTGTCCTTTACCGTTAGGTTAACAGCGTAGGTCTTTTTGTCTGACTTCTGTGCCTCCAATCCTAAGGGGATGAGCGACAGCAGAAGAAACAGGAAAGTCTGCCTCATTATTTTCATTACTTCCGTTAGATAGAACCAAATTTTGCGGGTGCAAAATTACTAATAAATTAGAACGCGTGCAATACCTATAAATGGTGATTTTGGGAAAATTCTTCACCCTTCATTCTTCATTTTCCATTCTATTTTTGTACCTTTGCGGGCAAATTCAATAATCATCACATAATGAGAAAGCAATTTTTAGCAACACTTTTACTGTTGGCTGTTACGGGTGCGTCGGCCCAGACACTGCCACAGGATCCTGTCGTGCGTAAGGGTACGCTGAAGAACGGCATGGCCTACTACATTCGTCATAACGGCAAGGAGGCCGGACTGGCCGACTTTTACATTGCCCAGCGTGTGGGCAGCATCCAGGAGGAACCCCGCCAGCGCGGACTGGCCCACTTCCTGGAGCACATGGCCTTTAACGGAACAAAGAATTTTCCGGGCAAGGGGAAACGGTTGGGCATCGTTCCTTGGTGTGAGACCATCGGAGTCAAGTTTGGTGCTAACCTGAATGCCTACACCAGCATCGACCAGACGGTCTACCACATCGGGTCGGCTCCACTGAAGCGCGAGGGTATCATCGACTCCTGTCTCTTGGTGCTGCACGACTGGAGCCATTACTTGTTGTTGGAGGACGAGGAGATAGACAAAGAACGTGGCGTCATTCATGAGGAGTGGCGCACCCGCCGTGCCGGACGTGCCGTACAGAGGCTGATGGAGCAGGCCATGCCGAAAGTGTATAAAGGTACTAAATATGAGGACTGCTTGCCCATTGGTTCGATGGATATTGTCGATAACTTCCCCTATCAGGACCTCCGCGACTATTACCAGAAATGGTATCGGCCTGACCTTCAGGCCATCATCGTGGTGGGCGACTTCAATGTGGATAAGATGGAGAAGAAAATCAAGAAAATCTTTTCACCTATCCCCATGCCCAAGAATGCTGCCAAGCGTGAGTACTATCCCGTCAGCGACAACGACACGATGATTGTCGATATCGAGAAAGACCCCGAGCAGCCCATCGTACTGTGTCATCTCTACCAGAAGCGCGATGCGACGCCCGATGCAGAGAAGAATACCGTCGGCTATGTGCGTAGCGACTATGTCGACGGACTTATTGGCAATATGCTGAACGACCGGTTGGCAGAACTGCGCCAGCAGGCCACTCCACCGTATCAGAGTGCTACGGGGCGTGCTTCGTCGTTCTTCCTCAGCCGTACCAAGGAGGCTTTCTCAATGTCTGTCAGTTGTAAGCAGGACAATATTCTGGGCGGGCTGATAGCCGCCATTGGTGTGGCAGAACAGGCACGCCAGCATGGTTTCACGCAGGCCGAACTGGACCGCGCCAAGAAGTTTAAGCTGAACCACGACGAGCGCAAGGCCCGCGAGCAGGGAGATCGCCGTAATTCAAAACTGGTGAGCGAATGTGTGCAGAACTTCCTGGAGGGCGAGCCGCTGCTGTCGGTTGACTACCGTTTGGAACTGACACGCCAATTCGACCGTGAGGTGACACTGGAGGAAGTCAACCAAGCTGTCCGCGAACTGATTACCGACCGCAATCAGGTGGTCATCATGTATGCACCGGACAAACCGGAGGTGCATCTGCCAACGGAGGCCCAGTTGGAGGAGGTCGTATTGGCCGCCCAGCAATTGAAGTATGCTCCCTATACGGAACAAACGGTGGCTGAGCACTTTATCACCCATCTGCCCAAGGCAGGCTCCATCGTTAGCGAGAAACCCTACCGTCATGGTTTCACGGAACTGACATTGTCGAACGGGATGAAGGTTTATGCTAAGAAGACCGACTATTCTGCCGATGCCGTGATGATTCGTATGAAGGCAGAAGGTGGAACGTCGCTCTATTCGGATGCCGATATACCCAACTTCTCGCTCATCTCCAGTGCCGTGACAGAAGGCGGTGTCGGTGACTTCGACCAGACTACGTTGCGCAAGATGCTGAAAGGCAAGTCGGTACGCATCAGTCCTTCGGTAGGTTCCAAAAGTCAGAGTATCAGCGGTGGCGTGTCGGTAAAGGATATGCAAACATGGTTTGAACTGGCCTATCTCTATTTCACCCAACCGCGCCGCGACACCGTGGCCTATCAGGGACTCATTAACCGCACCCGTGCCTTCCTGACCAACCGTAATGCGTCGCCGAAGGTTGACTATAACGACTCTATCAATGCCGTCCTCTATGGACATCATCCGCGTCTGAAACCTGTAGTTCGGGAGACGCTCGACAAGGCTGACTACGACCGTATTCTGGAAATCTACCGCGAACGATTCAGCGATGCTTCCAACTTCCGGACAGTCATCATCGGCAACTACGACGAACAGGAGTTGCGTCGACTGCTCTGCCAGTATTTGGCTCCGCTCCCCGCCACTCATAAGGCCGAGAAGACCAACTACCAAAATGTGCCTCAAGTGGTTGGAGGACAGCAGGTTGTGCAGTTCCGCAAGAAGATGGCTACCCCCTTGGCTAACGTTTCTGTGTTCTATACGGTCGATGTGCCCTTCACCCCTCAGAGTGACCTTGAACTTGATTTCCTGAAGCGTTGCCTCTCTATCGCTTATACGGATTCTGTACGCGAGGAGAAAGGCGGCACCTACGGGGTCAGCGTGGAGTTTGACTTGCAAAAGGATGACAAACCTAATGCCACATTCCGAATCTCCTACAATGCCGACCCGCAGCGTTATGACGAACTGAATCCTATCATCTACCAGCAGTTGCGGCACATTGCTCAGCATGGACCTGCAGAGAGCAGCATGAACAAGGTGAAGCAGTATCTGGCGAAGCAGTATCAGCAGTTGGCCATCATGAACGACTACTGGGACTATGTCGTCTGGCATGAATTGGAAGATGGTGCCGACTTCGACCGTGATTACTGCAAGATGGTGGAGCAGATGAAGGCTGAGAATGTGCAGCGTATGGCTCAGCGACTGTTGGATGCCAAGCGTTGCATAGAGGTGACGATGTTATCAGAGTGAGAGAAAAGAAATCGAATATCGAAATATCGAAATA
>CAMOQW010000007.1 GCA_946623195.1 uncultured Prevotella sp.
ACGACCTAAAGCTCTATCCCAATGCATACGAGTTTGAGTTCGGTCTGGCTGCTGTTAAGGCTACAACTACAAAGACTAAGGATGATGAAGGCAACGAGATTTCTACCACCACTTATAGTGATGAGGCTAAGTACTTCACCTTCCAGAAGTACTCTGGCACTGGTAACATCCTGATTTCTTCTATCGAGATCACTCCTGCCGGTAAGTCTAAGCAGACCACGGGTATCACCACCGTCAAGGCTGCAGAGAAGGCCAACAGCGCCATCTACAATCTCGCCGGCCAGAAGGTTAACGAGAGCTACAAGGGCGTAGTTATCATGAACGGCAAGAAGATGATTCAGAAGTAATCATCCCCTAAGTGATATTTAATCTACGAGGGCAGACTATAACAGTCTGCCCTCGTTGTTTTTTTGGGTAAATTATTTGGAGATAACATTTTAAGTTCGTAACTTTGCATGGCAATAGTAAAGTACAACGCATTTCAGACAAATATGATTACAGTAGCCAACCCGATTTACGACATCGTCTTCAAATATCTGATGGAAGACGAACGCATAGCAAGGACACTGCTCTCAGCCTTGCTGAAGAAGAACGTGGTGAAAATCAAGATGAAACCACACGAGTACACGAATATTGCCCGCGACGGTTTGTCAGTGTTTCGCATAGACTTCGGTGCCACCATCCAAGAGGATGACGGAAGTCAACACCTTATCCTCATAGAGTTGCAAAAGACATGGGTAGAGACAGAGACCCTCCGATTCCGGCAATACTTAGGTGCTCAGTATGCCAACCCGGACAACATGCTGCCGGACAACGACGGCAACTATGGAATACCCATGATGACCGTCTATCTGTTAGGGCATAAAGTGGGAGACATTGAAGAGCCGGTATTGTATGTACACCGTCAATCTTTCGACTATAATGACAATCTGGTGACACAAGGATTGCCTAATCCATTTGTGGACAGTCTGACACACGACAGCATCATCGTACAGATACCCCGCCTGCACGGGCAGATTAACAACCGGTTAGACAAAGTCCTCAGTATCTTCGACCAGACACTGCAACTGCCAAATGACAAGCACATACTGGGCATAGACGAAACCGTATACGCCAACGATGACGAGATGCAAAGAATCATCCAGCGGCTACTGGCGGCAGCTGCCGATGCCAAGATGCGCCATGACATGAATGTGGAGGACGAGTATTTCTCAGTCATCGAAAAGCGTGACACGACCATCATGATCAAGGACAGGAAGATTGCCGAGCAGACGGCACAGATTAATGAGCAGACGGCACAGATTAATGAGCAGACGGCACAGATTAGGAAATCCGTACAAATGCTCTATAAGGCAGGGATGAGTGCCGAAGACATCGCAGTCAGCTTAGGAATGGACCTAAATACCGTCTTACGGATAACAGAAATGTAAATTGTAACAACCCAAAAACATACATATGAAACAACTGAAAAGACTCTTGTCGTGCGTGGCTCTTCTGCTGATCAGCAGTGCGGCTGTGGTGGCGCAGACGGAAAAGCAGCCGGCCTTTCCGGGTGCCGAAGGATTTGGACGCTACGTGACTGGTGGTCGCGGCGGCAATGTATATCACGTTACAAACCTGAACGACTCAGGGGCAGGATCGCTGCGCTGGGCGTTGGGGCAGAGTGGCATCAAAACCATCGTATTCGATGTGTCAGGAACCATTCACCTGAATTCTGCACTGAACATTGGCAGCAATACCACCATTGCCGGACAGACAGCCCCTGGAGATGGTATCTGCGTTGCCGACTATCCCTGTGCCATCAAGGGCAACAACGTCATCGTACGATACATGCGTTTCCGCTTAGGAAACAAGAATGTCACCAAGGATGGTGCTGACGGATGGGACGGTTTCGGCGGCTTCGACCAGCAGGATTGGATGATAGACCATTGCTCTGTATCATGGTCGATTGACGAATGCCTGTCGGTTCTCGGCAACAAGAATACCACCGTCCAATGGTGTCTGGTAGCCCAGAGCCTGGTGAACTCCGGCCACAGCAAGGGTGCCCACGGCTATGGCGGCAACTGGGGCGGTAGCGGTGCATCATTCCACCACAACCTGATAGCCCACCACACTTCACGCACTCCGCGACTGGGACCGCGACCTACCACCCAGCTGGATGAGCGAATGGACTATCGCAACAATGTCATCTACAACTTCGGCAGCAACGGCTGTTACGGTGGCGAAGGCATGAAAGTGAACATCGTGAACAACTACTACAAGCCAGGTCCCGGATCACCCACCGACACCAAGGGCAAGCGCATTGCCGGCATCGGCATCCGTACCAACAGCTACATAGCCACCTACCCTGCTTATGCACCCGCTTTGCACCTTTGGGGAAAGTATTATGTGACCGGTAATGTCAACTCGAAATACAGCGATGTGACAAACAACAACTGGACTTACGGCATATACAACCAGATAGATGCCAGCGGATGCGACGGCACCTATACGGCTGCCACCAGGGACAGCATCAAGATTGACGAACCCATCGACTTCATCCTGACGACCACCCATACCGCCCAGAAAGCCTATGAAAAGGTGCTCGACTTTGCCGGTGCATCCCTGCATCGCGACTCTTTCGACGACATGATGGTCAGCGACACTCGCAACAACACCGCCAGCCATACCGGCAGCGGTCTGAACAAGGGTTTCATCAATTCACAGGACGACAACAAGCCTTCCAATGCCGACAGCGACTGGAGTGCATGGCCCGTACTGGAGAGCAAGGCAGCCCCTGTGGATACGGATGGCGACGGTATGCCTGACGAGTGGGAAGATGCCCACGGCCTGAACAAGAACGATAAGAACGACGGCATCTTGACAGGTGAGGGCGGTTACACCAATTTGGAAATCTACATGAACTCGCTGGTAGCAGACATCACCGAACAGCAGTATGCCGAAGGTGAACAGCAGGGGAAGGTCGTCAACAACGGCGACGAACCCGTGGCCACCACTTTCGACATCAGCCAGCAGACCTCCAATGGCGACTGGACCTTCGTAGGCGGTTTCAAGATGGACCAGACGGGAGCTCCCGCTACCGGCAACGACGGAACCATCAAGTATTCGCGCAACAAGAAGTACACCCTCACCCTGCCCGACGGTATGAGCATAGAGAAAGTGACCATCTACGGATATTGCAATGGCGATGGTGCCACGGGCTATTTAGGCGAATTGGCCGGCACCAACTATGCCTCAACCGACTATGTCTACCCACCCCGCGATGCTGCCGAAAACAGGGCTACCCATACCATCACCCTGCCACAGCCCGTCAGCGGGAAACTGTCTTTCACCCCAAAGGGAGACGCACAGTCGTGCTATAAGATTACCCTGTATGCGGCCACTACCACAGGAATCGCCGACGTCATCTCCCGCAGCAACAATGCCGGTGCCAAGACTTACACCCTCCAGGGCACTCGGGTACCACAGCCCACCAAGGGCATCTACATCCAGAACGGCAAGAAAGTAATCATCAAATGATATGAAGAAAATCCTAACTACTTTACTAATCTCGATAGGAGCATCTGCGTCACTGATGGCGCAGATGCTTCCCTATCAAAATCCGAACCTGACGGCAGAACAGCGTGCTGACGACCTGCTGAGCAGACTGACCATCGAAGAGAAAACCAAGTTGATGATGGACGTATCGCCAGCCATTCCCCGGCTGGGCATTCCTGCCTTCCAGTGGTGGAACGAGGCTCTGCACGGCATCGGGCGTAACGGCTTCGTCACCGTGTTCCCCATCACCACCCAGATGGCTGCCTCCTGGGACGACGCCCTACTCTACCAAGTGTTTACAGCCGTCAGCGACGAGGCCCGTGCCAAGAATCAGGAGGCCAAGAAATCGGGTAACGTACAGCGCTATCAGGGGCTGTCGTTCTGGACCCCAAACATCAACATCTTCCGTGACCCCCGCTGGGGACGCGGCCAGGAGACTTACGGCGAAGACCCCTATCTGACCAGCCGCATGGGACTGGCCGTCGTCAACGGACTGCAGGGCCAGGCCATGAACGGTCAGCGACTGGGCACCAGCAAATATGCCAAGTTGCTGGCCTGTGCCAAGCACTTTGCCGTGCATAGCGGTCCTGAGTGGAACCGCCACGTCTTCGACATCCAGCAGTTGCCCGAGCGCGACCTGTGGGAAACCTACCTGCCAGCCTTCAAGACTTTGGTCAAAGAGGGCAACGTGGCCGAGGTGATGTGCGCCTATCAGCGCATTGACGGCGACCCCTGTTGTGGCAATGCCCGCTATGAGCAGCACATCCTGCGCGAAGAATGGGGCTTCCAGGGCCTCATCACCAGCGACTGTGGTGCCATCCGCGATTTCCTGCCCCAGTGGCATGCCGTATCGAAGGACAACGAGGCTGCAGCCTCCAAGGCCGTTCTCAGCGGTACCGACGTAGAGTGTGGCTCCGTCTACAAGAGTCTTCCCGCTGCCGTCAAGCGTGGCGATATTTCTGAAAAGCAGATGGATGTCAGTCTAAAGCGACTGCTCATAGCCCGCTTCGAGTTGGGCGACTTCGACAAGGACGAACTGGTGGAATGGACCCGGATTCCCAGCAGCGTCATCGCCTCCAAGGAACATAAGCAGCTGGCCCTGCAGATGGCCCGAGAAGGTATCGTGCTGTTGAAGAACGACGGTGTACTGCCCCTTGACAAATCTGTAAACAACCAAGTAGTCGTCATGGGTCCCAACGCCAACGACAGCATCATGCAATGGGGCAACTACAGCGGCTTTGCCACCAAGACCATTACCGTTTTGGAAGGTCTGCGCCAGCAGTTGGGCAACATACCCTACATCCAGGGCTGCGGCCTGACGCGCAACGAGGTCTACGAGAGCCGTTTCGACAAGATGCTGGCTCCGTCGGGTGCCAAAGGTATGCAGGCATACTATTGGAACAATACCGACATGAAGGGCAATCCCGTGGCCAGCGTAGAACTGAAGACAGCCATCAACCTCAGCAATGGCGGCAACACCGTGTTTGCCCCGGGTGTCAACCTCGAGCATTTCTCAGCCCGCTATTTCGGTGCCTTCATCCCTACCGAGGACGAGACGCTGACACTCCGTGTCGGTGCTGACGACAAGGTACGCGTCATCGTCAATGGCGACACTCTGGTCAACATCTGGAAAGTGCGCCAGCGCATTCAGGAGGCTGCTCCCACACTGAATGTGAAGCGGGGCGAGAGTTACCGCATCCAGATAGACTATGTGCAGGAGGGCGGCATGGCTGCCATGCAGTTTGATGTCTGCAAGAAGACCACCCCCACCCACCAGCAGCTGCTGGCCCAGATAGGCAGTGCCGAGACGGTCGTCTTCGTGGGTGGCATTTCTCCGCGTGTAGAAGGCGAGGAGATGAAAGTCAGCGACCCGGGTTTTAAGGGTGGCGACCGTACTGACATCGAGCTGCCGACCGTACAGCGCCAGCTGCTGAAGGGCCTCCACGATGCCGGCAAGAAAGTTGTCTTTATCAACTGCTCAGGCGGTGCTATGGCTATGGTGCCCGAACTGGAGAGTTGCAATGCCATCATTCAGGGCTGGTATGGCGGTGAACGTGGCGGCCAGGCTCTGGCCGAAGTGCTGACCGGTCTGGTGAACCCCAGCGGCAAGTTGCCCATGACCTTTTATCGCAGCGTCAACGACCTGCCCGACTTCCTGGACTACACGATGAAGAACCGCACGTACCGCTATTTCCGGGGCGACGTGCTGTTTCCCTTTGGCTACGGACTTTCCTACACCACGTTCGACATCAGCAAGCCCACCTATAAGAATAATAAGGTACGCGTGACGGTGAAGAATACGGGTAACATGGACGGCACTGAGGTAGTACAGGTGTATATGCGCAACATCGCCGACACCGAAGGCCCGCTGAAGACGCTTCGTGCCTACCAGCGCGTCACACTGAAGGCCGGCGAGAGCAAGACTATCGACATTGATTTCCCCCGCCATCGTTTCGAAGGTTGGGATGCCCAGAGCAACACCATGCGCGTGGTGCCCGGCAAGTACGAACTCATGGTGGGTTCGTCGAGTGCTGACCAAGATTTGAAGAAGGTGGTGGTTACAGTGAAGTAAGTAACCACCACAGATAAACCATATAGCCCACCACGAGTACGGCACCTTCCCACCGCTCCACCATATAGCGTGTCCGTGAGAACAGCCACACCAGGGCTACCGAGACGAGCATCACTGCCATATCAATGGTGGTGATGCCTTCTATTTCCAGAGGACTGATGGTTGCGGTCAGTCCTAGAATCAACAGGATGTTAAAGACGTTCGAGCCTATCACGTTGCCGATGGCAATGGCCGACTGTCCCTTGCGTGCAGCCACCACACTGGTAGCCAGCTCCGGCAGACTGGTGCCGCCTGCCACGATGGTCAGTCCTACCACGCCCTCGCTGATACCCAACGCATAGGCCACTGCTGAGGCAGAGCCAACAAACATGTTACTGCCCACCACCAGACCGGCCAATCCGCCCAACAGACAGACTATATTTTTCCATACGGGCGAAGTCTCCTTCACGGCCTCGCTACTTCCCGTCTTGGCCTGCCTCAGCGTATAGGCCATAAATGCCGCAAAGCCCAGCAGCAGAATCAGTCCGCCCCACCGGCTCAGATATCCGCTGTAAGTCAGCACGATGAGCAACACCGATGCCGCTATGGAGAAAGGAATATCCTTTTTCACCGTCGAGTGGCTGATAGTCATAGGAGCCACCATCGCTGCGGAACCCACAATAAGCATGGCATTCATTGTGTTCGACCCCACCACGTTACCTACTGCCATGTCGGGCGTATCGTTCAAAGCCGACACCAGACTGACGAACAGTTCGGGTGCCGACGTGCCGGCCGCCACGATGGTCAGTCCGATAATAATCTCCGGCACATTCATCCTGCGAGCCAGTGCCGAGGCTCCCTCCGTCAATTTGTCGGCACCCAGCAACACCAGTGCCACGCCGACAACAATCAATAAGACATCAATCCACATCGTCTTCGTCGTCGTCAAAATCGAAATCATAATCACCATAGCCTTCGAGCGACGGTCCAACAAACTCGTCCAGTGCCCGACGGTCTTTCTTCGTGGGACGACCCGTGCCGCGCTGCCGGTTGACGAAGCCACTGATACGGTTCATCTCCAACAGTTCATACTGGTCGGCAGTCGTCACATTCTCATAGATTTCGGGCAGCAGCTTCGCCCCCACCCTTTGCTCGATGGTTTTCAGTATCTTAAACGAATACGTCACCGGCGGTTTACGCACGCTGACCACCTCGCCAACCTTCACCATGCGCGAAGGTTTCACGTTCACACCCTGAATGGTGACGCGTCCGTTCTTGATGGCATCAGCAGCTATCGAGCGCGTCTTGAAGATGCGTGCCGCCCATAGCCACTTGTCTATTCTTGCTTCGTTTGCTGCTGCCATAGCGGTTTCTTTCCTAATTTATTATACTGATTCATCGTCACATCAATGCCTGCCAGAACGAAACTTTTGATGATGTCGACAGCCAGGTCGATACTGGGTTGCAGATGTTCCAGCTCCTCCGCCGGGAAGCGGCCCAGCACGTGGTCAATCTGCATCCCTATGGGATAGTCGTTGCCAATACCCATGCGCAAACGGGCATACTGCTGCCCTATCAGCTGCTGAATATGACCCAGTCCGTTGTGGCCGCCATTCGATCCGTTTGCCTTCAGCCGGAAGGCACCCACGGGCAGCGCCACATCGTCGCTGACCACTAGAAGCCGACTCTGGTCGATGTTCTCCTTGTTCAACCAGTAGCGCACGGCATTGCCACTCAGGTTCATAAACGTGGTGGGCTTCAGCAGCAGCACCTTGCGGCCCTTCAGCGACGTCTCAGCCACGAAGCCATAGCGCTTATCCTCAAAAACGGTGTTGGACGCCTTTGCAAAAGCGTCCAACACCATAAATCCCGTATTGTGGCGGGTTCCGGCGTATTCATCGCCCGGATTGCCCAGTCCAACAATTAAGTACTTGTCCAAGGTTTAACTATTTTACCTTATTTCTACCTTTTACTCAGCAGCAGCTTCAGTAGCAGCCGAACGAGAAGCACGGGTAGCCTTGACAGAGCATACAATAACCTCCTTCGGAGTAGCAATCTGCAGACCCTCGAAACTCAGCTGACCAACCTTTATGGCCTTGCCCAGCTGCAGTTCGGTGACGTCGATGTCCAGCTTCTCGGGAATGTTCTTATAAGGTGCCGTAACGTCAATCTTACGGATAGAGAGGTTCAAGCGACCACCATCGCGAACACCCTGAGCGTGACCTGTGATGTTGACGGGAATACCAACGGTGATTGCCTTGGTCTCGTTAATCTCGAAAAAGTCAGCGTGCAGCAACACGTCGGTTGTGGGATGGAACTGCAGCTCCTTGATGATGGCCTTGTGCTCCTGACCGTCGATATTGATGTTCACGACGTACACGTGCGGGGTGTACACCACCTTGCGCAGCTCGGCCAGTGAAGCAGAGAATGCCAATGCCTCGGGCAGACCGTTCTCGCCCTTCTTCTCACCATACAGATTGCAGGGTACCAAACCCTCCTTGCGAAGCAACTTCGAGGCCTTCTTGCCTGTGTCGGTGCGCTTCTGACCGCTTACACTAATTTCTTTCATAATTTAATAATGTGTTACTCTAAAATTAAGTTCGTTTGCTTAATCCACCATCACACGATGCGAAAAGCGGCTGCAAAGGTACGAAGAAAAAAGGAAATACGGAAACATATTCCCGAAAATTTGCTTTCTCCCCTAAATGTTTGCTTCTTCCCAGACCTTCGTCGCCTTGCAAGTCACCGTCTGCGTCAGTCTTCCCACCTTCAGCATGAAGTCGCCTTCTTCCAATGTCCACCGGCCGTCAGCACCCACAAAAGCCATGCTCTTGGCTGGCAACAGGAAGGTGACAGTCTTCGTCTCGCCGGGTTGCAACTCTACCTTCGTGAAGTCGCGCAGTCGGCGGTTGTCGGGCACGATGCTGGCCACTAAGTCGCTCGAATACAGCAACACGGCCTCCTTACCGGCCCGTTGGCCCGTATTTTTCACGTCCACCGTGACCGTCAGCACATCGTCGGCCCCAAACAGCGTCTTGTCCACGCGCAGGTTGCTATACTCATAGGTTGTATAGCTCAGTCCGTAGCCGAAGGGCCATTGCAGACTGACCTTGGCATCATAGTCGTAGGCTCCGGCCATGGTGCCCACCTCTTCGCTCACCTTGTAGTCATAGGTATTCAGCGAGTTGATTTCACGCGGATAGGTAAACGGCAGTTTGGCCGAGAAGTTCGCCTCGCCACTCAGCAGGTTTACCAGCGCATCAGCCCCGTAGTTGCCGGGCAGCATGATGTCGACCACCGCCTTGGCCAGCGGCTCGATGTCGGCAATCAGTCGGGGACGGCCCTCGTTCAGCACCAGGATGATGGGCTTACCCGTCTTGGCCAGTTCCTTCACCAGTTGGCGCTGGTTGTCCGACAGCCACAGGTCGGTCAGATTGCCCGGAGTCTCTGTATAGCTGTTCTCACCGATGCAGGCAATGATGACGTCGGCCTGCCGGGCAGCAGCCACCGCCTTTTCTATCTGAGGCGGGTTCTCTTCAAAGTATTTGCCGTTCTCGTTGTAAGTGACGCCCTGTTCCAGTACCACATGGTCCTGACCGTACTTACTGCACAGGGCCTCGTAAATGGTGTTGTAACGCTCAGCCAGGTCTTCGGCCTTCGAGCCCTGCCACGTATAGCTCCAGCCACCGTTCAGACAGCGCATCTGATTGGCGTTAGGTCCCGTCAAGAGGACCTTGGGCGCTGAACCCTGCAGCGGCAAGATGCCACCCTCGTTCTTCAGCAGCACGATGCTCTCCTCGGCAGCACGCAGAGACTTGTCGGCAAACTCCTTCGAGCCAAACTTCTCGTAGCCCTTGCCGCCGGTGTTGGGGGCGTCGAATAGTCCGATGCGGTATTTTACGCGAAGGATGCGGCGCACGGCATCATCAATGCGCGTCATGGGCACCTTGCCCTCCTGCACCAGTTCCTTCAGCAGCACGCAGAAGTCAACGCTGTAGGGGTCCATCGACATGTCGATGCCGGCATTGATGGCCAGCCGGATGGCATCTTTCTTGTCCTTGGCTACATGCTCGCGCTGGTACAAATTATTAATATCGGCCCAGTCGGTCACCAGCATGCCGTCCCATTGCAGGTCGTCCTTCAGCCATTTCGTCAGATACTCATAGCTGGCATGTACGGGCACTCCGTTGATGCTGGCCGAATTGACCATCATGGTCAGCGTACCGGCCAGGGCGGCAGCCTTGAAGGGTTCGAAATACTTCTCACGCAGCATCTGCGGCGACACATAGGCCGGCGTACGGTCCTTGCCAGACCAAGGAGCACCATAGGCGAAATAGTGCTTCGTGCTGGTGCCCACACGGTATTTGCCCAGATGATTGGGGTCGTCGCCCTGGTAGCCCTTGATTTCGGCCTCCACCATCCGTGCATTCACGATGGCATCCTCGCCAAAGCTCTCGTAAATGCGCGGCCAGCGCGGGTCGCGACCTAGGTCCACCACGGGATTATACACCCACGGACAGTTGGCTGCCCTACTCTCGTAGGCCGTCACCTCTGCCATCTCGCGGGCCAGCTCCACATTGAACGAGGCCCCCAGATTGACGGGCTGCGGAAACAGCGTACCACCCTGTGTGTACGTCACGCCGTGGTTGTGGTCCAGACCATAGATGTCAGGAATACCGATATACTTCATCGATTTCTGCTGGATCAGCTGTATCCAACGCTGCCATTGTTCCACCGTGGCAGCCCTCGTGGCAGGAGCATTCAGGATGGAGCCGATTTTCCACTTCGCTATCGTCGTGTCCAGCATCACCTCGTTCAGCTGCCACTGGCCCTGGGCATCCCGGGCACCCATGATGTCGAGGTTCAGTTCCAGCATCTGTCCGATTTTCTCGTCCAGTGTCATCTTTGACAGCGTCTTTTCAATCTTCGCCTCCAGTTTGGCATCCCGTGGAATAGCAGGTTTCCTGCCCGTCTGTGCAGCTGCGGAACATGCCATGCCAGCCATCACAATCATCAAAAACAGTTTCTTCATTGTTGACATTAAGTTTAAATTACCTGCAAAGGTACGAAAAGTCGAGAGTTTCTGTTCTACGATTAGGAAAGTTTAACTTTCGTCCAATAAGGCACGCTTATTGCTCAATAACCCGCCTTTATTCCGCAATAACCTGCCTTTATTCCGCAATAACCCGCCTTTATCCGGCAATAACCCGCCTTTATTCTGCAATAACCCGCCTTTATTCCGCAATAACCCGCCCTTATTGGATAATAAAGGTGGCGGAGATAGATTAGGGAGGGATCAGAAAACATCCCTCCCTTTCCACAAACCCTTTGTAGAGGGGTATTTCAAGCGACAAAGGGAGGGATGAGGGATTTTTAGCAGAACTTTCTTACGGAAAAACGCTTGCTTTTCCGAATTATTTCGTAACTTTGCAGCCGATAAGAGTATCAAAACAGCTATTTTAAACTGAGTATGATTAATAGAGAACTGATTAGAATCAAGACCGTACAGTTAACCTATGCCTACTATCAGAATGGTAGTAAGAACATTGACACGGCCGAAAAGGAACTCGTATTCAGCCTTTCTAAGGCATACGACCTCTACAATTACCTCTTGGCTCTCATCGTGGGTATCACCCATGAGGCACAGCGTCATCTGGAAGTGGCCCAGGCCCGTGCCAAGCGTGAAGGCACAGCAGAACCTTCACAGAAATTCGCCTACAACCGGTTTGCCCTGCAAATGGAGGCCAACTACATGCTGAACGACTTCCTGGAGACGCAGAAGATGAACTGGGACCAGGATCATCCGGAATTTCTGAAGAAGATTTACGACCAGATTACGAAGAGCCAGATTTACCAGGACTACATGACAAGCACGGAGGACAACTACGATGCTGACCGCGAGGTGTGGCGCAAGCTGTACCGCACGCTCATCCAGAACAATACCGACCTGGACTCCCTTTTGGAGGAGCAAAGCCTGTACTGGAACGACGACAAGGAGGTGGTGGACACGTTTGTGCTGAAGACCATCAAGCGATTTGACGAGAAGAACCAGGCCCGCCAGGAGCTGTTGCCGGAATATGGCAGCGAGGAAGACAAGGACTATGCCCGCAAGCTGTTCCGCGCCACCATCATGAATGCCGACGAATATCAGCACTACATGAGCGAAGCATCGCGCAACTGGGACTTTTCCCGTCTGGCCTA
This sequence comes from uncultured Prevotella sp., assembly GCA_946623195.1. The sequence continues at coordinate 12,290 of CAMOQW010000007.1, forward strand.
CATGGACATCGTCATCATGCAGATAGCCCTCGCCGAGATGATGACATTCCCCAGCATCCCCATCTCGGTGACTATCAACGAGTATATGGAGCTGGCCAAGCTCTACTCTACCCCGCGCAGTGCAGGCTACATCAACGGTATGCTGGATGCCATCGCCCGTCACCTGATTAAGACAGGACGCCTGCTGAAGCGCATGGACAGCGAACAATGAACATTAAACATCAAAACGCAATATGACACAGTTATTTCTCGCCGCACAGGCCGCTCAGGGCGGTGGCGGCATGACCAGTTTCGTGATTATGATGGTGGCCATCTTTGCCATCATGTATTTCTTCATGATCAGACCGCAACAGAAGCGCCAGAAGGAGATCCAGAATTTTCAGAACACCCTGCAGGAGGGTACTTCCGTCGTCACCGGCGGAGGCATCTATGGCACGGTAAAGAAGATTGACCTGGCCAACAACATCATCGAGGTGAAGATTGCCGACGGCGTCGTCATCAAGGTTGACAAGAGCTACGTCTTCAAGGACATGGCCAGCACGCCGCAGCAGGCACGATAAGCCATAGGACTGCCCAAAAGCCCATAGCGAACTGTGAGCATCAGGTCCATATATGAGAGTATCAGGAATTTCTTGTTCAGCAACGTGAACAAGCAGTTCTTGGTATTCCTTTTCTTCCTGTTGCTCTCGGGGGTATTCTGGCTCATCATGACGCTGAACGAGACGTTCGAGCGCGAGATAAAAGTTCCCGTCCGGGTGACCGGCATTCCGAAGAATGTGGTGCTGACATCGGCAGCTACCGACACCATACGCGTTACGATGCGCGACAAGGGATGGGTGCTGATGGCCTACCTGTACGGAAACAAATTGGAGCCCGTCATTCTGAACTACAAGAATTACGACCGAGGCAACGGTGGCGGCATCGTCGGGACGTCGGATCTCAGGCGTCTGCTGGAACAGCGTCTGGAATCGTCGACAAAGGTTTCTGCCATCAAGCCCGACAAACTGGAGTTCTTCTATAACAATGGTGAGAACAAGCGGGTACCCATCCGCTGGACAGGACGCATCATCCCAGACCAGCTCTATTTCATCTCCGGTGTGAAATACAAGCCTGACAGCGTGGAGATATATGCCTCAAAGGAGAAGCTGGACAGCATCCGCGACATATTTACCGAGCCGCTCAACTACGTGGGGTTCCGCGACACGCTGACGGTAGAGTGTGCGCTCGCCCACCCCAGCGATGTCAAGGTGGTGCCCGAGCGCATCCACGTGGCTTTCTATACAGACGTGCTGACTGAGGAGAGCGTGAGTGTTCCGGTGCACTGCATCAACCTGCCTGAGGGCAAAGTGCTGCGCACGTTCCCCGCCAAGGTGAAGGTGAAATTCATCTCGGGAGTGAGTCTCATCAAAAAGCTGAACGTAAGCGATTTCTACGTAGTGGCAGACTACAACGAGATCGTTGCCAACCGCTCGGAAAAGTGTAACATCTATCTGCGCTCGACGCCGCCGGGCATCAGCCGCCCCACGCTGGAGAGCAAGCAGGTAGACTATCTGATAGAAGAGGAATGAAGATAGGCATCACCGGAGGTATCGGTTCAGGCAAGAGCTACGTGTGTCAGCGGTTGAAAGTGCGCCACATCGAGGTGTACGACTGCGATAGTGCCGCCAAACGGCTCATCCGGACATCGCCCGTGATACACGATCAGCTGACGGCACTGATAGGCCCTGACGCCTATATCGGCGAAGCGCTGAACAAGGCTGCCGTGGCGCGTTTCCTGCTGGAGAGTGAAGCTAATGCACAGGCCATCGACCACATCGTACACCCCGCCGTATTCCGCGACTTCGAGCAGAGCGGCAGGCTGTGGATGGAAAGTGCCATTCTCTTTGAGTCGGGCATCTGTCAGTTGGTAGACTACGTGGTTGTGGTGACCGCCCCCGACGAGGTGCGCATCCGACGCGTGATGCAGCGCGACGGCATCGACCGCGACAAGGTGCTGCAGTGGATGCAGCGGCAATGGCCCCAAGAAGAGATACGGCGACATGCTGATTTCGAAATCGTCAATGACGGGAAAACCGACATTGACGCCCAAATAGACAAACTGTTTGAGGTAATTAACCAATTAGGATATCAAGCAATTCAATAACAAGAGAAAAAAGTATGAAACAGACTATTTTAGCCATCGCGGGGAAACCCGGACTTTATCAATTAGTATCACGAGCCAAGAACAGCCTCATCGTCGAGGCTCTCGACGGCACTCATAAGCGCATGCCTGCCTTCGGCACCGACCGCATCACGTCGCTGGCCGACATCGCCATGTTTACGGAAAGCGAGGATGTTCCCCTGATGAAGGTGCTGGCCTCCATGCGCGACCTTGAGGAGGGCAAGCCCTGCAGCATAGACTTCCGCAAGGCTTCTCCTGATGAGCTGCACAAATATTTTAGCAAGGTGCTGCCCGACTGGGACCAGGACCGCGTGCAGAACAGCCACATCAAGAAGCTCATCCAGTGGTACGACATCCTCGTCAACGCCGGTATCACCGACTTCGAAGAGTCTATGGCTCCCACCGAGGGTGACAACATTGATGACCGTAAGGAAGCCGAATAAGCAAAGCGACTATCCCGGAGCAACAAAAACAGCAGCCCACGGCCGGACTGCTGTTTTTATTGTTTCCCGATTTGCTCATCAGAATCGGCCGGGGCGTCCACCACCGAAACCGCCACCGAAGCCTCCGCCAAAGCCACCCCCGCGACCGCCACGGCCTCCGCGACCGCCACGACCACCCTCAGGACCACCCTCGCCGCGAGGTCCGCGCATGTTGGACATGCCGCCAAAGATATTCAGCCGATAGCTGAGACGGAACATGACGTAGCTGTTGATGGCATTATATTCGTTATCGGTGCGGCTGAAGGCCGAGATAGAGCGCGAGAGATTGGACTGCTGGTGCAGAATGTCGTAGAACTCCACACGCAGCGAGAGCGGACGACCGGGGAGGAACGACTGCGCTATCTGGGCATTCCAGATGAGCTCGTTGGTATTGGCAGCAGCATCGCTGTAGCCACGACGGCTCGACATATTCATGCTGGTCGTCACCTGCATGCCCCAGTCGGTCTGCGCGGTGGTATTGAAGCCATAGTTGAAAGCCCACGTTGAGAGGTTCGACTGGGGTTGCAACTTGTTGGTGACGTAATTATACTGTACGCGACCATTGATTTCGAACTCGAACCAGTCGTTGCGATAGCTGGCCCCCAGGCGCTGGCCGATGGTGGTCTGATGGGTGTTCGACTTACTGAGGTTTCCATCGCGATTGACATCCAGGAAACCCACGCTATTGGCGTAGTTTAGGTCTGTCGCCGTGTTAAAGTTGAAGCGTCCCAGGGTGTCGAGGGCGGTATTCATGACGAAATTGCCGCCAATGTTCCAGTTACCGTTGATATTCTCCTTGGTCGATATGCGGCCACCCGTCTCGGGGATATAGCGTACGGTAGTGGTCACGGCATTGGAGGTGGTGGAGAAATTGAAGTTGGCATTGATGAAGCGCTGATGGCGCTCAAAGTAGTTGTTGTAGCGCCACATGAAGCGCTGGGTAAACGACGGTTTCAGATTGCTGTTACCCACCGAGATGTTGAGGGGGTCGGTATTGTCGCTGATAGGCAGCAGGTCTGACATCGACGGCTGGCTGGTGGTTCCCCGGTACTCGAAGCGCATCTGGCCGCGGTTGGAAATCTTCCAGCGGAAATTGGCCGTCGGCGACCAGTTGACCACCGAGCGCTTGGCCACCGTGTCTGTGGTGAGGTAGCGATAGGAGAACTCTGACGTCTGGGGCACCACCTGGACACCGATGTTGAAATTATAGGCCTTACGCACCACCCGGAACATGATTTCGCCTGTGTGGATATAGTTCTTATACTGCGAAAACTTGCTCAGCGACTGGTCGTAATAGTCGTCAAGGGGCTGATAGGCCGTCAGCCGCTCAAGGTAGGGGTCCCAGCCGCGATAGTTGAAGCTCAGCCCGTCGAAGTTGAAGGCATTCTGAGCGTATGGAGGTTTGCTGTAGTCGTAGGTAGAACGCGTGCTCTTGGTATAGCGATACTGGAAATTGTAGCTGAATTGCAGGAATACGGCTCGTGCGATAGGTTCGCTATAGGTGATGCGGGCACTGTAGTCGTAAGACTTCTGCGGCGTCATATTATAACGGCTGGTGGTATAGTTGGCCACTGAGTCGCCACCCACCTTGACCAACGAGTGGTAGAGGTTGACCAAATTGTCGGACATGGATCTGGAATCGCCATCGCTATAGTTGGCCGAGAGGCGCAGGGTAATGTTGCGTCCGCCACCGCCTAACTTGCGGTTGACCTGGAGAGTACCGCCGAAGCGTTTGGAGTCGCTGTAGGAGAGCCCGGCATTGCTGCGCTTGTTGATGACGAAAGTCGAGTCGAGACCCAGGAGGTGGTCTACCATCTCCTCGATGGAGTTGCTAGAGGTCATGCCGTGGTCAAAGGGGTCCTCGCTGAACGTGGCCGAGGCACTGCCCGAGGTGCCGTCGCTGGAAGAATAGCTCCAGGAGGGTCGGAAGTTGATGTTCCACAGCGTATCGGGGGTCCACTCAATGCGCATCTGTGCATTCCATGAGTTGCTACGGGAATAGTTCTGGTTGATGGAGTTGGAGAACGACCCGATGGTAGACACAAAGTTCTCTGAGGCACGCCGCGACCAGGCATCGCCATCGCTATGGTTCCAGCGCAAGCTGCCGTTGAGCTTCAGTCGGTCCTTCTTCTCATAGTTGAAGTTCAGAGCGCCCATCTTTGACGACTGCAGACCATTGCGTCCGCCACCCCCGAAGCGGCCACCGCCGCCACCGCCAAAGAACCCCATGTCATTGACATTATTCATGCTGCCAAAGCCCATCAGCCGGATATCGTCCTGCATGGCGGCTCCCATCATACGGCCCGAATAGCGGTTCTTGGTGCCTATGCCACCGTCCACGTTGGCAAATATGCCGCGGTTCATGCCACGCTTCAGCCCAAAGTCGAGCACCGTCTGGTCTTCACCATCGTCGATACCCGTCACGCGGGAAAGGTCGCTCTTCTCGTCGTATGTCTTGATGCGCTCCACGATAGAGGTGGGCAGATTCTTGATGGCTGTCTTGGTGTCGCCCGTCATAAACTCCTTGCCGTCGATGAGCACCTTCTTCACCTGCTTGCCGTTGATGGTGACGGTACCGTCATCGCTGACCTCGGCACCCGGCAGTTTCTTCACCAGTTCCTCGATGACAGAGCCTTCCGGAGTGCGATAGGCCGTAGCATTATAGATAACGGTATCGGCACTGGTTGTCACCTTGGCCACATTCTTTGTAACGGTGGTTCCCTCAAGCATGATGGCATCAGGGGTGATGCTGACAGTACCTATGGCAACATCCTTGTCGTCGCTGACAGTCACCTTTTTTGTATATGTTTTGAAACCCACAAAGGTCACCCGCAGCGTATAGCTGCCATTCTTGGGAGCCTTGACGGAGAAGCCACCATTGGCATTGGTGACGCCATTGGCCACCAGCTTCTCGCCACTATCCAGTAGTGATACCGTGGCCTGAATTACTGCTTCGCGGGAATCTTTCTCTACTACCTTTCCTGATACTGCGCGTTGCGCCGATGCTGCCGTCACGACAAACATTGCCAAGAGCACTAATAAGACTTTCTTCATCGATACGTTTAATGTTAATGATGGTTTTTGGACGTGCCAAACGGGAAAAAGTTTAACGGACGGCTCACTTTTTTACTCATTTATTTTTCTATTCTTTGATTTTTGTTTATCTTTGCAGCCGCTTAGCAAAAACGAAACAGATGGAGCCACAGAAGGTCATCATATCGGGAAACCTCGAATCAACGCTTACGGCAGCAATCACTGAATGCCCGCACGACAAACTGTTTGTGCTGGTCGACGAGACGACAGAGAAGCTCTGTCTGCCCATAGTAAGCAACTTCCCCTGCTTGCAGCAAGCCCGGCACATCGTCGTCGGAGCTACAGACAGCCATAAGACGCTGGAGACACTGAGCTATGTATGGTCAGAGCTGCAACGACTGGGAGCCACACGCCACTCACTGATGGTGAATCTGGGCGGGGGCATGGTGACTGACTTGGGAGGCTTTGCTGCCTCGACGTTCAAGCGGGGGCTGGCCTACATCAATATTCCCACCACGCTGCTCTCCATGGTGGATGCCTCCGTGGGCGGCAAGACGGGCATTAACTTCGGTGGGCTGAAAAACGAGATTGGTGTCTTCAACAATGCACGCGTGGTAATTCTAGACACCATCTTCCTGCGCACCATGGACCACGAGAACATCCTGTCGGGCTATGCGGAAATGCTGAAGCACGGACTCATCGCCGACGAGAAGACGTGGGCAGAACTAATTGGCCAAGATCTCCTCGTGAAGAGCAAAGGCTTCCCTGCAGCTCTTGAAAAAAGCATAGCCGTGAAACAGCGCATCGTGACAGAAGACCCGACGGAGAAAGGACTGCGCAAGGCTCTGAACCTCGGACATACGGCAGGCCACGCCTTTGAGTCGCTGGCCTTGGAGCGTAAGCCCATCTTGCATGGCTATGCCGTTGCCTACGGGCTGGTGGTAGAACTGTACCTGTCGTGCATAAAAACCGGATTTCCTATGGACAAGATGCGACAGACCGTCCAATTCATCAAAGAACACTACGGCCGCATGACCGTCACCTGTGACGACTATCCGCGACTGCTGGAACTGATGCACCACGACAAGAAGAATCAAGGCTGCGACATCAACTTCACCCTGCTGAGTGACATTGGGGACATCCGCATCGACCAGACCGCCTCGGAAGAGGAAATCAAAGAGGCACTGGACTTCTATCGGGAATTTTAGAGAAAAGCAGAGAAAAAGAATGACTACACTACTACCTATTTAAATAACTAATAACCAGGGCGGGTCTCATTCGTGATGGACGAGGCCCGCTGTTTTACTAAGAAACAAGCTGATTATGAAAAAGATATTAAAGATTTACCTTACACTCATGACGAGCCTGCTGACGACGACCACACAGGCTCAGGAGAAACGCATCTTCATCTATTCGCCTGACGAAAAGGCGGGGTTGCATATCGCCAACTATGACGAAGGGAGATGGAGCGATCTGGGACAGCTCTGCGCCTCCGACTATGGAACATGGGGTGCCGAGAAGCGCATGTACCATCCTTCGGTAGCCCGCGCCAAGGACGGCACCTGGCGACTGGTGTTCCAAGTAAATGACAAGTCGCCGTTACTGGCCGCTGCCTACAGCCGCGACCTCATCACCTGGCGACCGCAGGACTATCCCATCATGACGACTCGGCAATGCCTGAAACCCGTCATATTTGCCAACGACAACGGTACTTTCGACATTTACTATCAGACCAGTGGCGGCGACAGGCGGTGGGTGTCGGCATCGGCAGATTTCCGTCACTTCAGCAAGGACGTGAAGAGCCAGATTGATCTGGCAGCATGGACACGCGACACAGCAACGGTGGAAGGTACATTGCGAGAAGGCTGCGAATTCAGCCTGACCAGCCAGGAGCTGGAGGCCATACGCCGGCATTTTGCACAGCAGGCAAACGACGCCCGGCTGAGCAGTGAGCGCATGCACGACGATGCCACCAACCTGAAAGGACTGCAGCCACAGACGGCCACGCTGACTATTACCTCAGAGGAGAAAGCCATCAGCGACCAGTTGATTGGCATCTTCTTCGAAGACATCAGCTATGCAGCCGATGGTGGTCTATATGCCGAAATGGTGCAGAACCGTGATTTTGAGTACACATCTCGTGACCATAAGGACTGGAAGGCGACGACAGCATGGCATTCACAGCACCCCATCAACGTGGTAGCAGTTGACCCGCTGAGCAGCCAGAATCCGCATTACGCCGTACTGAGCGCTGACACTATCCGCAATGAAGGATGGGATGGCATGGTGGTCAAACAAGGCAAGAAATACGATTTCTCCATGTTCGTGCGCTGCCTGGACAAGAAGAAAGATTTTCTCATAAGACTGGTTGGCGAGGACGGCAGCATCCTGGCAGAAGGAAAGGTGAAAGCCAAAGGCTGCGACTGGCAGCAATACGCCACTGTGCTTACTGCCAAGGGCAGCGACAACAAGGCACAGTTGGAACTGATAGCCCTGAAGGACAAGAAAGCCGCCATCGACATGGTAAGCCTCTTTCCTCAGGAAACCTTCAAGAACCGCAAGAACGGACTGCGCAAAGACCTCGCCGAGACCATAGCCGCCCTGAAGCCCAAGTTTGTGCGCTTTCCGGGTGGTTGCATGAGTCACGGACAGGGGCTGGACAACATCTATCACTGGCAGCATACCATAGGACCGCTGTGGGAACGCACGCCCGACATGAACATCTGGCACTATCACCAGACACGCGGACTGGGATTCTATGAATATTTCCAGTTCTGCGAGGACATCGGTGCCGAGCCACTGCCCGTTCTGGCTGCCGGAGTGCCCTGTCAGAACTCTGCCAACAACCGCCATGGCATAGGCGGTCAGCAGGGGGGCATCCCGATGGAACAGATGTCGGCATACGTCCAAGAACTGCTGGACCTCATAGAATGGGCCAATGGCGACCCTGCCGCATCGAAGTGGGCCAAGATGCGTGCAGATGCCGGACATCCGGCACCCTTCAACTTGAAATACATCGGCATTGGCAACGAGGACATCATCTCGACGGTGTTTGAAGAGCGCTATGAAATGATTTGCAAGGCTATACGGGCAAAATACCCCGACATCAGGATTTGCGGTACAGTAGGTCCCTTCCACGCCCCATCAGCCGACTACATAGAAGGATGGGACTTTACCAAGAAGCATCCTGACTTGCAGTATATGACGGACGAGCACTACTACGAGTCTACGGGATGGTTCCTGCATCATCAGGACTATTACGACCACTACGACCGGAAGATGCCCAAGGTGTACTTAGGAGAGTGGGCAGCATCGACCAAGGCCCGCAGGCCCAATGTAGAAACGGCACTGGCAGAGGCCATCTACCTGTGTAATGTGGAGCGCAATGGCGACATCGTGGAGATAACGAGCTATGCGCCCATGCTATGCAAAGACGGCCACTCCAACTGGACGCCGGACATGATATATTTCTCAAATACAGAGGTGCGCCCTACCCCTGCCTACGACGTACAGCGGCTGTTTAGCGTGAACAGCGGCGACCGCTACATCACGACCCGGCTTACGGGTGTAAAGCCAGAGGTAAGCCATCGCGTGATTGCCAGTATGGTGCGCGACACGAAGAGCGGGAAACGATACTTGAAACTGGTGAATGCGCTGCCCGTAGCGCTGACCTTGAACCTACAGGGGCTGGCCATTCCCGAGGGAGCCAAGACCGAAGGTTTCAGCGGACAGCCCGAGGAGCAGCAACTGCGACTACAGACGGGAACTGCAAGCGGCAGTCAAATAGTACTGCCTGCCTATTCGTTCCGTGTGATAGCACTCTGAGCCAATCGTTCTGCTTCTTTACGGGCCGGTTTGCCAGTAGCTGTCAGCGGCAGTTGCCCGACGGTGATGTAACGGCGGGGTTGCCAGTATTTAGGCAACTGTTGACGGCAGACCGCCTGTAAGGCTGCGATATCATGGGATTCGGTGAGCAATATCATTTGCTCGCCGAATTTCGTGTCAGGCACCTTGGTGACCATGAAAGGCTGCGGAAGATAGGGCCGCAGCAGCCGTTCTACCTCCTCGATTTGTATCTTGATACCGCCAGAGCAAATGACATTATCCTTACGACCCAGAATACGGAAGCGCCGACCATCCAGCAAGGCTATATCGTTGGTTTGCAAGAGGCCGTCATGGACGGCGGGTGCATTGATGACAAGACATCCATCATTATTAACTGCAATGGTAACGCCCTCGAAGGGTGTGTACCAATCGCTGCGCTCCGGACCATTCAGCCGTCGAAGGGCTATGTGGGAAAGGGTCTCCGTCATACCATAGGTGCTCCACACATGGTTGGGGAAGTCGCACAACAATGCCGACAAAGACTCATCGATGGCTCCGCCACCGATAATGAGATGATCTATCTCGCGCAACCGCCGGCTGCCCTGCTCATCATGCAGCAGGTTCCAAACCTGCAGGGGCACCATTGCGGCAAAACGCACCGGGCCATCCCACAGAGGCAGTCCCGAGGGAGGGATGCTCATCAGTTGCAGTCCACAGGTCAGGGCCCGCACCACCATCATCTTACCCGCAATAAAGTCGAGCGACATGCACAGCAGGGCAGTGTCACCCTCGTGCAGCCCCAAGAAGTCACAGGTAATGCGCGCCGATGCCTCCATACGTCTTTTTTCTACATACATCGGCTTGGGTTTGCCCGTAGAGCCGCTGGTATGTACCAGCAACGTAGGGCTTTCATTGTGCCACTCGGCTAAAAAGGCTTCGAGATCCATAGTCGTTCACCGCGTATTTCCAGCGGCATATCGATATTGTCAGTAAACAACCGGCCAGTGCCTAAGCCTTGGGGCATGGTGATGACATTGCCATATACCGAGCTGCAGAACTGGGCGATGGCATTCAGTCCAATGTTGCTTTCCAGTGCAGACGTAATCCAGGTGCGGATACCCATGTCTCGGGCAATGGCTATCCACTCGCGACACCCCATCATGCCACCATGTAGCGAAGGTTTGAGCACCAGATAACGCGGGCGAATGATGTTGAGCATCTGGCGCTTCTGGCCAGGATCGTTGATGCCTATCAACTCCTCATCGAGGGCGACGGGCAACGGTGATTCGCGGCAGAGCTCGGCCATATAGCTCCACTGACCGGCAGGAATTGGCTGTTCGATGCTATGTAGGGCATATTGCGACAGCAGTTCCAGTTTATAGAGGGCATCCTCCTCAAAGCGGAAGGCGCCATTGGCATCTACGCGCAGTTCCACTTCCCGATGGCCAAAGCGACAGCGCAACTGTCTCAGCAGTTCCATCTCAGCATCAAAGTCGATGGCACCAATCTTGAGTTTGATGCAATGAAAACCCTGAGCGAGTTTCTGTTCCATACGCTGCTGCATCTCGTCGAAAGTGCCCATCCATACCAGTCCATTGATGGGGATGCCCGTCTCGCCACGACTGAAGGGAGTGTCAAACAGGCATTCGCCATTCCGCAGGTTCAGCAAGGCTGTCTCCATGCCAAAAAGCATTGAGGGATAGTCGCGCATCGTCTCAAAGAAAGTCTCTACGGCAGCAGCGCCTTGGTTGACGGCAGCAGCGAATTCCTCACACTTCGCCACCAGCTTTTCACGATAGTCGGGGATGTCGTCGCAACTCAGTTTCGGAAGCGGTGCACACTCGCCAAGCCCCGCTGAAATGCCATCCGTCAACCGTATCAACCATATCTTTCGAGTAGTGTAGACACCACGGCTGGTGCCTGCAGGCTGCTTGAAGTGCAGCGTGCGTTCTGACACATTTACTTTGATAGACATCATAGCTCGAAGATTATTGGGAATATATTCTTTAGGGTATCTTGGGATACTTGTCGAAATCGGGCTTACGCTTTTCCAGAAAGGCCTTACCACCCTCTTGTGCCTCATCCAGAAAGTAATAGAGCATAGTGGCATCGCCCGCCAGCTGCTGGATGCCAGCCTGACCATCGAGTTCGGCATTAAGACCAGCCTTTATCATACGGAGTGCCAAGGGTGACCGTTCCATCATCTCCTCAGCCCAGCGCACACACTCGTCTTCCAAGTCAGACAGGGGCACCACCTTGTTCACCAGCCCCATCTGCTCGGCCTCACGAGCGGTGTACTGCCGACAGAGGAACCATATCTCGCGTGCCTTCTTCTGGCCCACGATGCGAGCCAGATAGCTGGAGCCAAAGCCAGCATCGAAAGAGCCCACCTTGGGACCGGTCTGACCGAAGATGGCATTCTCGGAAGCAATGGTCAGGTCGCAAACCAGATGCAACACATGACCACCTCCGATGGCATAGCCGTTGACCATGGCAATAACGGGTATGGGTAGCCGACGTATCTGCATCTGCACATCGAGCACCGACAAACGGGGCACACCCTCGTCGTCTATATAGCCACCGCGACCCTTCACATGCATGTCGCCTCCGGAGCAGAAGGCATGCTTCACATCCTCCAGACGCTGGCCCTCAGCCACTTCAGACATGGCACCCGTCAGGAGCACCACACGGATGCGCTGCATCTCACGCACCTGGGCAAAAGCCTGACTCAGTTCCAGCGTAGTCCTAGGGGTGAAGGCATTGCGATATCGCGGGCGATTAATTGTGATTTTGGCGATACCATGATACTCTTCGAAGCGTATTTCTTCGAACTTTCTAATTTCTTTCCATTCTCTTTGTGTCATCATCTTTTTAGAAGTTTTGTTGCAAAGGTACAACAATAATTTAAAAACGCATACGGCATTTGATCCGTATGCGTTTTTTTAGAAAGTTTTAACCGTTGCCCAGAGGTATAAGCCCCGCAAGTGGATTATCTGATGAACAGCAATTCACGGTACTTAGGCAATGGCCAGAGCGCGTCGTCGACGATCAACTCCAGTTTGTCTATCTGGTAGCGGATGCTGTCGAGTTTGGGTTCCACGGTGTCGTGATAGGCAATGGCCTTCTGGTGCTCATTCTCTATTTTATTGGCCTGTTTTCGGGCATTGACCAAATCCTCCACGCCTTTTTCAATGGCTGATGTTCGCTCGGCAATCTCCTGGATAATCTGTTTGTTGCGGGCGGAGAGTTTGTCGGCAGTGTCGATGGGGAAGACGACGGCCATATTGCTGATGTTCTGTAGCAACTGCGTCTGGTAGCGGGTGGCCACGGGGATGATGTGGTTCATCGAGAGGTCGCCCAGCACGCGGGCCTCAATCTGTATCTTCTTGGTGTAGGTCTCCCACTTCACCTCGTTGCGGGCCTCGAGTTCTTTGCGGGTCATCACACCCAGGCTCTCGAACATCCTGACGCTGCTTTCGTCGAGATAGCGCTCGAAGATCTTAGGACACGACTTCTCGACGTCCAGGCCGCGCTTCTGAGCTTCAAGTACCCATTCGTCTGAATAGCCGTTGCCGTCGAAGCGAATGGGCTTGCAGGTCTTGATGTCTTCGCGTAGCACGTCGATGATAGCGTGGAAGGTGGCGCTGTGTTCTGTTCCTGCCAGTTTCTTCTCAAACTCGGGAATACGGTTGTCTACTCGCTTTTTGAAGTCAACCAATGCTTCAGCCACAGCACTGTTGAGGGCAATCATCGCCGAGGCGCAGTTGGCCTCAGAGCCCACGGCACGGAACTCGAAACGGTTGCCGGTGAAGGCGAAGGGACTGGTGCGGTTGCGGTCGGTATTGTCGATGAAGAGTTCGGGAATCTCGGGAATGTCCATCTTCATGCCCTGTTTGCCAGCCATGGCGAGGATGTCTTGCACATCTGCCTTCTCGATGTGGTCGAGCAATTCAGAGACCTGCTTGCCGAGGAACGACGAGATGATGGCGGGGGGTGCCTCGTTGGCACCCAGGCGATGGGCATTGGTGGCACTCATGATGCTGGCCTTCAGCAGTCCGTTGTGGCGGTAGACGCCCATCAGTGTCTCTACGATGAAGGTGGCGAAGCGCAGGTTCTGCTCTGCCGTTTTGCCGGGAGCATGGAGCAGCACGCCGTTGTCGGTGCTTAATGACCAGTTGTTGTGCTTGCCGCTACCGTTGATGCCTGCGAAAGGTTTTTCATGTAGCAGCACACGGAAACCGTGCTTGCGGGCCACACGCTTCATGACCGACATCAGCAGCATGTTGTGGTCAACAGCCAGGTTGGTCTCTTCGAAGATGGGTGCCAACTCAAACTGGTTGGGGGCCACCTCGTTGTGGCGGGTCTTGCAGGGGATACCCAGTTCGAGGGCCACAATCTCTAGTTCTCGCATAAAAGCAGCCACGCGCTCGGGGATGGCACCGAAGTAGTGGTCGTCCATCTGCTGGTTCTTGGCCGAATCGTGCCCCATCAGTGTGCGGCCCGTCAGTAGCAAGTCGGGACGGGCACTGTAGAGTCCCTCATCCACGAGGAAATATTCCTGTTCCCAACCGAGGTTGCTCGTCACCTTTTTTACGCTGGGGTCGAAGTAGTGGCACACATCGGTGGCGGCCACGTTAACGGCATGCAGCGCACGCAGCAGTGGGGCCTTGTAGTCAAGTGCCTCGCCAGTATAAGATATAAATACGGTGGGGATGCAGAGCGTATCGTCGATGATGAAGACGGGCGATGTAGGGTCCCATGCACTATAGCCACGGGCCTCGAAGGTGCTGCGGATGCCGCCTGAGGGGAACGACGAGGCATCGGGCTCCTGCTGCACGAGCAATTTGCCGGTGAATTCCTCCACCATGCCGCCCTTGCCGTCGTGCTCGATAAACGAGTCGTGCTTCTCGGCAGTACCCTCGGTCAACGGCTGGAACCAGTGTGTATAGTGCGTCACGTCGTTCTCGGTGGCCCACTGCTTCATACCTGCTGCCACGGCATCGGCCACCTCGCGGTCGAGCCGGGCGCCATTGTCCATTACATCGATCATCTTCTCATAGACGTCCTTGGGCAGGTACTTGTACATCTTCTCACGGTTGAAGACCTTCGAGCCGAAATACTTGGCAGGACGGTCACTGGGTGTTTTTACGTCGAGCGGCTTCTTTTTGAATGCCTCACCGACAACCTGAAATCTTAATGTTTCCATAATCGTTGTTGTTTTTGTGTTATTTAATGTTGATTCTTCCACTTTGTTATTCGTTGGAGCGCTTCCTCGGTCTGCTCATGGCTGCCGAAGGCGGTGAAGCGGACGTAGCCTTCACCCGAGGGACCGAAGCCCACACCGGGGGTACAGACGACGTTGGCACCGTAGAGCAGTTCCTCGAAGAATTGCCATGAGGTGGTACCGTCAGGAGTCCGCATCCAGATATAGGGGGCATGCTCGCCGCCGTAGCACTCGAAACCAAGACTGCGCAAGACGCTGAGCATCCGAGAGGCGTTCTGCATATAGTAGTCGATAGTCTGTTGCACCTGCTGCTTGCCCTCGGGCGAATAGATGGCCTCGGCAGCGCGCTGGGAGATGTAACTGGTGCCGTTGAACTTGGTACACTGGCGGCGCAGCCACAGATGGTTGAGCGAGATGCGCTCGCCCTCGAAGGTGGCCACGCTGACCTCCTTGGGCACGATGGTATAGCCGCAGCGCACACCCGTAAATCCGGCGGTCTTGGAGAATGAGCGGAACTCGACGGCACACTTCCGGGCACCACGAATTTCGTAGATGCTGTGGGGTATCTCCGGGTCGCGGATGTAGGCCTGATAGGCGGCGTCGAAGAGGATGAGGGCATCGTTCTTCAGGGCGTAGTTCACCCACTTGCGCAGTTCCTGCTTGGTGATGACGGTGCCCGTGGGGTTATTCGGAAAACAGAGGTAGATGACATCCACCGGGCGGCCCTTGGGCAGTTCAGGAATAAAACCGTTCTCCGCCGTCGTGGGCATGTAGCGCACGTTGGTCCAGCGCCCGTCGCGGTAGGTGCCGCAGCGGCCTATCATCACGTTGGAGTCGATGTAGACGGGGTAGATAGGGTCGGTGACGCCGATGAAGTTGTCCCAGTGGAGCAGTTCCTGGAAGTTGCCGGTGTCGCTCTTGGCACCGTCATTAATAAAAACCTCGTCGATGCTGAGGCGGATGCCACGCGGCTGGAAATCGTTTTTCAGAATGGCCTCGCGCAGGAAATCGTAGCCCTGCTCGGGACCATAGCCTCGGAAACCGTCAGCAGTGGCCATTTCGTCAACGGCCTTGTGCATAGCCTCAACGACGGCAGGACAGAGCGGTTGGGTGACGTCGCCAATGCCGAGCGAGATGACGTCAGCTTTGGGGTGCATCACCTTGAAGGCATTCACCTTCTTGGCGATGTCAGCGAACAGGTAGTTGTTCTGCAGGTTCAGGAAGTGGATATTTACTAAAGCCATATTTTTTTATTCATAATTCATAATGCATAATTCATAATTGGGCTTCGCCGTCGAATACGAACTCAGCAGGACCTGTCTTATAAACGTGATTATCACTTTCGCGCCACTCGATGTGCAGCGTACCTCCATCCATCACGATGTCGCTCTTACGACCGGCCTTCCCAGTGAGACAGGCAGCGACAGCTGTGGCACAGGCTCCCGTTCCGCAGGCCATGGTGATGCCGCTGCCCCGTTCCCAGACGCGAGTGCGGATGGTGCCGTCGGCTTCGACCTGAGCAAACTCAATGTTACAGCGCAGGGGGAATGCAGGATGATGTTCCAGTATGCGTCCCGTCTCTGCCACCTGGTCGATGTTATCGGTGAAGATGACGTAATGGGGATTGCCCATGGAGACGAAGACGCCCTTACTGGAGTCACGGCTGGATACGAACTGTTCAGGTACGTCGAACATCGGTTCACCCATGTCAACGGTAACGCGCTCCACCTTGTTGTCAGCCAAGAGTAGTTGGAGCGTCTTGATGCCTGAGAGGGTGAGCAACCGTATTGTCGTCTTGCTCGTCAGATTGCGGTCATATAGATATTTGGCAATGCAACGGCTGGCATTGCCGCACATCATCGCCTCGCTGCCGTCGGCATTGAAGATGCGCATAGCGAAGTCTGCCTCTGGCACGGGACTGCGGTCGATGAGCACCAGCCCGTCGGAGCCGATGCCCTTGTGGCGGTCGCTCCAGGCGATAGCGCAAGCCTGCGGATTGGCTATCGGATGCTGCATGGCATTGACGTAGATATAGTCGTTGCCGCAGCCGTGCATCTTGGTGAATGCTATCTTCTTCATTTCGTCAGATATTCGTTTACTTTCTTGGCGGTCTCTATGCCGCTGGCCATAGCACGAACCACCAGCGAGGCTCCATTCTGGGCATCGCCGCAGACAAAGACGTTCTCCGGATACTGAGGATGCTCGGGCTTCAGGAAACCCATAGCCAGCAGGCATAGCTCCGCCTTGATGACCTCAGGCTCACCCTTCGCTACCATCAGCGGGCGACCGCCGTCGGGATTGGGCTTCCAATCAATCTCCTGCACCTTCACGCCTGTTAACTTGCCGTTCTCGCCTAGGAACTCCAGCGTATTGATGTTCCAGCGACGGGTGCAGCCTTCTTCGTGGCTCGACGTGGTCTTGAGCGTGCGCGGCCAATTGGGCCAGGGGTTCTGTGGGTCGTCAGGACCCTCGACAGGTCGCGGCATGATCTCTATCTGCGTCACACTCTTGCAGCCCTGACGGTGGGCGGTTCCGATGCAGTCGCTGCCCGTATCGCCACCACCGATGACGAGCACGTCCTTGCCCTTAGCCGTGATGCGCTCGTTCTTCGAGAACTCCATTCCTGCCAGCACCCTATTCTGCTGCGCGAGTAGTTCCAGTGCAAAGTGTACGCCTCGCAGTTCACGGCCGGGAGCCTTGAGGTCGCGGGCGGTAGGCGTGCCGGTGGCGAGGATGACAGCGTCGTATTGTTCCGTATGCTGCGATATTATCGCAGCCTCCCCTACGTCCTCGCCATATCTGAACTCTATCCCCTCCTGCTCCATCAGCCTGATGCGGCGGTCAATGATGGCTTTGTTGAGCTTGAAGTTGGGGATGCCATAGCGCAGCAAGCCGCCGGCAGCCTCGTTCTTCTCAAATACCGTCACCGCATATCCCATCTGGTTCAGGGCATTGGCAGCAGCCAGTCCGGCAGGTCCGGCACCAATCACCGCCACCTTCTTACCATTCCTCATAATGTCCATGCGCGGCTGGATATATCCCTCGCGGAAGGCGGCCTCTATGATGGCACACTCGTCTTCGCGGTTGGTGGTCGGCTCGTGGTTGAAACGGTTCAGCACGCAGGCTTTTTCGCAAAGTGCCGGACAGATGCGGCCCGTGAACTCGGGGAAGGGATTGGTACTCGTCAGCAGACGGTAGGCCAACTCCCAGTCGCCTTTATACAGCGCGTCGTTCCACTCTGGTGCTTTATTGCCCAACGGACAGGCCCAGTGGCAGAAGGGTACGCCGCAGTCCATGCAGCGACTCGCCTGCAACTTTCGTTCGCGGGTGTTGAGCGTCTGCTCCACCTCGCCAAAGTCGTGTATTCTATCGTGAATTGGTCGGTAACCGGCCTCCTGACGGTGTATCTCTAAAAATGCTTTCGGATTTCCCATTTTTATCTATTGAACATTGAACATTAAACATTGAACTTTAATAGTCTCTCTGTATGTCGGCAATCTTCTCGTGCAGCCGCTTCATCTTCTCTTCTTCGAGCACGCGCTTATACTCGATGGGCACCACCTGGATGAAGTCCTCGATATAGCGATGCCAGTCGTCGAGCATCCGGCCGGCCTGTGCAGAACCTGTGTGCAGATAGTGCTGACGGATGAGTTCGAGCAGTTCCTTGCGTGATACCGAGTCCTCCACCAGCGAGAGTTCCACCATGTCCATATTACAGAAGTAGTCAAACGTGTGCTTGGGGTCATAAACATAAGCCACACCGCCCGACATACCGGCGGCGAAGTTGCGACCCGTCTCGCCTAGCACTACCACACGACCACCAGTCATATACTCGCAGCAGTGGTCGCCAGCACCTTCGATGACGGCAATGGCCCCTGAATTGCGCACACCAAAGCGCTCACCCACCTTGCCGTTTATGTAGAGTTCGCCCGAGGTGGCACCGTAGAGGCCAGTATTACCGGCAATGATGTTTTCTTCTGCCTTGAAGTCATCGCTTCTACGGGCAGGCGGCAGAATCGAGATGCGTCCGCCAGAGAGACCCTTTCCGAAGTAGTCGTTACACTCGCCTTCGAGCCTGATGTTCAGACCGCGAACGGCAAAAGCCCCGAACGACTGGCCTGCCGAACCCTTGAACTTGATGTTGATGGTGCCGTCGGACAGTCCTGCCTCGCCATATTTCTTGGCAATGACACCACTAAGCATCGTGCCCACCGCACGGTCGGTATTCTTGATGGCGTAGTCGAGCGTCACTTCCTCACCACCCTCGATGGCCTTTGTTGCCGCCTTGATAATCTCCTCATCCTTCACGCCCGTCACCTTCGTACAGGCCCCGCGGTCCCAATAGAGCGCCTTGTCCGACTCGGGCTTATGCAGCAACCGACCGAAGTCGATGGTGCGCCACTTCTCCGCCGCTGCCCCGTATGTTGCGACCTTGTCGCAACCCTTCACCTCAATCATCTCCGTATGCCCGATAATCTCCTTTAGGCTCCGCACACCTATCTCAGCGAGATACTCCCTTACCTGTTGCGCCAGGAAGGTAAAATAGTTCACCACATACTCCGCCCTTCCCTCGAAGTGCTTGCGCAACTCCGGGTTCTGTGTCGCCACGCCCATCGGACAGGTGTTGGTATTGCATTTCCGCATCATCACGCAGCCCAGCACAATCAGCGGCAACGTGCCAAACGAGAACTCGTCAGCGCCCAGCATCGCCATGATGATGACATCTTTGGCCGTCTTCAACTGACCGTCGGTCTGCAGGCGCACCTGGTTCCTCAGCCCGTTCATCACCAGCGTCTGCTGTGTCTCTGCCAGACCAATCTCAGGCGAGATACCCGCAAAGCGCATCGAGCTGGCAGGCGAAGCACCCGTACCACCCTCGGCACCCGAAATAACGATGAGGTCGGCCTTCGCCTTAGCCACACCGGCAGCGATAGTACCTACTCCGCTCTCAGCTACGAGCTTCACGCTGACGGCAGCCGTCGGGTTGATGTTCTTCAGGTCGAAGATGAGTTGTGCCAGGTCTTCTATACTATATATATCATGGTGAGGCGGCGGCGAGATGAGCGAGATGCCGGGGATGGCGTTGCGCGTCTTGGCAATGATGTCGTTCACCTTGAAGCCGGGCAACTGTCCGCCCTCGCCGGGCTTTGCGCCCTGTGCCACCTTGATCTGGATTTCCTCGGCATTCACCAGATATTCTGCCGTCACACCGAAGCGCCCCGAGGCTATCTGTTTGGTCTTTGACGACAGGCTAACACCATCCACTTCAGTATGATAGCGGGCATTGTCCTCGCCACCCTCACCGGTATTGCTTCGGGTACCGAGTTTGTTCATCGCCAATGCCAAAGCCTCATGGGCCTCGATGCTCAGTGCCCCGAACGACATGGCACCCGTCACGAAGTGGCGGACAATCGATTCCACCGGTTCCACCTCGTCAATAGGTGTTGGTGTGGCAGCCTTCTTAAACCAGAAGAAGTCACGGATAAAGATGCTCGATTCCTTCTCATCAACAATCTTCTCCCATTCCTTGAACTTCTCATAACTCCCCTGCCGCGTAGCCAATTGCAGTTTCGCTATCGTCTCCGGGTTCCACGCATGCTTAATGCCGTCCTTGCGCCATGAGAACTGCCCCTGGTTCGTCAAGTGTGTCGCTGTATCACAGCGACCTGCCGCCTCCTTCATCCGGATGGCATCGCGGGCAATCTCCTTCAATCCGATGCCACCAATGGTGCTCACCTCAGTACCGAAATACCTCCGCAACAGGTCCTCGCTCAGTCCTATCGACTCAAAAATTTTCGCACCGCGATACGAGCGGATGGTCGAGATGCCCATCTTCGACATAATCTTCTTCAGGCCCTTGTCTATGGCCTTGATGTAGTGGGCCTCTGCAGTAGCATATTCCTCCTGAATCTTGCCGCGCTTCACCAGGTCGTCAAGAATGGCAAAAGCCATATAGGGACACAGCGCGCTGGCGCCATAGCCCAACAACAACGCCGCATGCATCGTCTCACGAATCTCGCCGCTCTCCACAATGAGTGCGGTTTGCACGCGCTTGCCAACAGAAATCAGGAAATGATGCACGGCACTCACCGCTAATAACGATGGGATGGCCACATACTGCCCATCAATGTCGCGGTCACTGAGAATGATATAGTTCACACCCTCATCCACACTGCGCTCTGCCTCATGACAGAGGGCGTCGAGCGACTGGCGTAACCCTTCTTCCCCCCTGGAAATCTCAAAGGCTATAGGAAGTTTTCTTGTATTAAAGCCTTTATACCTTATATTACACAGTATATCCAGCTGCGTGTTAGTCAGTACGGGTTGGGGCAGTCGCACCATCTTGCAGTTCGATGCATCGGGTGTCAGGATGTTCGTGCCCACAGCTCCGATGTACTCCGTCAGCGACATCACCAGTTCCTCGCGTATCGGGTCGATGGCAGGGTTCGTCACCTGTGCGAACTGCTGACGGAAATAGTTGAAGAACACCTGCGGGCGGTCGCTGATGACGGCCAGCGGCGTGTCGTTGCCCATCGCCGCCACGGGTTCCTGACCGGCAGTGGCCATCGGGATGATGGTCTTGTCGATATCCTCCTGACCATACCCGAACTGCACCAGCCGCTGTTCCAGATGCTCCACGCTGTTCGACACTTGGCGACCGCTCTTCAGCTTCTCCAGCTGCACGCGGTTCTCGCTGAGCCATTCGCGGTAGGGATGCGCCTTGGCCAACGCGGCCTTAATCTCGCCGTCGTAGTATATCTTGCCTTCCTGGGTATCTATCAGCAGAATCTTTCCAGGCTGCAAGCGTCCTTTCGCCACTACATCGCCCGGCTCGAAGTCCATCACACCTACCTCCGAGGCCACTACCATCACGCCCTGCTTGGTAATGGTATAACGACTGGGGCGCAGACCATTCCTGTCGAGCATACCGCCCGCATAGCGGCCGTCAGAGAATAGTAGGGCGGCAGGGCCGTCCCACGGCTCCATCAGGATAGAATGGTATTCGTAGAACGCCTTCAGGTCTTCTGAAATCGGATTCTTGTCATTGAACGACTCCGGCACGAGGATGGCCATCGCCTGCGGCAGACTGAGTCCGCTCATGGTCAGGAACTCGAACACGTTGTCCAGCGATGCCGAGTCGCTCATACCTTCCTCAACGATGGGCGAAATCTCCCGGATGTCGCCCAGCGCCTCGCTCGACAGTACGCTCTCCCTCGCCTTCATCCACCCCCGGTTACCACGGATGGTGTTGATCTCGCCGTTGTGAGCTAACAAGCGGAAGGGCTGGGCCAATGACCACGTGGGGAATGTGTTTGTGCTGAATCGTGAGTGCACCAGCGCCAGTCCGCTTGTCAGATAGGGGTTCTGTAGGTCAGGGAAATACCGACGCAGCTGTCCGCTGGTCAGCATTCCCTTATATATAATATTTGTGTTGCTCAGTGAGCAGATGTAGAAGTCTGAGAGGTGAGAGGTAAGAGGTGAGTGGTGAGAGGATAGTTTTGCCACTCTCCGTTCTATTCTTTTCCTTATGATATATAGGCTTCTTTTGAAGATGATGTCATTGTCCTGAGAGTATTCTCTTACCTCTGACCTCTCACCTCTCCCCTCTAAATTCTGCGTTACGAAAATCTGCTTGATGGCCGGCTCTACCCGCCGTGCCGCCTCGCCCAGCACTTCCGGACAGGTAGGCACCGTGCGCAGGTGCATCAGTTGCAGGCCCTCGCGCTCTATTTCCTCGATCATCACCGAGAGGATCTCCTGCTGTGCCGTCTCGTCCTTGGGCAGGAACACCAGTCCCGTGCCGTACTTTCCCTTCTCCGGCACGGGGATGCCCTGCAGCAGGATGAACTCATGGGGTATCTGCAGCATGATGCCCGCACCGTCACCTGTCTTGTCGCGCGTCTCGGCTCCGCGGTGCTCCATATTCTCCAGCACGCGCAACGCCTGATCCACCAGTTCGTGACTCTTGCCACCGTGTATGTTAACCACCATGCCCACGCCGCAGGCGTCGTGCTCATACTGTGGCTGATATAGTCCGTCTAATTTACTTTTTGTCATATTATCCTTGTTTAATCTTTCTTTTGTCTCGATTCTGGGTGCAAAGATAATACAAAAAGTCAGAAAAACAAAGAAATCTGCGTCATAATTATTATTGCAACTCGCACACAACTTACAGTTTGCTCGCGAATAGCCGTTCTTTGTGACAAAGTGAAAAGAAAACGCTGCCGTATGCTGCTTATATGTTTACATTTTGTCATTCTGGCCGATTTTGTTGGTGAAAAGTTGGAAGATTATGCGAATTATTTCCAAGAATCGCCGTAAATTTGCAGTCGGAATCTTGCAAGATGACACAAAAACTAAGTATTCATTATTAAAAGGTAAAAAGGCATGAAAAGGATTGAAGCAATTATCCGCAAGACCAAGTTTGAGGAGGTCAAGGAGGCGCTGCTGTCGTCGGACATCGACTGGTTTGAGTACCACAACGTGCACGGCATCGGTCAGAGCCGTGAGGAGCGCATCTACCGTGGCGTGCAATACTCGACCGACGTCATCGAGCGTGTGGCCCTGACCATCGTTTGCCGCGACCAGTTCGTGGAGCCTACGGTGAAGGTCATCCTGCGCGTGGCCCACACGGGCGAGATTGGCGACGGGCGCATCTTCGTGAGCGACATGATTGACACCTGGAGCATCCGCACCGGTGAGAACGGCGACACCGTATTGAGAGACAAAAAGTAAAAAGGGATAACACAACAACACAAAGACATTTAAGATATGAACGAAATAGGATTATCACTCGATACCGTATGGATGCTCCTGGCAGCCATGCTGGTTTTCTGGATGCAGCCGGGCTTTGCGCTGTGTGAAGCAGGTTTTACACGAGGCAAGAACACGGCCAACATCCTGATGAAGAACTTCGTCGACTTCATGTTCGGCTCGCTCTTGTTCTTCTTCCTCGGCTTCGGATTTATGTTCGGCAGCGAGGGGGCAGGATTCATCGGCATGCCAAACTGGGGCGACCTCTCCTTCTACAAGGGCGACCTGCCCGTGGAGGGATTCCTGATTTTCGAGACCGTATTCTGCGCCACCTCGGCAACGATTGTCAGCGGGGCTATGGCCGAGCGCACCAAGTTCTCGATGTATCTCATCTATTCTGCCTGCATCTCGCTGTTCATCTACCCCATCGAGGGCCACTGGACGTGGGGCGGCGGCTGGCTCTGCAACGACGCTGCCGACGGGTTTATGATGACAACGTTTGGCGATGTGTTCCACGACTTCGCTGGCTCGGCCATCGTGCACTCGGTGGGTGGCGTGTTGGCGCTGATTGGCGCGATGGCCCTCGGTCCACGTATTGGCAAGTATTCTTCTGACGGCAAGAGCCGCGCCATTCCTGGCCACAACCTGACGCTGGCCTCGCTGGGCGTGTTTATCCTCTGGCTGGGCTGGTTTGGCTTCAACCCCGGCTCGCAGCTGGCAGCCTCAGGCGAGGTGAACCGCATCGCCATCAGCCATGTGTTCCTGACCACCAACCTTGCCGCTGTGGCTGGCGGTACGGCTACGATGTTCGTCACGTGGATGAAGTACGGCAAACCATCGCTCTCGCTGACGCTCAACGGCGTGCTGGCCGGACTGGTGGGCATCACCGCCGGCTGCGACCTCGTGTCGCCACTGGGTGCCGTCGCCATCGGACTGGTCTGCGGCACAGTGCTGGTCTTCGCCATCGAGTTCATCGATCATCGTCTTCACATCGACGACCCCGTGGGTGCCTCCAGCGTACATGGTGTCTGCGGCATTCTCGGCACGCTGATGACGGGCCTGCTCTCCACCTCGAACGGTGCCTTCTATGGCTACGGCTGGGGATTCTTCGGGGCTGAGCTGTTTGGCATCTTGGTCATCGACCTTTGGGCTGCCCTGTGCGGCATCGTGCTCTTCTACGGCATCAAGCGTCTGCACGGCCTGCGCGTAGACAGTCGCATCGAAGAAGAAGGTCTCGACATCTACGAACATGGCGAGAGCTGTTATAACTAAAAGGTAAAAAGGTAAAAAGGTGAAAGATTAAAAAGGTATGAAAAAGATTGTGTTATTTGCAATGGGCCTGGTGCTGAGCAGCACCGCCCTTGCACAGGATAGCGTAGAGACAACCATCAAGGGCGACTTCGTCAACGAGTACATCTGGCGTGGCCTGAAGTTGGGCGATGTAGCCGTACAGCCCACCCTCGGCGTCGGTTACAAAGGCCTGTCGCTGACGGCCTGGGGCTCCTACGGACTGACGAACAAGGACGACGTGAAGGAGTTCGACCTGACACTGGGCTACACCATTGGCGGCCTGAACATCGGCATCACCGACTACTGGTTCTCGGAGGGTCTCGACCCCGACGCCCGCTACTTCAAGTACGATGCCCACGGCACTAACCACGTGTTCGAGGCTACCGTTGGCTACGACTTCGGTCCTCTGGCACTGGCGTGGTACACCAACTTCGCCGGTAACGATGGCACGAACAAGAGCGGCAAGCGGGCCTACAGCAGCTATTTTGAGGTGAATGTCCCCTTCCGCCTTGCCACCGTCGACTGGACAGCCACAGCCGGTGCCGTCCCGTATGCCACCACTTCCTACGGCACCAACGGTTTCGCCGTCACCAACCTGTCGCTGCGGGCGACCAAGGACATCCGGATTACCGACTCCTTCTCGATACCTATCTTCGGACAGCTGACGGGTAACCCTTGTTCACAGAAAGCCTACCTGGTTCTCGGTTTTACGCTGCAACCTTCTCATTAAGCCCTGTACAGAAGGAACTTGTTCGTTCTGTCATGGTGTCAGAAGGTCGGACAATAGTCCAACCTTAATCTTAGCCAGGTACCCCCTCTTCCGCCGCTGATGGCAGAAGAGGGGGCTTTAAGTTATTTTAGATAGATTTGTGAGAACGCTTCAATTCTCTAAAGAATTAGAGGCTAATCAAGCGCGTAACCGCGTTAACCATACATGTGTCTTCGCCAGCCTTGCATGTGACTCCTTAAAACGGCAACGATGATGAGCAGGTAGCCGCTCAGGCATAGCAGCGGGGCGATGACTATTCTGCGCGAAGAGAAGATGTCGGCACAGAACGACTGCTCTGTGCTGCCAGGGCCTGCCATCAGGAGATAGCCCGTGACTATCAGGAGAATGGCAACCACCGCGATGCGGCGGCGGGTGAAGTGGGAATACCAGGGACGCTTAGTCTTGGGGATATTGCTGGATGTAGCGTTCATATTGCTTGCTGTATTGTTGGTAAATATCCGTTCGGTTATGTTGTACGGCTACGGCGAGTGCATGCTGCATGGTCTGTAGCCAAGAGTACTGAGAGTAGAGGGAGCCTGCACGACGGGCAGGACGGATAGTGGCAATCCACGAGAGCCACTCGTCAGCACGGCGCAGCAGACTGCTGACAATCTTGTCGCCATCCTCCAATCGTTGGTCTGCAGGTATTCCATGTTCACGTCACGTGTATCCGTTCTCACACCCTCCACCTCATGGTTATACCACAGCGGGAATGTATCGTTGTCGCCGTTGGTCAGGATGATGGGATGGCCCTCGCGCTGCATACTCTCCAGATAGTTGGCGCCGAAGTCGCGACAGGTATAGCGGCCAGAGCGGTCGTGATCGTCCCACGTCTGCGAGACCATCTGCAGCGGGACCAGGATCATCTAACAGGCCGAAAAAGATGTCTGACATTTGTCTGACATTTCGTTGT